>DAISZP010000023.1:0-22118 GCA_036824745.1 Luteolibacter sp.
CTCCCGATCCCCCACACGTCAACCCATTTCCTCATCTTTTTTCAGGTTTTTTTGATGGGGCGTTCCACGCGTTTCGTTCCACGGGACTAACTACGATGGATACCGTAGATTCAGGGTTGCGAATCCGTCGGGGATTCCAGAGCAGCGCTGGAGCGCAAGAGGAGAGTCACACACAATCCGCCTGTAGCCGGCAGTGAGGCGCTGACGGTTCCACCACAAGCTTCGACGGCGGCTCGGACAATGGCGAGGCCCAGACCGTTGCCGCCGGTGTCCCTGCTGCGGGAACGGTCCAAGCGATAGAACGGCTCGAAGATGCGCGAGACCTCAGCTTCCGGGACTCCTGGGCCGTTGTCAGAGATCGAGATCCGGATGAGATCGTGCTCGCTTGATGCGGTGAGGTTGACTTTCGCACCGGGGCCGACATGGACGGCGGTGTTTCTAACAAGATTGCCGATGGCCCTACCGAGCAGCGCGGCATCCGCGAAAACCTTGAGTCCTTCCGGAATGGAAACCGTGCATTCAACATCCAACGACTCCCGGGAGATGGTTTGGCGGACAATTGAGTCCAACTCGATCTGCCGCAGGGTGGGCGCACGGTTTCCAGCACGTGAGAAGGAGAGGATTTCATTGACCAGGGTGGCGAGTTCCGCGGTGTCGGCCTCGATCGAGTTCAATGCGGCGGAGTCCGCGCCGGTGAGTTTCATTTCGAGAATTCCCAAGCCGGTGCGGATCCTCGCAAGCGGGGCGCAGAGCTCGTGCGCGGCGTCGCCGAGGAATCGCTTCTGCCCTGCGACGAGGTGATCGAGCCGGGCGGCCATGGTGTGGATCGAGCGGCCGAGTTCGCCGAGCTCGTCGTCGCCACGCTGGGGGATGGAGACTTGAAACCGTCCGGAGGCGATTTCATCGGCGGCCGATTTCAGGTTCCTGATGTACCGGGTGAGCCCCCAAACAAAGGGTGCCCAGAAAGCGAGGCTCAGCGCGAGTACGGCGATGCCGCCCCATAGCCAGGGTTGGTAATCGAAGAACAGGCCGGAACCGTTGAGATTCCCGGCCCTGACTAACAGAAGCGCCGGGCGACGCGGCCCAAGCTGCGCCGGCGGCAAGTGGAGCAGCACGCCCGCCCAGTATCCGCCGCCGTTTCCGCCCTTGACGAGGAAGACGGGACGGCATTTCGGGAGAAACACGGAGGGAGATTCCGGATCATTGGCGGGAAGCATGTCCTCCGGCGGCGGCCCTTCATCGTCCGGCAGATCGCGCCTAGGACGCGGGCGTCCATCGGGATGATCCGGCAATGGCCGGAGGGGACGGGGCCGGCCTGCTGCTGGTGGCCCGCTATCCGCACGTTGTAGAGGAATTGAGGTTCTCGCGCGTTCCAACACGTTCGGCGGGATCGGAACGGGAAACGAGTCGGGTTTTCCCGGTTCGAAGATCGCCGCGGAGAGATTCCGTTCCTCGGCAAGCGGACGGATCTCATCATTCCATCGCCGTGGCGGGAGATCCACGATCCGAGAGACCACGGTGTCACCAAACGCGGCAAGCCGCTCACCAGCCGAGCCGCTGATCAGTGAATCCAGCCCCAAACCCAGCTGCCAGCGCACGAAAACGAAAAAGGCCAGCCCTAGAAGCACGAGGTGGAGGAACAACCAGCCGAGCACCTTGAACATGAGCGGAAACCTCGGCGAACGGCTCATGCGATGGAATGGTTAGGAGCCTCCGGCTCCGTCAGCGAATAGCCGACGCCGCGGATCGTGCGGATGAAACGCGGGCATTTCGCGTCATCGCCGAGTTTCCTGCGGAGTGACGAGACATGCACGTCGATCGAGCGATCGAACACATCAAACCTCCGAGCCGAGACTTCCTCGATGAGGCTCTCCCGGGTCTTCACCCTTCCTTTCGACTTCAATAGCGCGGCAAGGATGGCGAACTCCAAGGCCGTTAGATCAACCGGCCCGTCATCGAGCACCACCGTATGGGTTTCCTCACAGAGCCGCAGTGGTCCGGCGGAAAGCTCACGGACCGCACCGGCTTCCTCGCGGATTCTCGTTCTGCGGGTGACAGCCCGCAGCCTCGCCAACAGCTCTCGCGATGAGAACGTCTTCGGAAGATAATCATCGGCTCCGATCTCAAGGCCGACAATCCGGTCCGCCTCCTCGCCCAACGCGGTGAGCATCAGCACGGGAACGTCGGATTTTTTCCTCAACTCCCTCAACACGCCGAATCCATCCATGCCGGGCAGCATCACATCGAGGATGACGGCCTGATAGCTTCCCGCGATCGCCTCGGCGAGTCCGTCAGGCCCGGTGTGGCGCATCTCGACTTCATAGCCCATGGGCGTGAGATAATCGCGAATAAGACCGGCGAGCTTCCGGTCGTCATCAATCACAAGGAGCTTCGGTGTGCCTTGGTTTTCCATCAATGCGGGGGTTTTATCAGCGCCAGCCGGGAATCAGCGATGGATTTTACACTCCCTTAACACTTTTACGCTTCGTTCCAAATACGGAGTTCACAATCGGGTGTTTCGATACACCCGGTCACCCGGTTAAGGGGACCGCAAATCCAACCAAGAACCGCACCATGAAAACCTGCATGATCCACATGATTCTCGCGGCGGCCGCAACGGCCGGTCTCTGCGCACAGGATTCCGCACCGCCGAAGGGCAAACTGCCACCACCGCTCCTCCTTCCCGTTCTCGACACGGACAAGGACGGTGAATTGTCCGCCGAGGAGATTTCCGGAGCGAGCGAGTCGTTGCTCAAACTGGACAAAAACAACGACGGAACGCTCAGCAAAAAGGAAATCGCCCCTCCACCCAAAGGCGGAAAGACCGGAGGCCCGCCACCGCCAAGACCACCGGCATTCCTGGTGAAACTCCTTGATCTGGACGATGACAAGACCCTCTCCGCCGATGAGATCGAAAGCGCCCCCGACACGCTCGCCCAGCTCGACGTCAATGACGACGGAGCAATCTCCAAGAAAGAACTCAAACCCGGCAAGCCGCCGGGAGATCCCGCCACCTGAATCCAGAACCGGATACCATCGCCATGAAATCCACCTTGTTCCAACTGGCCGCCGCATTGGCGGCCATCCTTCACGCGGCGGCCCAACAGGACCCGCCACGCGAAGACCACCCTCCCCACCCCGTGCCGCCGATCCTCGCCTTCTTCGATGCGGACCGCGACGGCGTTCTATCAGAACGGAAGATCCGCGACGCGTCCAAGGCGCTCGGCAAGCTCGATCACGACGGCGACGGCGAGATCACCGCGGAAGAGGCGCGGCCACCCATGCCGCCCAAGCAGCCGAAACTCCCGCCTCCGCCCGTGATCGCGGCGCTGGATGCTGATAGAGACGGCACCATCTCCGCGGAGGAAATGGAGGACGCGCCGGAATCGCTCAAGACCCTCGACAAGAACGGAGACGGCGAACTCTCACCGGAGGAACTCCATCCCAACGGGCCTCCTCCACCAGAGGGGCGTGGCAAAACCCCACAAGGCCCTCCCCGCGGAGAAGCGGATGGCGATGGCCCGTTAGAGAACGAATAATTCGGTGCGACGACGCCGGATCTAACAAACCACCCGCCGCTCCGGTTGAAATCATCGTTAGATCCGGCGTCCGGAAATCCCCGTGAAACCACCACATTCCGGGGCCGCGGCCAACACCCGGAGTCACTGCAAGTCAAGCCGCCGTTTGGAAAAAAACCCTTGAAAATCAGCGCATTTTCCCTTGCCAAGGCCGGAGCACATCCGCACAAACTCCCGTTGCCATGAACAAAGCTGAACTCATTGACGCCATCCAAGCCGCTCTCGGAAAAGACGCCACCAAACGCGCCGCAGACGAGGCCCTCGAAGCCGTTCTCTCCTCCATCGCCAAAGGCGTGAAGAAGGACAAAAAAGTCCAGATCATCGGCTTCGGCACCTTCGAGGTGAAGAAGCGCGCCGCACGCACGGGCCGCAACCCGAAGACCGGCGAAGCGATGAAAATCGCCGCCTCCAAGTCCGTCGGATTCAAGGCCTCTTCGGTCCTCAAGAATTCCCTCTGATTTCCGGAGCCATCCAATCAACCCAAAAACCCGGAAAACCCCGGCCGCTTCGGCCGGGGTTTTTTCGTGCGGGCGCGGGGCACCGGATTTTTCAGAACCAACCCTTGCGGCCGTTGACGTAGGTCGCCACGAACTCCTCGTCGCTCTTGGTGAGGTAAAGAATCCCCTCAATCAGGCCGATGAGACCTCCGATACAGAAGAAGCCGAGAATCAACTGAATGATTCCCTCCTTCGTATAGCCGAGGTAGAACTTGTGGATTCCAAGCGCTCCGAGCAGGATGCCGAGGATGCCTGCGACGAGTTTTTTCTCCGCTCCGGGAATTGGTTGGTTGGGTACAGTGGACATGGTCCCGGTTTTCTAATAGACCCGTCCGGAGAACGCAAGCCACAAGCTGTTATGAAACCACGAATCACTCTGGCCGAAACCACACTTCCTGATGGAGCGACCCTGACCTTGCAGGAGCACGACGGCAGGATGTCCCTGCTCATCCACGGCCAGCAGATCTGCGGCCCCGCCACCCGGGCTTCCGAAGAAGAACTTGCCAGACTGGCCTGCGCGCCTTTCCGGCCGGCCCGTCAGCCGAAGGTGCTATTCGTGGGATTGGGCCTTGGCCACTCACTCGCCGCGGCCGCCGCGGAGTTGAAACAGAAACGCGCCTCCTTCATCGTGGCCGAGCCGACAGGCGAGATCGTGGACTGGCACCGCAAACATCTTCCGGAAAGCCCTGCCCTAACAGATCCGCGGGTGACGCTCGAAAGCAACTGCGAACCATCGGCGATTTCGCGTTACCAAGGCACCTTGCATGCGATCCTCCTGCACCTCGACGCCTCGCCCGGCGGCCCGGGAAACCAACCGTGGGTCGAGGACCGGCGCTGGCTATCCACCGCATATGAAGCGCTGCAACCAGGCGGATTGCTCTCAATCGCCGGCACCCGGATCTCCCGCCAGTTGACGCGAAAACTCCAGCGCGCGGGCTTTGAGGTCGCTGAATTCACTGTTCCCTCCTCTCCGGATGCGAAACGCCCGAGGCTGCTGCCCATCTGGCTGGCACGGAAAGGCAGAGCCGTGGGTTGATCTTTGCCGGCGATCATGATTGGTTCACGCCGCTCATGATACGTTTCCGTTTCCTCCACCTCGTTCCCGCCCTGGCACCGGCCCTGTCGATCGCCGGAGACATCACCATCGAACAGCGGCCGTTCACGATCGAAAAAACTTTCAACGCCGCCGCGCTGCCCGAACAAGGCTGCACCTTGCTGCAAGTGGAACCGCTTGCGTGGACGGATTTCGAAATCCTCGATGTGGCGGAGCACGGCAGCCGCGTTTCAAAAGGCGACGTGCTGATCCGCTTCGACTCGGAGGACATCGACAAGAAGCTCGTCGATACCCGCCGCGCCTTGGAAACCGAAACCCTGAGTCTCGCCCAAGCCGAGCTGGACCTCAAGAACCTGCTCCAGACCAGTCCGTTCAAACTCGATGCCTACAAGCGCGCCGCCGAGATCGCCAAGGAGGAGAACTCCTACTTCAACAAAACCCGGAAGCAAGCGACCGAAGAATCCGCAAAACAGGATCTCGAACGCAGGAAACAAGCGCTCGAAAACCAGAAGGAGGAACTCCGCCAGCTCACCAAGATGTACGCGGCGGACGACGTGACCGAAGAAACCGAGGAAATCATCCTCACCCGCCAGAAAGACGCGGTGGCCAGCGCCGAACACATGCTGCGCATGGAACAACTCCAATACGACCGCACGCTCCAGGTCACCCTGCCGCGCGAAACCGTCACCCTATCTAACAGCGAACGCGACACCGCGATCTCGCTCGCCAAGGCGGAACAGGACATCCCGCGGGCGATCGAGTTGAAAAAGCTCGAAGTCGAGGGGCTCAAAACCTCCCTGCAACGCAGCAAGGACGCGCTCACAAAACTGGAAAAAGACCGCGGCCTCTTTGAATTCAAGGCACCCGCCGATGGATGGTTCTACCATGGCTCGATTGAAAACGGCCGCTGGTCCACCGGAGAAGCCGTCAAATCCCTCGTCGAGCACGGCCGCCCCGGAGTGAACCGCAACTTCGCCACCTTCGTTCCCGCCACCGCGAAACTCGGCCTCGTCGGATTCCTCGACGAAGCCAGCGCCCGTTCGTTGAAAGCCAGCCTCGAAGGCACGGCGACCCTTTCCGGACGTGAGGACGCGGAGATACCGGTGAAAATCTCCAAACTAGCCGCGGCTCCAGGAACGGACGGACTCTACCGCGCCGATTTGAACGCCGAGTGGCCCAAGGATCTCACTCCCGCGGCAGGCTCGGTGGCTCAAACCCGTTTCATCGCCTACCGCCAGGACAAGGCCATCACCGTTCCCAACAAAGCCCTCAGCCACGACGCCCAGGGATGGACCGTGGAAGTGAAACTCGCCGACGGAAAAACAGAGCGCCGCACGATCAAGCGCGGACGTGTGTCGGCGGAATCCACTGAGATTCTATCAGGCCTGGAGGCGGGTCAGGTGATCGTCTCGCCGGACAAGTGATCGAGGGAAACCGATCCACCACGACCGATGTCCGTGAAATCCACACCCCTTCGCCAGCGGCTCCGAAACCTCGGAGGTGTCCTGCTCGCTCTAACAAGCATCTCCGCCGCCGCGGAGATTGAGGCGCCGAAGGAGGTCACCATCGCGGAGATCGACGCCTCCATGAAACGCGGCGTGGATTTCCTCGTCAGCCATCAGAACTCCAACGGCTCGTGGGGCGGTCCCACCAAGACCAAGGGTCTCAACATCTACGCTCCCCTGCCCGGCGCGCACCATGCGTTCCGCGCCGGAGCCAGCGGGCTCGCGCTCGCCGGCATGATCGATACCGGTGACAAACGCCCCGAAGTGGCCGCCTCCATCGAAAAGGCCGGTGCCTGGGCCGCCGCAGAGCTTCCGAAACTCCGCCGCGCCGACCAGACGACCACCTACAACGCGTGGGGCCACGCCTACGGACTGCGCGCGCTCACCCGCCTCTATCAGCGCGAGACGGACGCGGCGAAGAAAACGCGCTGGAAGGAACTGGCACAACAGCAGGTGGATCTCGCCAACCGCTATGAGGATGTCAACGGCGGCTGGGGATACCTCGACATCTACGACAACCTGACCACCCAGAAACCTTCCGGCATTCCCACTTCCTTCACGACGGCGACCGTGCTGCTCGCCATGGCGGAAGCGCGCGATGTGATGGGTTTGAAACTCGATGAAAAGCTCATCCAGCACGCGGCGGCCGGGGTGAGGGCACAGCGCACGCCGGATTTCGCCTACGTTTACTCGTTCACCCACCGGATGCGTCCGCGCCTCGATATCAACCGCCCCGCCGGTTCGCTCGCGCGTTCGCAATCTTGCAACGCCTGCCTGCGCGTTCTCGGCGACAAGACCGTGACCGACGAGGTTCTAACAATCTGGGCCGATCGTTTCCTCGCCCGCGAGGGTTTCCTCAGCAACGGCCGCAAGCGTCCTGTGCCGCATGAGGCTCCGTTCAAGATCGCCGGATACTTCTACTACTACGGCATCTACTACTTCACGGTTTCCGCCGACCTTCTTCCAAAGGAAACCCACGCCAAGTATGCGAAACAACTCGCCGCCTCCATTCTTCCGCTCCAGGAAAAGGACGGCTCCTGGTGGGACTATCCGCTTTACGATTACCACCAGCCCTATGGCACCGGTTACACGCTGATGGCCCTCGCGTGGTGCCGCAAGGCAATGTCCGGAACGCCGTGAGATCCGGCACCGCGGATCTAACAAATCACCTCAGGCGATCAGGCGGATCAGGAAAAACATCACCGACGGTCCGAGCAGGCAGCCCAGCCCGGTGTAAAACGTCGCGGTCATCGCGCCGTAGGGCACCAGTTTCGGATCGGTGGCCGCAAGTCCGCCCGCCACGCCGCTGGTGGTACCCATGAGGCCGCCGTAGATGAGCGCTGACCGCGGGTTGTCGAGGCCGATGAAACGCGCGACAAACGGCGTCCCAATCATCACCACGATGGACTTCACCAGACCCACGGCCACGCTCAGGGAAATGACATCCGATCCGGCTCCGAGGGCCGAGCCCGTGATCGGCCCCACGATGAAGGTGGCCGCTCCGCCGCCGAGCGTGGTCATGCTCACCGCGTCCCGATAACCGAAGGCCCAGGCCACGGCGGCACCCGCGGCGAAGGAAACGAACACGCCCGTGAGAAGCGATAGCACACCGGCCAGCCCGGTGCGCCGCAGTTCGTCAAGATGCACGCCCATGGCGGTGGCCACGATGGCGAAGTCCCGCAGCATCGCTCCGCCTAACAGCCCGATCCCGGCGAGCGAGGGGAAATCCGCGAGGCCCTTTTTCCCTCCCGTGACGAGGCCTCCAATAAGTGCGAGGACCAGACCGAGAAAGATGGCGATGGCGGAGCCGTGCAAGCGGCCGCGGGTGAGTTTGTCGGACAGCCAGTAAGAGATCCAAACCAAGCTGCCGATCACCGCGAAGGCGGTCACCAGGTTGTGTTCAATCAACAGGGATTCGATGAACTGCTTCATTTCGGCAAATGGGTGTCGTCATCCTCCGCGCGCCCGATGCGGCTGAATACAGGCACCAGCATGAAACAGACGACCACGACCAGGACGCCGGCGACGAGCGCGACAGGGCCGCCCTGCATCGCGGCGCGCACGTTTCCGGAGGCCGCCATCGCCACGATCACCGGGATGTAGATGGAGCTCCAGAACAGCACTCCGTTTTCCGTAGCCTCGGGAAAACGTCCGGTTTTCCTCAAGCGATGCGTCACCCAGATCAGCAGGAGCATGGCGATGCCCACTCCACCGACATTGGCATCCATGCCCAGCATCCAGCCGAGCAGTTTGCCCACCAGTTGTCCGGCGAGCAGGCAGATTGCGAGAATGGCGACTCCGTAAATGGCCATGGGTTTCTCAAGTCTGCCGAAAATCGGAAATCGGCCGCCGTTTGTATACGGAAAAATGGCGGTTGGATGCCGGCGGGTTTCCCGCTAGGCTGCGGCCAAGATGTCGAAACGAAGTGCCGATGAGATCCGGGAAACGCTCGAGCAGCGGATTGTGGAGGGCGAGTTCAAGGATGGCGAACGTCTTGACGAGGTGAGCCTTGCCAAGCGTTTCGGAGTTTCGCGGACGCCGCTGCGCGAGGCGCTGCGCATGCTGGCGGGATCCGGCCTGGTGGAGTTGATTCCCCGGCGCGGGGCTTTTGTCCGGCATCCGGGCCTGGTGGAGTTGTTGGAAATGTTCGAGGTGATGGCGGAGCTTGAGGCGCTGTGCGGACGCCATGCGGCGCGGCGCATCGCTCCGGGTTCGCTGGCGGAGCTTTCGATCGCGGCAAAAGCCTGCGGCGAGGCGATGGAGAAACAGGATCCGGACGCCTACTATCAGCTCAATGAGGAGTTCCACCAGATCATCTATCAGGCGGCGGGCAACAAATTCCTCGCCACCGAGGCGGGCCGCCTCCAGAAGCGTCTCAGGCCATTCCGGCGCATGCAGCTCCGCGCGCGAGGCCGCATGGAGCAATCGATGAAGGAGCACAACGTGATCCTGAAGGCCATGGAGGCGGGTGATGGCGATCTCGTTTCCGCCACGCTCCGGGAACACGTGGCGATCCAAGGCGAGAAGTTTCACAGCCTGCTCCAGCAATACGGAGAAGTGCAGCCCCGGTGATCACAGCTGGCTTCCTAACAAAACCCGCAGACGAAGCCACTGCTTGGGCTCGCCCGCGGTCGCCACGGTGGCCCTCCGTGTTTCCAGATTGTCATCGATGGAAACCCGGACGTCGCTGATGTCGTTCCATGCCGCGAGGTCGTCCGTTTGCTGGACCTGGAACGCGATGTCGGAAGCCGCGAGGTTTTTCGTGTAGGTGAGCGACAAGGCTCCCGCATCATGGGTCGCGCTCACGGGCGAGACTTCGGAAACCCGGGGATCGGTGCCGGTGGCGTATTCGATCAGGTTCGAGCGACCGTCGCCATCCGGGTCCGCTTCATTTCCCCATAGCGAGGCCTCCAAGGCGGGGTTTCCGAGTTCTTCGGAGGTGAAGTGCAGACTCCTCCACGCGGGAATGCCGGTGGACGATCCGGAAACGATGATCTTCATCGCGTTCAGATAGGCGAATCCGCCTTCGAGCGAGAGCATGTCGATGAAGACCTGGCCGAACGCGTCGGGCCTAACTCCGCTGACCACCACGATCTCGTCGTCGTTTCCATCGTAGGCTCCGTTGTTTCCGATGTCGGTGCCGCTGGTTGTTAGAACCGCGGCGCGGCGGTCCGCTCCATAGACCGCATACTCCGTGCGGCGGGTGGCGGTGTTCTCGCGCGAGCCGAAGAAGTGGAATTCGTAGGTGAGCGCGGGATTGAGGCCGCTGAGCATGAAACCGCCGGGAAGATCGTCGTCACCGCCTCCGTCCAGATCGTCGGCGGTCGAGTAGAAGTAGTCCTGGGTGGCGGTGTTGATCGCGAGGTCGCCTAACAAGGATGGATTCGGGCCGTTTGGTGTGAAGAGGCCGCCGTTGCGCAATCCGTTCACCTGATAGCCGCCGGTGATGATCCACTTGAGTCCGGTGGGCGCGCCGGACGAGTTGATGAGGCCCGCCTTGTGTTCGCCGGAGTGGATGGTGACGCCGCCATTGACCGGATACCAGTGGTTCCAATGATGACCGTTGGCATCCGGGCTTGGCGTTTCGTTTCCATCAAGTGACAGCACGTCGTCCGGCCCGAGGTCGAAGAACAGCTCGTCACCGGCAACTGGCGCGGAGGGATTGGAGAAGGCCGGTTTGTTAGGTGGGACCACGGCCTGCACCGCGGGGCGGACGAGGTTCAGCCACGCCGCGTATCCGGCGCGGTTGAGATGCACGGGATCCACGTGGAGGTCTTCAAGCTCGATGGGGCTCAGGCTGTTGAAATACGCCGGCAGATCGATGTAGTGGCTGTGCGGATCCGTGCCGATGGTGGCTTGGATAAGGGTGTTCGCCACCTGCCGCTCGGCGGTCGTCGCTGAGTTTGCGGGCGTCGGCGTGATGCCGAGATAGAAGAACGGCACGGTCGGCAGATGTTTGCGCAGGGTGTTGAGGAAATTGGTGAAATCGGCGTGCACCTGCATGCCGCTGCGGCCTGCCGTTAGATCGTTGGTGCCGCCCCAGACAACCACCGCGGATGGCTGATAGGGAGCGACCACCCACGGGACCATCGGGGTGAGATCGGTGATGAGCGCGCCGCCGTATCCACGTTGGATCACCTTGTATTCGGCGAAATCCCGCGTCACGGATTCCCAGCGGCGGATGCTGGAACTGCCGAGAAACACCAGCGATCCCTGCGCAGGCGGATCGATCAGATCCTGCGACACCCAATGGCTGACAGAGGATGGCGCTGTGGCGGCGAGGGCGGGCACCAGGTTTCCGCGGACGATTTCCATCGCTCCAAGGTAGGCGAAGCCGCCGTTGGAGATGCTCAGCTTGAACTGCACCTCGCCGGATGCGTTGGCCTGCACGTTGGCGATCTGGGCGATCTCATCGTCATTGCCATCGTAGGTGCCGTTGCTGCCGATGTTGTCGCCGCTGGTCTGTAGCGTCGCGGACTTGTCGCCGGTGCCATCGGTGATGGTGTAGATCGAAGTCCGGGTGGAGGTGGATTCCCGCGTGCCGAACATGCGGAACGTGTAGGTCCTCAGGGGATCCAATCCGGAAACGAGCATGGTTCCCACACCGCCGCCGACTCCGGATTCGACGAAGTAGTAGTCTTCGGTGGCGGTTTCCACGGCGAGGCCGCCGAGCAGCGAGGGATTCGGTCCGTTAGGTGCCTTGAGGCCGCCGTTGTTCCGTCCGTTGGCTTCCCATGAGGCGCCCTGCATGGTGAGCGAGATGCCGGAAGGAATGTTCTGCGTGGTCACCATGTCGCCGGATGTCTGGCCGTTGGCGACGTTGAAGGTGGAGCTGAGATTGTTCCAGTGCACGCCGTTCACATCCGGGCTGGTGGTGACGTTTCCATTCGTGCCATCCGAGCGGCCGAAATCGACACGGACCACCCGCGAGACATCTGATAGAGGAGCGGCGGCGTTTCCTTCGATGATCTCCATCACACCGAGATAGGCGAAGGCTCCTGAAGCGATGATCAGGCGGAAATCCACGTTGCCGCTGGCGTCGGACTGGATGCCCGTGAGTTCCGCGATGTTTTTGTCGTTTCCATCATAGGAGCCATCGTTGCCAATATTGTCGCCGCTGGTCTGGAGCGTGACCGTATGGGCTCCGGTGCCATCGACGATCGAATACGTGGTGCTCCGCACGTCGGTGGCGTTACGGGTGCCGAACATGCGGAACGTGTAGAGCCTGCCGGGATCCAGTCCGCTGATTTTCATGCGCCCGACGCCGCCGTTCACGAAGTAGTAGTCTTCCGTGGCGGAGGCGACGGCCAATTCACCTAACAGCGCCGCGCCCGGCGCGAGAAGTCCTCCGTGGTTGCGGCCGTTGGACTGCCAGTTGGCCCCGAGAAACGTGACGCCGATCCCCGTCCGGACATTGCTCGTGTTGACGAGATTCGCATAGGCCCAGCCATTCGGCACCGCGGTGGCGGGCGACGCGATGTTGTTCCAGTATTTGCCGTTGAGGTCCGGACTTTGCGTCGTGCTGCCGTTCGTCGTATCAGACCGGCCGAAATCGATCCGGATCGTTCCCGCTGCCTCCGCCAAGGTCGTCGCAGCGAGAAAAAGCAGGGACCACGCCTTCAAAGCGCGGGGAAAATGGTGGTGATTCATGGGTTGTTTTCTGTGGATGATCCAATCCGCCCGGCGATCGACCCTGCGGCTTCCCTTTCAAGATGGGGTTGGAACTAAATCCATCGTGCACAGAGTCAACACCAATCGTATACAATCATCCCGCTCCTCGCCCAATGGCACCCCGCCGGATCCACCAGTCATTCCGGGGAGTTTCCACCAGACAGGACCTTGGCGGCCGTTTCACGGCGGAATTTCCACAATCCCCAGCTGAAGCGCAGCGCCGCAAGCCCGCTGACAAACAGCCAGAACTGGAAGGCCCGCGGCACGGCCCGCGCGGCCTCGGCGGGAAGCTCCGCCATCGGCAGCAGGCTGCCCATCGCGTAGAACGGGGACGTCGCCGGAGATATCCCGGCCAGCCAGATCGCCGCGGGGATCAAGCGGTCGTCGATGGGGCCGAGGATCGCGCCGGCCATGATCGGCACCACGCCGATGAAGACGACGGAGAGAAACACGGCCTTGCTGCCGCGCGCCTCCAGCAAGGTCTGATAGGCGATGGCCGGCGCCGCCAGCACGGCGATGAAATACCCCAGCGTCTCCGTGCCAAGGAACTGCCCGGGAAACCAGCGGGACTCGACGATGGAACGCGTGAAGATGAACCAGCCGAGGGCGCCGGCAAGCACCATGACGACGATGTATCCATAACTCGAAGCCGCGTCGGCCAGCCAAGGCAGCGAGGAACGTCCGTGTTTCCTCGAACGCCGCCAGCCACGGAGTTGCTGGTCCTGATTCGGCGTGATGATCGAGGCGAAGAGCAGCACGAAGATCAGCGACATGAATCCGAACATGCCGCACATCGCGAGCGCCTCGCCGGGCGGAGGCCCGTCGATCATGCCGCGCAGATAGCGGCGAGCGCCCTGTGACGGGAAAATCTCACCCGGATCGATGAGCGGCAGCGCGTTTCCTAACAAAAGCACCTGGAGCCAGATGTAGAAACAGACCGCCCAGGGTTTTGAAAGCAGGTGGGAGTCCGCGCGTTTCCATCGCCGCAGCAGCATCGCGAAGAAGGTGATGATGAGCCCCGCTTGCGAGAAGATGGTGAACACCACTTCCGGAAAACCCAGGCCGAAGAACTTCACGGTGGGGTACAGGTTCTGGACCGTCTTCACCAGCGATCCCGCGTTGCGGGGAAGGATGCCGGGAAGGATTTCGTCGAAGACCGGCCGGATCGTCAGGTATTTGAAAAACACCAGGCCGAACTGCGCCAACTGCGGGATCACCGTGTAGAGCGCGAAGACGATGGCCATGGAGACGAGGAAGGCCCAGCGGCGGTTCTTCACCACCGTTCCGGTGACCATGCCGGTGAGGTGATAGGTGAGCGCGGAGGTGAACACGACGAGATACAAACGCGACCACGTTTCGAATCCGACATCGCCCACCCAAAGGCACCACGCGGTGAAGGGCAGCGTGGCGAGAAACATCACATACTCGCGCACCGGCAGGCCGAAAAGATAGCCGAGCACCTTGCCGAGCGGCGTCATCGGAACAAGGCGCTGGTAGTCGATCACTTCCTCGTCGCGCTCGGCGACCATGCCCCCGGCGGACTGGGCGGTTCCTAACAGGAAGAGGACGAGTCCTTGCACGATCAGCAAGCCGATGATCGCGCTGCGGGCCGCGCTTTCCGGCGGAGCCCCCATGCGGATGCCGGAACTGCGTGTGATGCCGACGATGAACCCGCAGATCAACACGATGATGAGCAGCGAGACACCGAGTCCCTGCGGCCGCAGACGCGAGCGGCAATAGCGGCGGAAGATCGGGTTTTCCCAGATCCTCCAGGCGTGATGGACTTGATGGGAGGGCGCGGTGTTCATGAGCGACGGTTGTTTTCCGCGACCTCGACGAGGATGTCCTCGAACGACGAGCGTTTTTCTTCAAAGGAACGGAGCCGCGTGCCAAGGCGGATGAGGCCTTCCATCAGATCCGCCTGCGCCTCGTCATCGCCCTTGAATCCGAAGACGATCCGGTTGCCTTCCATCTGGAGGTCGTGCACGGCTTGATGGGCCAGCAGCCACTCGCGGGCCTCTTCCGCTTTGGCGAGAAGGTTTGCCGTTAGAACGCGCTCGTTGGTGCCGAGCTGGTGGCGGACCTCCTCGGCGGTGCCGGAAGCGAGAAGTTTGCCGCGGTTCATCACGCAGAGCGAGGTGCACATTTCCGCGAGCTCGCTGAGGATGTGGGAGCTGATGAAAACCGTGGCTCCGGTGGCGGCGAGCCTGCGCAGCGCGCCGCGCAGGTCGCGGCGGGCGAGCGGATCAAGACCGCTGGCCGGTTCGTCCAGAACGAGCACGCGCGGCCGGTGGAGCAGGGTTTTGGCGAGCACGACGCGCTGGGTCTGCCCACGGGAAAGCTCCTTGCACCACTTGTGGCGTTGGTCGGTTAGAGCGACTTCCTCCAGGCATTCCGCCACGCGCTCGCGGCGCTGGGCACGGGTTCCAAGACCATAGGCCGCGGCGTGGAATTCGAGGAACTCCTGGATCTTCAGATCGGACGGCACCGGCGCGAGGTCCGGCATGTAGCCGATGATGCGGCGCGCGGTTTCCAGATCCTCGAAGATGTCCACGCCATCGAGGATCACCTCGCCGTAAGTGGGCTCCATGAGCGTGGTGATCACGCGGAAGGTGCTGGTTTTCCCGGCTCCATTGGGACCGACGAGGCCGAAGACCTCGCCGGGGGGCACGGTGAGCGTGAGGTCGTCCACGGCCACGAAGTCGCCGTAGTCCACACGCAGCGATCGGATATCGATAGCGGGGCGCATTTTGTTAGAATTCCTCGGCTTCGAAGGGATCGCTGTTCTCCGGCAGACTGAGGCCGATGGCCTGCAAATCCTTGGCCGCCGCGTCCCTCCGCCGCTTGGCATCCGCCTGATAGAGCTCGCGCTGGTCCGGGCGCAGCACGGAAAGCACGGCCTCGGCGGTGTTTCCGGAGGGCGAGGCGCCGATGGCTCCCGCGCCGCCTTCGAGCTTCATCGCGGGATCATAATCACGCGACTTGCGGGCCATGATGCCGAAGATCTGGTCGCGCTGGGCGGCATCGAGTTTGACGATTCCATTGAGCCGCTCGGTGCGGGCATCGGCGAACTGCTGGACCCGCTCGGCACGCTCGTTGGCGCGGTCGGTTTGGAATTGGGCGAGCTTTTCTCCGCTGAGCGTGCCCTGCATGAAGGACTCGATCCCATCGTCGAGGCGCACATCGCGCGAGGCCTTGGCGACGTCTTCCATCTTCACGCCTTCCTGGGTGATGAGATTCGTCCAATCGCGGGCTTTCTCCTCCGCCTTCATGTCGAACCATTTCTTGAGCGACTCCTGCTGCGCCGGAGTGAGATCATACTTCCGCGCGAACTCGCCGGACATGCTCTCGACGCGGTGTTTCTGATCGCGCACCCGCATCCGCTCGAAAATCGGGGCCATGTCCCGGACGAAGGGTTGGAACAAACGGAACGCATCGTCCGTGGTGACATTCTCGCCGGCCCTGAGCTTCTGTTTGATGTCGGCGAGGCCGTCCTTCACCGTGCGGCGGGATTTGCGGCGGCCGAGCGGATCCATGTCCTCGAGCTTGGAAATGGTGTTTTGGGCTTTTTTGAGCTCGGCCTCCAGTTTCGCGGCACGGTGCTCGGGCGAGTCCTTTCCGCCGACGAGGCTTTGTTGAAACATCGAGACGCCGACGCCTCCGATGACGAGCCCGGCCAGCAGCGGGGCGAAGGATTTCAAGGATGCGGGAAGAGCCATGGGGCGAAGACGCGGGTTTAGTGTGAAACGATGATGAAGTTCCGATGCCTTCCTCGTGAATAGGAATTTGACGAGGAGTTTCCAAAACGGACGGGTTTCGACAAGGCGCAATCCGGTCACCGCTTCCGTCTTGCCAGCGGGTCAGGTTTCCCCCACCTCTTGCGGGCCAACCATCATGAACAAAGTCCTGATCATCGGAGCCGGCGGAGTCGGCAATGTCGTCGCCCACAAATGCGCCATGGTCCCCGAGGTCTTCGGGGAGATCACCCTAGCGTCCCGCACCGTTTCCAAGTGCGATGCCATCGCCGCCGAGGTGAAACAACGCACCGGACGCGTGATTTCCACCGCCAAGGTGGATGCGGACGATCCGCAGCAAACCGCCGATTTGATCCGCAAAACCGGCGCGAAGCTGGTGATCAACGTGGCCCTTCCCTATCAGGATCTCACGATCATGGACGCCTGCCTCGAGGCCGGCTGCGACTACATGGACACGGCGAACTACGAGCCGAAGGATGTCGCCAAGTTCGAGTATTCCTGGCAATGGGCCTATCAGGAGAAGTTCACCAAGGCCGGGCTCTCCGCGCTGTTAGGCTCCGGTTTCGACCCCGGCGTGACGAATGTTTACACCGCTTGGGCGCTGAAACACCACTTCGACGAGATTCACACGCTCGACATCATCGATGTGAACGGCGGCAACCACGGCAAGGCCTTCGCCACCAATTTCAACCCGGAGATCAACATCCGCGAAGTCACCGCCGAATGCCGCCACTGGGAGGACGGAAAATTCGTCGAAACCCCGCCGATGTCGCTGCACCAGCCGTTCACCTGCCCGCAGGGCGTGGGCACTTACGAAATCTATCGGATGTATCACGAGGAGCTGGAATCGCTGGTGAAACACATCCCCACCATCAAGCGCGCGCAGTTCTGGATGAGCTTCTCGCCGAACTACCTCAAGCACCTCGAAGTGCTGCAGAACGTCGGCATGACCCGCATCGATCCCGTGGTTTACAACGGCGTGGAAATCATTCCGCTGCAGTTCCTCAAGGCCGTGCTTCCCGATCCCGGCGACCTCGGCAAGACGACGAAGGGAAAAACCTGCATCGGAAACGTCATCACCGGCCTCAAGGACGGCAAATTCAAGGCGATCTACGTTTACAACATCTGCGACCACGAGGCCTGCTTCGCCGAAGTCGGCTCCCAGGCGATCTCCTACACCACCGGCGTGCCCGCCATGATCGGTGCCAAGCAGATGCTCGCGGGAAACTGGAGCAAGCAGGGTGTCTGGAACATCGAACAACATGATCCGGACGCCTTCATGGCGGATCTGAATGACCACGGCCTGCCTTGGCAATTTGTCGAACTGACCGCTGAACAGGCAAAAGCATTCCAAGTCTCCTGACAGCCCAGAAGCAGATCCAACGGTGACAACCGGATCCCGAAATTTCCAAAAATTTGAAACTCCGGAGCCGATCGCGGGGTTTTCCTCCTCGCAGCATCGCATTTTCAGAGAATGTCGGTAGATTCCCACAAGGCCTCCGGTTATTCACTGACAAAAGCCCCTTAAATGTAATTACCAAGTATTCTTTTTTTCCCAGAAATTTGGGAAATTCCACTTGTCAGCCCCTAATCCTCAACCCATCTTCCCGACATGATTTCAAAGAAAACCCTGTCTTTGCCGGTCCTCACTGCCCTGATTGCCGCTTCAGCGGGTTCGGCGAAGGCGGACATCGGCCTTTATTTGAGCAGCGAGGTCACTTATCGGCAGCGTGAAGACAAGGCACCGGATTTCATTGGCGGCACTTTCACCGCCAGGCTTCGTGATGGCAATGGAACTGTGGTCGGGGGCTGCGCCCGCCCGCTTTACTGGCCGCCCAACATCCCTCTCGATCCATGCCCGGGTGGCGCGACCGCCTTCATCCTTTTCGGCACGGCACTTGAGACCAACCCGGGCCCGTATTTCTGGATGACTGATGTGGTCCCCGCTTTGGCGGTGCAGTCCAGACGCCCGGATCTATGCCTTCTGAAGGCCGCGCCAGCTTCCGACCTGCCACGTCCCTACGCCGGATTCAAAGACGACAGTTTGGGAATCTACTACAACCTTCTCGATCCCGCCAATGTCCGGGAATACGTGATGACCCGCTATGATTTCACCCGCAACTACAAGGCGGGCCAGCGTCAGAAACTGGAGAATGAAATCGTCCCGGGAGTTTATCATTTCGCCTTCCCACGGCTCAACAATCCGACCATCAAGGTTCCAATCTCGCCGACGATCTACCCGATGCCAGAAGGCTTGGCGGAGAAGAACAATCAGAAGTTGGGCGTCCGGATTGGAGACAACAACAATTGGACCAAGAGCGGCTTCATGGAACTCAGTTACATCAAGCCGAACATCGTCCAATGGACCGGATTCAGTCCTTCGGTGGTCTATGCCGGTGTTGACACCCTGTATTTCTCCATGCGGTACCTTTCGAACCCGGCTGATCCCAACGCGGCTGTAAGCTACTACGACCCGGTTCGCCGCGAACAGCCCGCCTCGGTATTTCCGACCTACGTCAGCGGAAGTGATCCCCGGATTCAATTGCCGACTCCGTTCGTAAACTCCTTCACGCTTCCGCCAGTGTTCCGCAGTGGCACGACGGCGATTATCGAACTGGAACTTCAGCGGGACTTCAACACCGGCGGCGTCAGCTGGGATCTCTCGAACCGCAAGTTCCAGATTCCGATCATGATCGTCAACCGCTACTCGGACTATCAGGAACTTCGTTTTCCCCAAACGACGACCAAGAAGACAGCGTTGCTGGATGACTACGACAAAGACGGCTTCAACAACCTCACCGAGTGGATTCTTGGCAGCCGCGGCGAGGACCCTCAGAGCGTTCCGGTGAATCCGGTCCCAGCCGCCCATGCGGACGTCATCAATTCGAATTTGGAGGTCGTTGACCCGGCCTATTATGGCTTCACGGTTGTGAAACAGCGTCAGACCCGACCCAACAACGTGCGCCAGATCCTTCAATACAGCACCAATGGCGGCAAGACCTGGAAACGCTTGCGGACGGATGGAAACTGGCTTGTCACCGAAACAGCCAACGAGATCCGCGTGGAGAGCCAGATCGATAACGGCGACCTCTTCTTCCCGATCCAGATCCAACCACCCGATGCTGTTGGACACATCTACCGGATGAAGGTCACTTTGGGCAAATAAGAGAGCTGGCGCGCCACAACCGCGCATACTCATAGTCACCGTCAACCCACGGATTGATTGACGATTCCAGGCATGATCGATTCCACCGAGCGCTTGGTTCAACACCTCGAACAAGCGGGGCAGGGATTGGACTCACCGGTCTGTGCCATTGATACGGAAGCTGACAGCCTTCACCGCTATCGGGAGTCGCTCTGCCTGATTCAGTTTTCCGCCCGCGGGGATTCCGTACTGATTGATCCTCTGGCGATCAAGGATCTCTCGCCATTGGGAAGTTACTTGGCGGAAGCCACTGTGTGGATGCACGGGGCGGATTACGACATGACCATGTTCAAGCGCCAGTTCGGCGATCTGCCAAAAGTGGTCTATGACACACAGATCGGCGCCCGTTTGCTTGGAGCCAGGCGCTTCGGCCTGGGAGATCTGGTGAGTCTCTATTTCGGAGTGGAACTGTCCAAATCCTCCCAAAAGGCGGATTGGGGCAAGCGCCCGCTCTCGCCCAAAATGATCGAGTATGCCCTCAATGATGTGCACTACTTGCTGGAGATGGGAGACTTGATCGTCGCCAAACTCAGGGATCTCGGGCGCTACGAGTGGTTTCTGGAGAGCTGCACGGCCGCGAGACAACGCGTGCTTGATCGGGACGACTCGAAAGAGGAAACTTGGCGGATCCAGGGCTCGGGCAAACTGGATCGCCGCGGCCTCGCGTTTCTCAAGGAACTGTGGACTTGGCGCGACTCCGAAGCCCGTTCATGGGACCGCCCTTCCTTCATGGTGGTGCCGAACCGCCAACTCTTGGAGTGGAGCGTGGATCTCGCCGCAGGGCGGCAGGTTTCACTGCCACATCATTTCCGGCCGGACCGCGTGAAACGCTTCCGGACCACCGCAAGCGCCGCGGAAACCATGCCGGAGTCCGAATGGCCGGAACGCCCTAGCGGCAAACGCCGCAAGCGGGACAGGGATTTCGAACGCCGTGTGGAAACCATGATCAAAACCCGCGAGAAGGTGGCGGGCGAACTGGACATCGAAGGCTCGCTGATCGCGCCGAGAGCGGTTCTCGAATCCTTGGCCGCGGGAGAAAGCATGCCATCGGAAGTGCTGCTGAAGTGGCAGCGTGATTGTCTGGGCCTCAACGATTGAGCAGAGCCGCCGGATTTTTGGCTTGATTCAGGAATGCCCGATCACGGGAATCCTACCTGTGCCGCAGGATTCCGTTTCATTGATGATGTTTCAATGCCCTTCCTGTGGCAAACAACTCTCCGTGCCGGAATCCATGGCTGGAGTGAGCGGTCCCTGCCCAAACTGTGGACGCATCATCGCGGCCCCATCACAAGGCGTCGCCAATAACGCCGGATCCAGTCCATCACTCCCCCACCAAAGGGCCTCCCCTCGCCCGAAATCGAGATCGAAAGGCAGGATTCCTGTGGATTCCATCATCGATCATTCGCACCTCGAACATCGCGAATCGATGAAGTCGATTCTGGTGATCGCGTTGTTTATTCTGGCGATTTGCGGTTGCATCGCGGTGACCGTGCTCCTCAAGCACTGGATCGGCCGCTAACACCCGCGCAAGCATCACGCCATCAATGACTTGTGATACACGGGCTCTCATCTCCCAAAGTGCCCATTTCCGGAAGAAGTTCCTTGTTTCCCCAGCCCGGATTTCAGACCTTCTCCCCGCCCTATGTCCGACTCCCCGAACGAGCCCCAACAAGCCGAAACCAAGGTCGCTTCCGAGCAGCAATACGGTGCCGCGCAGATCGACAAACTCGAGGGTTTGGAAGCCGTCCGCAAACGGCCCGGCATGTACATCGGCGACCCCGACGAACGCGGTCTTCATCACTGCGTTTTCGAGGTTCTGGATAACTCAATCGACGAACATCTCGCCGGATACTGCAACCGGATCAAGGTCGCGATCCACGTCGATGGTTCGGTTTCCATCATCGACAACGGCCGCGGCATCCCGGTGGACATGCACCCGAAGTTCGGCATCCCCGCGGTGGAGCTCGTGCTCACCAACCTGCACGCCGGCGGAAAATTCGGACAGGGAGCCTACAAGTATTCCGGCGGCCTTCACGGCGTCGGCGCGAAGTGCGTGAACGCTCTATCAGACTGGTTCCGCGCGGACATTTCCCGCGAAGGCAAGGTCCACCGCATCGCCTTCGAGCGCGGCAAGACGACAGAACCGCTGCACGTCGTCGGCGAGGTGGATCCTAAAAAAACCGGCACCACGATCACCTTCTTCCCGGATGCGACGATCTTCGTCGATACCATTGAGTTCAAGTTCGACCGCCTCGCCACCCGCTTGCGCGAGTTGGCGTTCCTCAACCCCGGCCTGACCATCGATCTTGAGGACGAGCGTCCGGAGTCCGCGAAGAAAACCTCGTTTTTCTAT
>DAISZP010000541.1:0-3358 GCA_036824745.1 Luteolibacter sp.
GTCCGGGAACGCGGCGGACACCTGGGCCGCCTGATCCACGCTCAGTTCGCGGGGTTTCAGGATGTGAATGCGTTGTTTCTCAAGCGCCGGGACGAGCGTCTGGTTGAAGAGCGCGTATTGATCGTTGGTCATCGTCACGATCCGCTGGCGCAGCGCGGTGAGCGTGCGGCTGGGCGTGAGCCCGGAGGGATCCGCGGTTTTCAGCCCGCTGCGCTGCATGATCATCAAGCCGCCGATGCGAACCTGGAAGAACTCGTCGAGGTTCGAGGCGGTGATGGCGAGAAACTTGAGGCGCTCTAACAAGGGAAGATCCTCGCGAAGCGCTTCGTTGAGCACGCGTTGGTTGAATTCGACCCAGGAGAGTTCGCGATTCAGGTAAGGGATGGACATGGGGAGGCGCTGAGGGAATGACTCCGGAGAACTTGGCAAACGCGGAGCGGCTTGGCCAGCATTGCTGCGTGACGGATCACGGGTTTTCCAGATCCGCCGCGGATCGGGATTTTTCCCGGAACCTGGCTTCCGCCGCGTAGATCGCGATGGCCAGCCAGATCAATCCGAACGACGCAAGGCGGGTGGGGGACATCGGTTCGCCATACATCAGCCAGCCGATGAGAAACTGCAGCGTCGGCCCGAGGAACTGAAGGATGCCCAGCGTGGTGAGGCTGATGGCTTTGGCCGCGTGCCCGAAACACAGAAGCGGCAAGGTGGTGGCGGCACCCGTGGCGATGACGAGCAGCGCGTGAGGCCAGGTTTCCCCAAACGCCGCGGCGGGGGAGGCGGAGTGAAACAACAACCAGCCAAGCGCGACGGGTGCCAGCAGGATGGTTTCCACGGTGAGGCCCTGTCGGGAGCCGAGCGGGGCACGTTTTTTCACCACCGCGTAGAGCGAAAAGGTCAGCGCGAGCGTGACGGCCACCCACGGGAAATGTCCAAGCGCCGGAAACTGCAAGGCCACGCCGCAAAGCGCGATCGCGATCGCCGTGAGTTGCATGCGCGAATGACGTTCGCCGAACCAAAGCACGCCGAAGAGCATGTTGAAGAACGGGTTCAGATAATAACCGAGCGCGCCTTCCAGAATCCGGCCGTTCAAAGTGGCCCAGACGTAGAGCAGCCAGTTCGACGCTAACAGAGTGCCCGAGAGCAGATGCCACGCCGCGGATCTCGGCTGGCGCAGCGTGCTTGCCAGGATCCGGACCTCCTTGTTCCAGAGCAGGATCAACAAAAGGATAACCAGTGACCAAAGCGTGCGCTGGGAAACGATCGACGCCGGTGGCAGGAAGGAAATCTGTTTCCAAAACACCGGCAACACGCCCCACAGGAAAAACGCGGCCAAGGCGGCCAGGACTCCGGTGCGATTGCGTTCCACGCGCGGACGCTGACCGAGCCGGGCGGCGGGTAGAAGCGCAAACTGTCCCGCGGATAGGCCGCCCTGTTTTGAGATCCGCGCGGATTCCTACACCACGCAAATGCGAAACGAGAAAGAAGGAACCGCGGATGCACGCTGATGGACGCGGATGAAGGGGGAAATGCTATTTTTCGGGCTAGGTATCAGAAACATGCCTTGAGGCAGCTGGAAAAAGCCAGATATCTTCAGAATCTGCGTCCATGCCCGTCCATCTGCGGTTGAACAATCTGCAATTGGATCACCCTGCCCGGACCTTTCCCTTGCCCGAATCCCACCATTCACCTCCGAATCCGGATCGGCGGATTTTTGGTTTCGCTTTCATGGCGAACCCATCAAGCTCCGCGCATGTCGTCCGAACGCCTGTCGATTCCCCGCTACGCGATGGCCTTGGCCCATGTGGCCAGCCTGCGGTCGGAGGATCCCTATCGGAAGGTGGGGGCCGCCGCGTTGGACTTCGACAACCGGGTGATCGGCACCGCTTACAATGGCCTGGCCCCGGGTTTCGATCCGCCGCCGGGTTTCTGGGACGACCGCGAAAGCCGCCAGAAATTCATGCTCCATGCCGAGGTGAACCTCTGCAGCCTCTTCCGCCGCGGCGAGGCGAAGATCATCGCCACCACCACCATGCCCTGCACCGCCTGCATGCAGACGCTCTGCGCCTACGGCATCAAGGAAATCTACTACCGCGAGGCCTATCAGGCGTCTGATGCGCCGGAAATCGCCGCGCTCTACGGCGTGAAGCTGGAGCAGATCACCGATTTCCCGGTGGCTGAGTAAGGACCGCGAGACTCCGCCTCGCAAATATCCGGTTGCAACCCAATCTCGCCACCCCGCCCCGGACCGCCTATCCATGTCCTCATGGTATTCGATGCCAAGATGGCGCGGGCTGGGGTCGTCGATGGAAGGGCTGGAGTCGTCCAGGGGAGGGCTGGAGTCGTCTAGGGGAGGGCTGGAGTCGTCTAGGGGAGGGCTGGAGCCGTCCAGGGGAGGGCTGGAGTCGTCCAGGGGAGGGCTGGAGTCGTCCAGGGGAGGGCTGGAGTCGTCCGGGGGAGGGCTGGAGCCGTCCAGGGGAGGGCCGGAGTCGTCCATGGGTGCCCTGAAGGCGTCCATGGGTGCGCTGCGATGTGTGAAAGTGCCACATCATCAGTGCTTTACCGGAAACCGGGTGACAGCCTGCTGTCGCGTGCAAGAATCCAAGCCGCAGCAAGCTGCGGGCTTCAAAGCGGCAGCAGGCTGCACGCAGTCCAAGGATTGCCATCCGGACATCCCATCATGCTCGCCCACTCACCGACTGTCTGATGAGCAAGACGAAGAACCGCCGGGATGGGGAGGGAATGAGGGGTGGATGGGATGAGGGAGGCTCGGAATCTTGAAATCCAGGACGGACGCCGGTCAGCAGATCTTTATCCCGGTAGGGATTACAGATGGTAGCCGGGGGTCGAGGAGCGGCAGCGACGACCACCCCCGGATTGGTATTTCAAAGCATCCGCACCCCGGAGGGCGTGCAAGAACGGCCGTAATCACCACGGATATCCGCAGTCTCTGCGACCCGCTCCGGGGTCGAATACAGACGTGACGCCATACCCCGGGTGTTCGTCGCGATCGCTCCTTGACCCGGGGCTAATTTCTCCGATCCCTCCGGGATCAAGTAGCCACGCGACAAAGTCGAATCCTTAATGGCATTGCGCCATAGCCCGCAGCGACGGCGGCTGACAGCGCGAAAAGCGGATGCGCGGCGCAAAAACCGCCGGGATGGGGCGGGAATGGAAAGCGGGAGGCTTGGAATCTTGAAATCCAAGGACGGACGCAGGTCATGAGGGAGATCGAAAGCCAAGGACTAGTTCAATCACTTGGGATTGGTGCTCTCTTCGTCCCCGGGTGTCCCGCCGTTGTCCTTGTCCAGAAGCTTGCTCAGCTTGTCCATGGCTGCCTTGTGTGCCGCACGGGACTTTT
>DAISZP010000542.1:0-3350 GCA_036824745.1 Luteolibacter sp.
GCCGTGCTGGGCGGCTTGGCCGCGGGGTTGGGGGTTTACGCCTTCGATTATGGCGAGGGCTTGAGTTATTTTTCCAAGGACCCGCGGGCCTGTGCGAACTGCCACGTGATGCACGACGAGTATGACTCGTGGCAAAAGGGCGGACACCACCAGGCGGCGACCTGTGTGGACTGCCACCTGCCGCACGATTTCGTTCCGAAGTATCTCGCCAAGGCGGACAACGGCTTCTGGCACTCCAAGGGTTTCACTTTCATGGATTTCCACGAGCCCATCCAGATCAAGCCCCGGAATTCCCATATCCTTCAGGATTCCTGCCTGCGCTGCCACGGGGACTTTGTCCACGAACTCGTCGCCGGCAGCCGTTCGCTCGGCGCGGAAACCCTTCAATGCGTGCACTGCCACCGCGGCGTCGGCCACGGCGGCCGCTACTGACCAACCCAACCCGATCCCGCCATGAAACCAGACGATGATGCAAAAACACCGGATCAACCCCGCGTTTGGAACCTCAAGTGGTTTCTGGCGACGGCACTCGTCTCCGCCGGGGCCGCGTTCGGCGTCGCCATGCTGCTCACGACGATGTTTCAGCGCAAGCTGGAGGCGACGAATCCCTACGTGCGCCTCGTCGAGGTGACGGAAACCACCACCGATCCCGTGCAATGGGGGAAAAACTGGCCGCGCCAGCACGACGCCTACATGCGCACCGTGGACATGACGCACACCCGCTACGGCGGTTCGGAAGGGACCATCCCCGAGTCGCGCATCGAGAAGGATCCCTGGCTGAAGCGCATGTTTCTCGGCTACGCCTTCGCCATCGATTTCCGCGAACGCCGCGGCCACGCCTACATGCTTTACGATCAGGAGCAGTCCAAGCGCATCACGGAAAAACCGCAGCCCGGCGCCTGCCTGCACTGTCACTCATCGGTGGTGCCCACGTGGCGGCGCATCGGTCTGAAAGCACAGGGGAAAACGCTGGCCGATGCTCATGGCTTCGATTGGCCGGCGGTGACGATGGGTTTCGAGAAGATGAGCACGATTCCCTATCAGCAGGCGCACGCGATGATGCTCGCCACACCGGACGGCACGCCTTCCGACCAGCCGATGGACAAACAAACGGGCGAGGCGCATCCCGTTTCGTGTGTCGATTGCCATGATCCCTCCACCATGGCGCTGCGGGTGACCCGCCCGGGATTCGTGCGCGGCATCCAGGAGTTTGCGAAGAGTGAAGAGGCGGCGCCGCATCTGCCCAGCGTCGAACGATGGAGAAAAGGCGACCGTGCGACACCCTATGATCCGAACGTTGATGCCACACGTCAGGAAATGCGTTCCTTCGCCTGTGCCCAATGCCACGTGGAATACTACTGCGGGCCGAAGATGACGATGTTCTTCCCGTGGTCCAAGGGACTGAAAATGGAGCACATCGAGGCGAAGTATGATGAGACGAAATTCGCCGATGGCAGCCAGTTCGCGGACTTCATTCACGCGGAAACCGGTGCTCCGGTTTACAAGGCGCAGCATCCCGAGTTCGAGATGTGGAGCCAGGGTGTGCACGCGCGCAGCGGCGTGTCCTGCGCGGATTGCCACATGCCCTACAAGCGCGAGGGTGCCACCAAGGTGTCCGACCACTGGGTGCGCAGCCCGCTGCTCAACATCTCGCGCTCCTGCCAGACCTGCCACCCGTATCCCGAGCAGGAATTGTTAGAGCGGGTGACCACGATCCAGAACCGCACCCACGAACTCATGGCGAAGTCCGGCAGCGCGCTCGATGAAGCCCTCACCGCCATCATGGCCGCCAAGGGCGCGGGAGTGGATCCCGTGAAGCTCAAGGAGGTGCTCGACCTCCAGCGCAAGGCGCAGTGGCGGCTCGATTTCGTGAACGCGGAGAACTCGATGGGGTTCCATGCCCCGCAGGAAGCCGCGCGCATCCTCGGCGAGTCGATCGACTACTCGCGCAAGGCGCAGGTCAAATCCATCGAACTCAAGGCGGAGGCCGGAGAATGACCGCTCAACCGAGCAGCTTCTGATAGATCGCGAGATCGTCGCCGGAGAAACAACAGAAGGTCACATCGATGGGTGCCGCGCATTCCGCCAGAAAGGACCGGACCGTTTCCACCGCGATGGCCGCCGCCTGGCCGACAGGAAAGCGATAGACGCCGGTGCTGATGCAGGGAAACGCGATGCTTCGGAGCCCGTGATCAATCGCGATCTGGAGAGAGTTGCGGTAACAGGAGGCAAGCATCCCGGATTCGCCCGAACCTCCGCCATGCCACACCGGGCCGACGGCGTGGATGACGTGGCGCGCCTTCAAACGATAACCCTTGGTGATCTTCGCCTCGCCGGTCCGGCAGCCGTGAAGTGTCCTGCATTCCTCCAGCAGTTCCGGCCCGGCCGCGCGGTGGATGGCTCCGTCCACGCCGCCTCCGCCTAACAGGGACGAGTTCGCCGCGTTGACGATGGCGTCCACGTCGAGCGTGGTGATGTCCGCTTTGATGGCTCTCATGAAGTCGGTGGAATCATGCATGTTGCTCTTCCCACCTCACCTCGTCATCGGTGAAGTAGCGGACGCGGACTTTTTTGAACTCCTTGGTGGAGTAAAGCGCGTGGCGGTCGGTGATGCCGGTGGCTTCGGCGATGGCTGTTAGAGTTTGCTCGCATTCCTCCTCGGACTTGCCGTGGACCATGGTGAAGAGGTTGTAGGGCCAGTCCGGATAACTCGGGCGTTGGTAGGCGTGGCTCACGGCGCGGAAGCCGGCCATGGTTTCGCCGAGTTTTTTCAGCGCCTCGGGATCATCCTGCGGGCCGGCCCAGACTCCCATGGCGTTGGCTCCGAAGCCGGCCTTGCGGTGGTGGAGCACGGCGGCGAAGCGGCGCATGCGGCCTGTTGTTAGAATTTCCGCGTGCATGGCGGCGGCTTCATCGAAGGAAAGGCCGAGTTCCTCCCCGATGGGGCCGAAGGGGTCTTCGACGATCGGGAGGTCCCGCTGCATGAGGCGAACGAAGTGGATCTCCGTTTCGGTTAGAGGCCGGGCCTCGCCGCGGTTCGCCTCGGTGTAGGCGGGTGTGCTCTGGTCGCCAGGTTTTGCGGAGCCTTCGGTATCGAAGCGCACGCCGATCTTGAAAAGCCGAAGGGTGGGGAGCAGGCGGGTGGTTTCCGCTCCCGATAGTCGGTGGAGCAAATCGACCGTGCCTTCGAGGCCGAGTTTGCTGATGGGCGGCACGGCGATGGTATACCAGAGATTGAACTCATGGTTGCGGAGATAATTGTGGCTGACTCCGGGGTGGGAGTTGATGACGGCGACGGCCGCATCGAGTCTCTCCGGGGCGATTTTCGCGGCGACGAGGCTCGACGCGTA
>DAISZP010000543.1:0-3347 GCA_036824745.1 Luteolibacter sp.
CCTCCGGCAAGAGCACACTCGCGCGTTGCCTCGCCGAGCGACTCGGCCTCATCATGGTGAACTCCGGCGCGATGTACCGCGCCATCACCTGGCAAGCCATCCGCGAAGGCATCGATCCACACGACACCGCCGCGGTGATCGGCATGTTGGATCGCATAAAAATCGCATGTGGAAATGACGGCATCCTCTCCACCATCACCATCAACGGCATCGACCCCAGCGAAGACCTGCGCGGCGAGGAAGTGAACGCCAACGTCTCCGCCATCGCCGCCATTCCGGAAGTTAGGAAAGCGCTCATCGATCTCCAGCGCGGGTACCTCCGCCACTCCAGCATCGTCATGGAAGGCCGGGACATCGGCTCCGTCGTGTTTCCCGACACGCCCTACAAGATCTACGTCGATGCCGCCGAGCACATCCGCGCCGCCCGCCGCGGCAACGATGGCGAGGTTGATTCCATCGCCAAACGCGACGCCGCGGACAGCAAGCGCAAGACCGCCCCGCTCGTCGTCGCCGATGGCGCCACCATCCTCGACAACTCCGAGCACAGCATCGAATCCGGTGTGGAAGCCGCCCTTGAGATCCTCAGGAAACAGGGGCTGGAGGTGTGAGGGAGTGCGACACTCGGGCTCGCTTTCAAATCAACGCTTCAGGCTCCGTCCAAGGTCCGTGAGGCGATAGCGTTGAACCGGACTCTTCGGCGACTCCGGATCCGTCATTTCGATCAAGCCGAGGGCGAGCGCCGGGTTCAGATAGTTTTTCCTGAACGTCGGCCGGTGACGGAGTTTCAAGCGTTCCATCAAGTCCGCAGCCGCCATCTCACGGTCGTTTTTGAATCCACGAATCAGGGATTTTACTTGGTCGCCTACTTGATCGCTTACTTGGTCGTTTTGAGGAACCCTCATCAGGGCGTCCCGGATCGCGGCCAGCATGAAATCACCAATAGCGAGTGGCAAAGCACCGTCTCACGCAGGAAGTTTGCGGTTGCCTAAGGGTGGATGGAGCCATGAAAGTCGCGCGCGCCGGGTTTCCGGCATTGCGATTGCTCACGATTCCGCGTTTCCCATGAAATGGATTTACTGGTTGGGTTGGATGGCCTTCGGGTCGGCGTTCCGGAGTTTGTTCGGAATGCGGGTGATCGGTGAGGAAAACCTCATTACCGAAGGTCCCGTGCTGGTGGCGGCGAATCATCAGAGTTTCCTGGATCCACCGCTCATCGGGAATCTTTACAAGGACGAGATGGTGTATCTGGCCCGCAAGACTTTGTTCACGCCGATCACGCGCTGGGTTTACACGAACTGGAACGCGATTCCGGTGGATCAGGACCGGCCGGACATGGGCAGCTTGAAGGCGATCATCAAGAAACTGAAGGAAGGCCACCGCGTGTTGGTGTTTCCGGAAGGAGAGCGCACTTCCGACGGCAACCTGGGCGAGGCGGCTCCGGGCATTGGTCTGGTGGCGGTGAAATCCGGTGCGGTGATCCAGCCTGTTAGAATCTCCGGCGCGCGCGAAGCATTGCCGAGGGGCTCGGGGAGGATCCGCTTCTCCCGCATCACGGTGACGGTGGGCAAGCCGATCCGCCTGACGGCGGAGGAACTGAAGGCCGCGAAGGGCAAGGAGGACTACGACCGGATCGCCAAACGCATCATGGCGGCGATCGAGGAGCTCTAACGGAAGCGCGGCGCGCTCAGTTCGGCTGGGCGGGCTGGGGTTTCGCGCTGACGGCGACGCGGTATTTCTGCACGGCGTCCACGATTCCGTTGGCGATGGCGTTCTGATAGGTCTCGTTGGCGATGAGGCGGGCCTCGTAGGGATGGGTCATGAAACCGCCCTCGAGCAGGATGGCGGGGTGTTTCACGCCTGATAGAACGCTGAAGCGGGCGCGCTTGATGCCGCGGTCCAGGGTGTGATTGCCGAGGCGGCGGAGGATGGAGCCGTGGACGGAGGTGGCGAGGGCGATGTTCGCGGAATCGTGCTCGTTGCCGGTGCGGGCCTGGTTGTCCGAGGGCTTGAATCCGCTGCCGTAGTGGGCGACGCCGGGCGGGGAGAGGGTGAACGTTTCAATGCCCCGGGCGGAGCGGCCGCCGGAGTTGAAGTGGATGCTGATGAAGATGGCGTTCTCGTTGATGGCGTTGGCGACATTCACCCGCTCCTGGAGGGAGAGGTAAACGTTCGTATCGCGGATCATGATGACCTTGAAGCCCTTCTGGGTGAGCAGGGATTTGACGCGGTTGGCGACGTTGAGATTGTAGCCGGCTTCGGTGCCGAGCGAATTGGTGGCTCCGGGATCCTTGCCGCCGTGGCCGGCATCGATGATGACGGTGCGGAAGTTCTCGGCGTTCTTGATGTAGAAGGGGCGCAGCACCGGATCGATGAGCTTGGCAAGATCCATGCGGGAAACAAACGGCTTTTCCCCCTGGGTGGCAACCGGGTTGGAGAAAACGAATTTCACGCCGTTCATGAGGCACTCGTTGCCGCCGACGTTGAGTTTCATCTCGACCTTGGCGTTTTCCAGAACCACCGAGTTGCCGTTCCGGGAAAGTTTGGTGAAGCCGTAGAAACGTTTGAGACTTTCCACCGAGACATAGTCGCGACCTTCGATCTTGGCGATCTCCCAACCACCCGGCGCGGCGGCATTGGCGGTAGAGACTCCGACCACGCAGAAAGCGGCCGACGTCGCGAACGCGAGCGCGGCGGCCATGGAGAGTGGGATGCGCTTGAGGAAATGCACAGGTTTTGAAGGGGTTTAACACCCGTAAAAGCCCGTGACAACCTGATTTGTCGGATCAATGGAGCACCGGCGCCACCGGGGAGACGCGGGACGAAGCGGCCTCCACTTTCGCATGGGCGGGCATTTCGGTCTTTTTCGGCGGATTGAGCTTGGGAATCACCGTCACGTAGATCCCGCAGAGGATGGCCGTGGTGATGACGCCGCAAATGTTGGCACCCAGTGCTTGGGGCAGGATGAGCACTCCGGGGTCATCCTTGGAAACGCACTTCTGCGCGACTTTCGCACAGGATGGGACGCAGCTCACGCCGGCGAGACCGATGACGGGATTGTAGCGCTTTCCACTGATGAAATAGAGGACGTATCCACCGATGATGCCGCCGATGCCGGAGAGCAGCAGCGAGAGGATTCCCAGGCAGAGCAGCGGGAAAATCCGTGGATTGAGCAGCGTGTTCGCCTCGCACAGGACTCCAAGCATCAAACCGAGGAAAAACGTCGCCCCATACAGGATCGGGCCGCTGAGCAAGGTGGTGAATTCCTTGAGACCCGCTTCACGGACGGCCACTCCGATGAAGAGCGACAGGAAAAGCGGCGCGGCCACGGGAAACAACAGGCACAGGAT
>DAISZP010000024.1:0-22041 GCA_036824745.1 Luteolibacter sp.
ACGGAGATCCATCACCGCGGACGCTACCGGAAAAGTGCTTAATCCCGTGCCATTCAGGTCTGACCATCCACAACTTCACATCGGCCGCCGTCGGCATCGGAATCGCCGCCGCGCTGGTTCGCGGCATCGCGCGGCAGTCGGCCACCACGATTGGAAACTTCTGGGTGGATGTGACACGCACCACGCTCTATCTGCTAGTTCCGGTCTGCCTTGTATTCGCGGTGTTTCTCGTTTCGCAGGGCGTGATCCAGAATTTCAAAACGGCGGAAACCCTCGCGGGGCAAACCATAGCCCAAGGCCCGATGGCCTCGCAAGTGGCGATCAAGATGCTCGGCACCAACGGCGGAGGATTCACCAACGCCAACGCCGCGCATCCGTTTGAAAACCCGACGCCGCTCTCGAACTTCATCCAGATGCTCTCGATCTTCTCGATCGGCAGCGGCCTGACCTACTACCTCGGACGCATGACGAAAAACCAGGCGCACGGCTGGGCGGTGTGGTCGGCGATGATGTTCCTGTTTGTTTCCGCCGTGCTCACGTGCTGGTGGGCGGAGGCTCATGGAAACCCGATCCATCAGGCGCTCGGCGTTTCCGTGATGGACGGAAACATGGAGGGCAAGGAAGTCCGTTTCGGCATCTTCAACTCATCGCTCTTCGCCACCATCACCACCGCCGCATCGTGCGGCGCGGTGAACTCGATGCACGATTCGTTCACCGCGATCGGCGGATTGGTGCCGTTGTTCATGATCGAAGTCGGCGAGGTCGTCATCGGCGGCGTCGGCGCGGGGCTCTATGGCATGATCATTTTCGTGGTGCTCGCCGTGTTCATCGCCGGGCTGATGGTTGGCCGCTCGCCGGAATACCTCGGCAAGAAGATCCAGGCCTTCGATGTGAAGATGTGCATGCTCGCACTGCTTGTCCTAACAGCCAGCATCCTCGGTTTCACCGCATGGGCCGCTGGGAGCGACTGGGGTCAGGCCGGTCTCAACAACGCGGGACCGCATGGATTCAGCGAGATGCTCTACGCCTACAGCTCCGCCACCGGCAACAACGGCAGCGCCTTCGCCGGACTCACCGCCACTCCGGCTAACGGCGACATGCATTACAACGTGACGCTCGGCCTCGCCATGCTCATCGGCCGTTTTCTCATGATCGTTCCGGTCATGGCGCTGGCAGGATCGCTGGTGAAAAAGAAAATCTCACCGCCGAGCTCGGGAACTTTCCCGGTTTCCGGAGCCACGTTCACGGTGCTTCTGATAGGAACCGTGTTGCTCATCGGCGCGCTGAACTTCCTGCCTGCCCTCGCCCTGGGCCCCATCGTCGAGCATTTTCTGATGCTTCAGGGCCGGCTGTTCTAACAAAAACGATCCGCTTCCATGTCACGCCAACTCCAGTCCCTGTTTGACAAATCGATCCTCATCCCGGCGATCCGCGATTCGTTCCGCAAACTCGATCCACGGCTGATGGTCAGGAACCCGGTCATGTTCGTCACCTTGATCGGCGCGGTGCTCACGACCGTCGCGATCTTCACGAGTCCGGGTGAACGGGGCTTCGTTCTGCAACTTGCAATCTGGCTGTGGTTCACCGTGCTCTTCGCGAATTTCGCGGAAGCCGTCGCCGAAGGCCGTGGCAAGGCGCAGGCGGATAGTTTGCGCAAGGCCCGCAAGGACGCCATGGCCCGTCGGCTCAAGGGTGGAATCGAAGAAAGGATCGCCGCACCGCTTCTGGATAAAGGCGACCTCGTCGTTTGCGAAACCGGTGACATCATTCCCGCTGATGGCGAGGTGATCGAAGGCATTGCCAGCGTCGATGAAGCGGCCATCACCGGCGAATCCGCTCCAGTGATCCGTGAGAGCGGTGGCGACCGCAGCGCCGTCACCGGCGGCACCCGCGTGATCAGCGACCGCATCGTTGTTAGAATCACTTCGGAAAAGGGCAACACTTTCCTCGATCGCATGATCGCGATGGTGGAAGGAGCGAAACGCCAGAAAACACCCAATGAAATCGCGCTGACCATCCTGCTTTCCGCGCTCACGCTGATCTTTCTGCTGGTCGTCATCACGTTGAAGCCCTTCGGCGCCTATGCGGGCATTCATTTCACCACGCCGGTACTGGTCGCGCTGCTGGTCTGCCTCATTCCCACCACCATCGGCGGCCTGCTCAGCGCCATCGGCATCAGCGGCATCGACCGTTTGATCCGGCGCAATGTCATGGCCACCAGCGGCCGCGCCGTGGAGGCCGCGGGAGACATCGATGTGCTGTTGCTCGACAAAACCGGCACCATCACCATCGGCAACCGCATGGCCTCGGACTTCGTGCCCGCTCTGGGCGTCACCGAGCAGCAACTCGCCGATGCCGCGCAACTCGCCTCTCTGGCAGACGAAACGCCGGAAGGCCGCAGCATCGTCGTGCTCGCCAAGGAGAAGTTCAACATCCGCGGCCGCGACCTCCAGCATCCGCATGCCGTGTTTGTCCCCTTCACCGCGCAGACGCGCATGAGCGGTGTGGACATCGAAGGTCGCAGTGTCCGAAAGGGCGCCGCCGATTCGGTAAAACAATGGGTCGAGAACCAAAGCGGACACTATCCGGAAGATGTGGCCAAGGCGGTGGAGGCCGCCTCCCGCGCCGGACGCACACCGTTGGTGGTCGCCGATGGCAAGAAGGTGTTAGGCGTGGTCGAACTCAAGGACGTGGTCAAAGGCGGCATCAAGGAACGCTTCGTCCACCTCCGCAAGATGGGCATCCGCACCGTCATGATCACCGGTGACAACCCGATGACCGCCGCCGCCATCGCCGCCGAAGCCGGGGTGGACGATTTCATGGCGCAGGCCACGCCCGAGGACAAACTCCGCCGCATCCGCTCGGAACAAGCCGCCGGCCACCTCGTTGCCATGACAGGAGACGGCACCAACGACGCGCCCGCACTCGCCCAGGCCGATGTCGGCGTCGCCATGAACACCGGCACCCAGGCCGCGCGCGAGGCGGGAAACATGGTGGACCTCGACAGCAACCCGACAAAGCTCATCGAAATCGTGGAGATCGGAAAGCAACTGCTCATGACGCGCGGCTCTCTAACTACCTTTTCCATCGCCAACGACGTCGCCAAGTATTTCGCCATCATCCCGGCGATGTTGATGGTGTCCTTTCCCGCGATGGCGGCGCTCAATATCATGAAGCTCGGTTCGCCGCAGAGCGCCATCCTCAGCGCCATCATTTTCAACGCGCTGGTCATCATCGCCCTCATTCCGCTCGCGTTGAAAGGCGTGCCTTACAAACCGATGGGAGCCATCGCCGTGCTTCGCCGCAACATGCTCGTTTACGGTCTTGGTGGATTGATCGTCCCGTTCGCCGGCATCAAGGCCATCGACCTTGTCATCATCACCCTGAACCTCTCCTGAACATGAAAGCTCTCGTTTCCCAACTCCGCCCCGCCATGGTATCGACGCTGGTTTTCGCGGTGATCTGCTGCGGTTTCTATCCGGCCGTCGTCACCGGCATCGCGAGAACACTTTTCAACGAAAAGGCGGATGGAAGTTTGATCCGCGACAAGGACGGTATTGTCACCGGATCGTCGTTGTTGGTCCGGAATTTCAGTGGCGAGGGTTATTTCCACCCGCGTCCGTCCGCGGTGGGTCATGACGCGGGCAACTCCGGCGGCAGCAACCTCGGTCCCACTTCGCAGAAACTCGCCGATCAGATCAAGGAGCGCGTGGCGGTCTATCGCGCGACCAACGGTCTGGACGAAAAACAACCCGTCCCCGCCGATGCCGTGACCGCTTCCGGAAGCGGCCTCGATCCCCACATCAGCCCGGCCAACGCCGCGCTGCAGGCCGGTCGAGTGGCCAAGGCACGCGCGTTGTCACCCGGAAGGCTCAAGGAACTCATCACAGCGAACACTGACAAGGCATCGTTCGGATTTTTTGGAGAAGACGGCGTGAACGTGCTGAAGTTGAACCTCGCGCTCGACGCGGTTAAGGAGTAGGGACACTCCTGTCCCTACAATCTCAATCGCCGGGAAGAAGAGAGTCACCGCTCCTTATGTTGAAAGACGACCACCGCCCGGATCCCGATCTTCTTCTGGCGCAGGTGCAGCGCGAGGAGATGCAGGAGAAGCGCGGCAAGCTCCACATCCTGCTCGGCATGTGTCCCGGCGTGGGCAAGACCTACGCGATGTTGTTGCTCGCGAGGCAGCGGCAGGAGGACGGGCTCAACGTGCTCGTCGGCGTGGTGGAAACCCATGGCCGCGAGGAAACGGCGGAGCTTCTAACGGGTTTGACCGTCCTTCCCCGCCGCGGAATCGGGCATGGCGGGCATGTCTTGCAGGAGTTCGATCTGGACACCGCTCTGAAACGCCGGCCGGATCTTTTGTTGGTGGATGAACTCGCCCACACCAACGCTCCCGGAAGCCGGCATTTGAAGCGCTATCAGGATGTGATCGAGTTGATCGAGGCCGGCATCGACGTGGTCACCACGCTCAACGTCCAGCATATCGAGAGCCAGGTGGACATCGTGCGGCAAGTGACCGGAGTCTCGGTGCAAGAAACGGTTCCGGATTCGATCCTCGACCGCGCCCACGAGATCCAGCTCATCGATCTGAGCGTGGAGAAACTCATGGACCGTCTCGCGGAGGGAAAGGTCTATCTCGGTGAGCGCGCCGCCGCCGCGGCCGCCGGATTTTTCCGCGAGGGGAATCTAACAGCCATGCGCGAGCTTGCCCTGAGGTTCACCGCCGAGCGTGTGGACCGGGATCTCGAGGACATCCGCAAGGCCCGGAGTGTGAGTACGCCATGGAAAACCAACGCCCGGCTGATGGTCGGTGTGGGTCCCACGCCGTATTCGGAAAGCCTGATCCGCTGGACGCGCCGCGCCTCCGGCCGCCACGGCTGCCCGTGGCTGGCGGTGTGGGTGGAGGGATTGCAGCCGCTCACGGCTTCGGAGCAGGAGATGCTCACGCGCGCTCTCGCGCTGGCACGCAGGCTGGGTGGGGAAGTCGTGCACGCCACCGGCGACGATGTGGCAGCGGCCCTGCTGCGGGTGGCCCGAGAGCGGAATGTCTCGCAGATCGTCGTTGGCAAGGCGCGACGCCGCTGGTTCTGGAAACCCACCCTCGGCGAGCGCGTCATCGAGGGCAGTGGTGACATCGATGTGAGCGTGGTGCGTCCGGTGATCGGCAGGCCGTCCAAACTGCCGGAACGCCAGCGCGGTTCCAAATCCGGCGGACGGATCCGCGAGCATGCGATCGTGGTGGGGATCATTGTCGCTCTAACGGGAATTTGCCAGGGATTGGAACGCGCCGGAGGATACACGTTGCCGGCGATGGTCTATCTGTTCGCGATCCTGCTTGCGGCCTTCCGTTTGAACCGGGGCCCGATGCTGCTCATGGCGGCCTTGAGCGCGCTGGCGTGGAACTTCTTTTTCATCCCTCCGCTCTACACGTTCGAGATCAAGAAGCCGGAGGACATCGTCCTGTTGCTGATGTTTTTCGCGGTGGCGCTGTGCATGGGCCATCTCACGACGCGCCTGCGGATCCGGGAAATCGCCGAGCGGCGGCGGCAGATGGAGACGGACGCGTTGCTGCGGGTGACCCAGAGCGCCGCCCTCGTTCCGGAAACCGGCAAGGGACTCAGCGAGGCTTTGTCGGTCATCAATACGGTCGTGCATGGGGAAGCCTGCCTGATCGTGCGCGATCTGGATCACTCGTTGCCTGGGAAGGCCCACCCGTCGAGCACTTGGGAGCCTTCCCTGACGGAGGCCGGAGTGGCGGCGTGGAGTTACTCCAACAAACAGGTGGCCGGACGATTCACGGATACTTTGCCGCAGTCCGGCGGCACTTGGTTTCCGCTGCAAACCTCCACCTCGGTGATGGGTGTGCTCGGTCTCCGGCTCAACCGGGATGGGGAGATCCTCGACTTCCAGCGCCGCCAGGCGGTCGAGGCATTCGCGCTGCAACTCGCGCTTGTGTTAGAGAAGGAGCATTTCATCCAGGCGGTGGCGCAGGCGGAGTTGATGGAGAGATCCGAGTCCCTCCGCAGCAATCTGCTCAACAGCGTTTCGCACGAGTTGAAGACGCCGCTCGCGATCATCCGCGCCTCCATCGATGGCATGGGCGAGGCCGCGGGGAATCCTTACGTGGTCGAGATCGACACCGCCGCGAAGCGCCTTCAGCGCTTGGTGGACGGACTGCTCCAGATGACCCGTCTGGAAGCCAAGGTGGTGGAACCGAATCTCGAATGGTGCGACGTGCGGGAAACGGTGGATGCTGCCGCCAGGTCCGTGGGGGACGCGCTTCGGAGCCATCCGGTGAAGGTGGAGATCGCGTCTGACATTCCGCTGGTGCGGACCGATCAGGCGCTGGTGACGCAGGCCCTTGCCAACATGCTTCACAACGCGGCGATCTATTCGCCGGCTGCATCCGAGGTGGAGATCAGCGCGAGGCACACGGAACACAAGCTCCGCCTGACCGTGCGCGACCACGGCCCCGGACTGCCCCCGGGTGAGGAGGCCAAGGTGTTCGGCAAGTTTTATCGGGCTGCCGGCACACCGGCCGGCGGGACCGGGCTGGGTCTTTCCATCACCCGAGGATTTGTCGAGGCCTTGGGTGGATCGGTTTCGGCATGGAATCATCCGGAGGGCGGCGCCGTGTTTGAGATTCTCATGAAGGTGGAAGCCCGGACTCAGGAGCTTGATGAGGCTTGTGAAATCGAACTTGCCGCGGATGATGCCGCCAAACGATCATGACCGCGCTGATCATCGATGATGAAATCCAGATCCGGCGGCTCCTGCGCCTTGCGCTCGAATCGCGCGGCTACGCGGTGCGGGAGGCGGAAAACGGCGCGCTGGGATTGCAGGAGGCCGCGTTCCAGCGGCCGGAGGTCGTGCTTCTGGATCTCGGCCTGCCTGACATGGACGGACTTGAGGTGTTGAAACGCCTGCGCGAGTGGAGTTCGGTGCCGGTGTTGGTTCTTTCCGTTAGAGATCAGGAGTCGGTGAAGGTGGCCGCCTTGGAGAACGGAGCGGATGACTATGTGACCAAGCCGTTCAGCACGGCGGAATTGGTCGCCCGGCTCGCGGTGATCCAGCGGCGCCATCATGCCGTCGAGTCGCCGGAGATCCAAGCGGGTCCGTTGACCATGAGGCTGGACTCGCACGAGGCGTTTCTATCAGGCGTGCCTCTCAAGATGACACCCACCGAGTTCGCGTTTCTGCGAGCGCTGGCGAGGCATGCGGGCAGGATCGTGATCCAGCGCCAGCTCCTGCGCGAGGTGTGGGGACCGCAAGGCGAAGGGCAGACCCATTACCTCCGGGTTTACGCGAATCATCTCCGCAAGAAACTCGGAGACAAATTGATCGTGAGCAACGAACCCGGCATCGGATACCGCTTGATCGATCCGGCGGCGGAGTGAGTGGGAGAAACCACAAATTCCGGACAATAAAAATCCCGCCGTGGCGAACCAGCGGCGGGATTTGAGAATCAGGACCGGAGTCCCCGCGGATCAGAATTTCTGAGTGCGGTTGTGGTCGAAGTAGGTTTCGAAGCCGAGTTCCGGCGGGAATTCGGAGAGACCGTCGTGCACGTCCATCTCGATGCGGTTGTCTTGTCCGCAGCGCTCATAGGGAGGGCGGAAGGTGCCGCGGTAGGTGGGGCAGGTGAAGGTGAAGAGTTCGTAGAAACCGTAGCCGAGGCGGCGGAGGGCGCGGCTGGTGCCGTCCACTGCGCCGTAGGTGTATCCGGCTTTGCGGCCGTATTGCTCGTTCTTGCGGACGATTTGCTCAGGGATTTCCATGACGCCGTAAACGATATTGCTGATCGCGCGGCCGAGCTTGCGTTCCGCGGTGTAGCTATGTCCCGGAGGAGCGTGAATATCCGCAGAAACGAAAACCGTGAGGAAGGCGAATGCGCCAGCGGTAACAAGGAGTTTTTTCATGCTGGGGGAAGGTTAATGAGCCTGCTTGGCGCTTGGCAACGGGAAAATTCCGGATTTTTGAAGGAAGCAAGGAATGCGGGCAATCATTCCGCGAGATACTCGGTCAGAGTTTCTCTCAATGAGGTTCTGGCGCGGAACAACAGGCTCTTCACTGCGGAGACTGAAAGTTTCAACACGTCGGCGATTTCCTCGTAGGAAAGTTGTTCGTAGCGCCTCAATACCACGGCCATGCGCTGGGTGTCCGGCAGTTTCGCGATGGCGGCATCCACCGCCAGTTGGAGCTCGGATTGGAGCAGTTCGGCGTCCGGTTGCCGGTCCGGGCGGTCTTCGATGAGTTGGTGGGAGTTTTCCTCGCGCTCGTCCGCGGAGACTTCCTTCTTGCGTCCGCGGCGGCGGGTTTCGTTGAAGACGAGGTTGCGGGTGATGGTGAAGAGGTAGGTGGTGAACTTCGCGTCAGGGCGGTAGCGTTTCGCATTGCGCCAGATGCGGAGAAACACCTGCTGCGAGATGTCTTCGGCGTCGGTGGCGTTTCCGAGCATTTTGGCCACGGTGCCGATCACGGCATTCTGGTGCCGCTCAACGAGGACCTTGAACGCCTGATGATCGCCAGAGCCGATGCGTTCCATGAGGGCATGATCGTAGGCACTCTCGTCAGCGGCGGGCGTGAGCGGTTCGTCCATGTGGAGAAAGATCGGTGTTGTGGCGGCGTTGGCGCTCAACATGGCTCATTCAACCGCAGGAGGCGGCCGAAGTTGCGAGCGCGGGATCAGGGAGCGTTGTTGGTGGCCCAGGTTTCGATTTCCGGATCGAGAAACACTTCCTGAAGCGCTTCGCGGGCCCAATCCTCGCGTTTGGCGAGCTCGTTCAACATCCGCCATGCGACGACCTGCACAGCCGGAAGGTCGCTCCAGACCGCGCTGGTGAGGCATTGCCACTCGCGGCCGGCGAGACGATCCGGGTGATCGAGCATTTCGTGGCAGGCTTCGGAAATCAGGAGAGTGCGGTCGATCTCAGGCTCGGCAGACACCGGAGGCACTTCGTAGGGCCAGAGCGGAATGCCGGAAGCGCCTGTGATCTCGCATTTCGATTTCGCGCGGCGGGCGAGATCCTTGCCCATGCCCTGCAAGGCCATCATCCGTGCTTGATGCAGCTCATACCCCTTTGCCATGGGCGTCGTTGTAGACAGGTTTTCAACGACTTGGAATCCGGAAATTCAAACAGCGCGCGGGCTTTCGGGCGATGGCGAAAAGTTTTTTCGGAAACCGCTCTTGTCCGCGGGCGAGTCCCTGCCATACGCTCGCCCAACCTTCTGCGGGCGTGTCCATTTCCTCACTCAAACCACATATTCTTGGTGTTCTCCCAGCTCGCTGGGGCTCGACGCGCTTCCCCGGAAAGCCGCTTCACCTCATCGCGGGAAAACCGCTGATCCAGCACGTTTGGGAGCGTTGTGGGAAATGCTCGAAGCTGGATGAAATCCTCGTCGCCACCGATGACGAGCGCATCTTACAAGCGGTGGAATCTTTCAGTGGCCGGGCCGTCATGACCTCAATCGATCACCCGACCGGCACGGACCGCATCGCCGAGGCCCTGCGCGCCGTGCCCGCCGCCACCCACATCGTCAACATCCAGGGCGACGAGCCGCTCATCGACCCCGCGCTCATCGACGAACTTGCGGAAACCATGGCGAACGATCCTTGGCTAGACATGGCCACCGCCGCGAATCCGCTGGATCCGGCCGATCCCGCCGTGCAGGACCCGAACGTGGTGAAAGTAGTCACCGCGCTGGACGGCAAGGCACTTTACTTCTCCCGCTCGCCGCTGCCGTTTTTCCGCAACTCCGTGGATGGCCTGCCCGTGCTCCGCCACAAGGGCATCTACGCCTACAGCCGCTCGTTCCTCGAACGCTTTGTGACCTGGCCGCCATCGCCTTTGGAAAAAGCCGAGTCGCTCGAACAACTCCGTGCGCTGGAAAACGGCGCCTCCATCAAGGTGCTCCGCACCCATGACACCTCTCCGGGCGTGGACACACCCGCCCAAGCCCTCGAAATCGAACGCCTCCTCGCTACACACTGATCCACACACTCCCATGAAATACATTTTTGTCACCGGCGGCGTTGTTTCCTCACTCGGCAAAGGCCTTGCCGCCGCCTCCATCGGCACGCTGTTGGAGCACCGCGGCCTCAAGGTGCTGATGCAGAAATTCGATCCCTATCTGAATGTCGATCCCGGCACGATGTCGCCCTATCAGCATGGCGAGGTTTACGTGCTCGACGACGGCGCGGAGACCGATCTCGATCTCGGCCACTACGAGCGCTTCACCTCCGGCGTTCTGTCCCGGATGAACAACCTGACATCCGGCCAGGTGTTTGACTCCGTCATCAAGAAAGAGCGCCGCGGCGAGTATCTTGGAAAAACCGTGCAGTTCATCCCGCACGTCACCGACGAGATCAAGGACCGCATCCGCACGGTTTCGGAAAACAACCAGGACGTCGATGTGCTCATCACCGAGATCGGCGGCACCGTGGGCGACATGGAGGGCCTGCTGTTCCTCGAAGCACTCCGCCAATACGCGCTGGAAGTCGGCAAGGAAAACGTCTGCTTCATCCACGTCACGCTGCTGCCCTACATCAAGGCAGCCGGCGAGGTGAAAACCAAACCCACCCAGCAATCGGTGGCGAAACTGCGCGAGATCGGCATCCAGCCGGATATCATCATCTGCCGCACCGAGGCGGATCTCGATGAGGACAACCGACGCAAGATCGCCATGTTCTGCAACGTCGAGCGCAAGAACGTCGTCGCATTCCGCGATGTGGCCCACACGATCTACGAATGTCCGTTAGACCTGCGCCGCGACAAGATCGACCGCCTGGTGGTGGACAAGATCGGCCTTGGCCACACGCCGTCGCCCGCGCTGGAGGATTGGGAGAGTTTCGTGCAACGCGTGATCCATCCCAAGAACAAGGTCACCATCGCCGTCGCCGGCAAATACATCGAGCTGCAGGACGCCTATAAGTCGATCTACGAATCGCTCATCCACGCCGGCGCCCATCACGACACGAAGGTCCGGATTGTTAGAGTGGACACCGAAGCCATTGAGGACCACGGCGCGAAGTCCGTGATCGGCGAGGTGGACGGCATCCTGGTTCCCGGTGGTTTCGGCGATCGTGGCACGGAGGGGAAAATCCTCGCCGCGCAATACGCCCGCGAAAACAAGATCCCGTATTTCGGCATCTGCCTCGGCATGCAGATCGCGACCATCGAGTTCGCCCGCAACGTCTGCGGATTAGACGCCGCGAACTCCACCGAGTTTGACAAGGCGACCAAGCATCCGGTCATCTGCCTTCAGGAAGAGCAGAAGGGTGTTGAGGACATGGGCGCGACCATGCGTTTGGGATCTTGTGAATCCATCCTCTTCGCCGGCACCAAGGCCGCCGAACTCTATGGCAACAAGGACCGCATCCACGAACGCCACCGCCACCGCTATGAGGTGAACTCCGACTATCAGGACCGCCTTCAGGAAGCAGGCATGGTCATCTCATCCGTATCCGCCGATGAGGGTCTCGTGGAAATCGTCGAACTGCCGGATCATCCGTTCTATCTCGGCGCCCAGTTCCATCCGGAATTCCAATCCAAGCCGAACCACCCGCACCCCTTGTTCGCGGGATTCGTGGCGGCCTCGCTTCAGCATGCCCAGACAAAACCTTGAGTTCCGTGACGAAAAAAGGAGAACCTTCCGGGTTCTCCTTTGGTTAGATCTTCGATTGCCGTGAATCCTATTTGGGAACCAAGGTGTAGGTGACAGTTCCAGGTGAGGTTACATTTCCGAAAACGGTGACCGGTCCCAGGAAGGTGAGGGTCACACCGACGGGTTTGCCGGTCTTGCTCGATTTCTGAACGACCGCTGTGCCGGTTTGAAGGGCTCCCATCGAATTGAAATACGAATCCTGGGTTGCGGATTTCGATGAAATGGGCAGGGAAATCACCTTGGGCGCCTTGAAGGCTTTCTGGGTGATCGTCAGATCAATGGTGCTGCCCTTCTTGTATTTCGGATCATTCTTCGGGCGGTCACCGTTCACCGAAACGACCGTGATGTTTTTCACCTTGAATGGCTTTGCCTTGGCGTGGAGAGGTGCGGCCATGGAAAGCGCGCCGATCATTGCGAGTGCGATGGTTCTCATGAGGTGTGGATGGGGGTGTTTCGAGTCCACAAAACGGACTCCCGGAAAACATGTTTCAAAATCGGATTTTGTCGATCTGGAAATCCGGCGTGTGGTGCTCTCACTCCCGCTCCTTGACGAAGGATTTTGTCACCTTCAAGCGGATGGGCAGGTTCACGGTCCGGGCTTCGCCTTTGCCTTTGGTGGTGGAGATGACGGTGCCGCTGAGATCGAGCTGCTCGTCGAGCATGGTCTTGAGGTTCACCTTGAGCTGGCCGCGCAGATCGATGTCGGCGGAGGATTCGCCGCCATCGGCCCGCGTCTTTTTTCCCGCGCTTTGGATCCAGACGTCGATCACGGCGGTTTTGCCGAAAATGCCGTCGTTGATCTGCCGCAGCTTCATGGTTCCGGTGGTTTTCGTTTGGGTGAGATCGCGTTCGATCACCTGCTGCACCCAGGCGGGATTGAAATTCCAGGTGTCTCCGACGTTCACCTCGCGGGTTGGAAACCACTCGCGTTTCAGATAGACGCGGAGTTCCTCAAGTTCGTTGCGCACCCGCGAGAGGGGCAGGATTCCTTCGCCGTGCAACTCGAAGTTCCAGTTCCCTCCGGGAGGTTTGGTGACTTTCAACGTGGTTCCGGACAACAGGCTTTTGTCCACCGACTTTTCCTCCTGACCGTTGATGCGGATGCTGGTGGAGGTGGTGATTTTCGAAATGCGGGCGATGCCCCTGCGGCTGCCATCCAGGCCGGGATCCTGGAAACTCCACGTCAGGTCGCGGTCACGGGTCATCAACATGACACCGGTAGTATCCACTCCCTTCGATTGCATGCGGATCGTGCCACCCGGTGCTTCGGAGTGGCTCACCATGCGGACGATCTCACCTTGTTTGCCTTTGACCGGACCGAAGGTGATGCCGGCATGCAGGGTGGTGGAGGAAACTCCGAACAAAATGAGGCCGGTGAGCAACAGGGGTTTCATGCCTCCAAAGCATCACCCGCGAAATGCCGGGTCAATGCGAAACCCGGACCGTATCAGCCCAGAATGGCGAGAATCGGCTGCGGCCAGATGCCGAAGAGGACCGCGGCGAGTGTTAGAGCCGCGACGCAGGCTTTGGTGATCGTTGGAAGCACGACCGGAGTTTGATCGCCCGCGCCGACCCACCACATGGCGCGCACCACATTGAGGTAGTAGTAGAAACCGGCGGCCGCGGCGATGAATGCCACGCCGACACCGGCCCACAGGCCGGAGCCGACCGCGGCTTGGAAGACGAAGAACTTACCGATGAATCCGGCGGTGAGCGGCACGCCGGCCAGCGCGGCTAACAGAACGGTCAGCGCAAGGGCGAGCACCGGGTTGGTTTTTCCAAGGCCGTTGAAATCCGAGATCGCCTCGCCATCGCGGTGGATGCGGACCTGCGCGAGGATGAAGAACACGCCCAGCGTCATGATCAGATAGGTCGCGAGGTAGAATGAGACGATCTTGGTGGAGCCGAGCGCGTTCGCGGAATCCGCGGTGCCCGCGGCGAGCGCCAGCAGAAGGAATCCGGCGTGGGCGATGGACGAGTAGGCGAGCAGCCGCTTGAAGTTCGTCTGCGGAATGGCGGCCAGGTTTCCGAACAGGAGCGTGGCCACGGAAAGGATGAGCAGCAGTTTCAGCACCGGACCGCGGGTGAGTTCGCTGGCAAGGAAGGGTTCGAGGAAACGAATCGTCAGGATGAAACCGGCGGCCTTGGATCCGACGGAGAGAAACGCGGTGGTCGGGGTGGGCGCGCCCTGATAGACGTCAGGAATCCAGATCTGCATGGGCACCGCGCCCATCTTGAAACCGAGGCCGACCATGACGAGGGCGATGCCGAAAAGCAGGGAAATTGGAGATTGGAGCTTGGAAATTGTGGATTCGAGTTTCGACAGATCCATCGTTCCGGTGGAGCCATAGACCCATGCGATGCCGTAAACCAGGAAGCCGGTGCTGAGCGCACCGAGGATGAGGTATTTCACGCCGGCTTCCAGTGATCCGACATTGCGGCGCATGTAGGCGACGAGGATGTAAAAGGTGATGGTGACGAGTTCGAGAGCGACGAAGGCTCCAGCCAGATCCTTGGCCGAGGCGAGCCACATCATGCCGGCGCAGGCGAAGACGGGCAGCGCGTAGAACTCTCCCGTGCCGTTCTCCGAACCCGGATGATCGGTGAAGCGGGCGAGGATCTTCCGGTAGTCCACCGAAAGCAGCACCACGAGGATCGTTGTGACCAGCGCGAAGCCCTTGTAGAAGCGGGCGAGGGAATCGAACTGATAGAAATTCCACAGCGGCCACTTGGCCCATGCCGCGTCCGGTTTGGCATCCGGACCGATGGCGATGAAGTTCAGAACAAGGATCGCGCCGAGGCCGCACGCTGCGAGAACTCCGATCCATGCCTTGCTCTTTGTGGAAACGAAGGCTTCGGCCATGAGCAGGATGAGCCCCAGCGTGACGGTGAGTGCTTCAAGGTAGTAGGCGGGCATGGAGGAGGTTTGCGAGTGTTCAGTGGTCAGTTTTCAGGGGAGAAAGCTGAGATCACTTGAGAAGATTGAGCAAAAGATTCGGATAGAGACCCACGGCGAAGAGGGCGAGGACGAGCAGCAGCGCGGGGATGCGGTCGGCGAAGCTGAGATCCGCGGCGGATTCGGTGGTTTTCACCGTGGGGCCCTGGAAGATGCTCCGGTAGGCGCGCAGCATGTAAACGGCGGAGATCACCACGCCCCAGATCGAGAGGATGCAGGCGATCTGGACCGGACCGAGGCTGGAAAGGCCGTTGTAACCGTTGAAGGCGGAGAGGAAAACGAGGACCTCGCCGGAGAAGTTCGCGAGTCCCGGCAGACCGATGGATGCCATGGCGGCGATGCCGAAGATGAAGGCGAGTTTCGGCGCGGGTTTGGCGAGACCGCCGAGATCCGATAGATCGAGCGAGCCGGTCTTGCGTTCGATGCGGTCGGCCAGACCGAAGAGCAGGGCGATCGAAACACCGTGGGCGAACATCAGCAGCACGGCCGCGGGCTGGGCGATGGTGTTAGTGAACTCTCCCGGCGCGTATTTCGTCACTGCGTTTCCGGCATCATTGAGGTAACCAACGGCGGGAGCACCGGTGTAGCTCGCGGCCAGCGCGGCGATGGCGAGGAAGATGTAGCCCATGTGCATGACGGACGAATTGCCGAGCATGCCGTCGAGGCGCTTCTGCGAGATGGTGACGAAGCCGCACCACAGGATGTTTCCTAACAGAAGAACCAGCAGCGGCGTCAGCCAGGCCTGCATGCCTTCCGGCACGAGCGGGATCGCGAGGCGGAGCAAACCGTAGAGTCCGAATTTTTTCAGAACGCCCGCATGCAGCATGGCCACCGGAGCGGGAGCGCTCGCGTAGGCAGGAGCCGCCCACGAATGGAAGGGAAAGAGGGAAACGAGCGTGCCGAAACCGACGATCAGCAGCGCGGCGATGCCTTTCTGCGCCGCGGGATCGATACTGTCCTTGTTGGAGATCATCGTCGCGATGTCGTAGGAACCGGTGAGATTCGCGAGCCAGACGAGCCCGGCGAGCAGGACGATGGAGCCTAGGCCGAGGTAGATCGTGATTTTCCAGGCGATCTCCTTGCGGTCACCGCGGCCGAGCATGCCGATCATCAGGAAGGTCGGGATCAGCGCGAGTTCGTGGAAGGCGTAAAAGAAGAACAGATCGGTCGAGGCGAAGGCGCCAAGCGCGCCTGCGGAGATGAGCAGGGAGGAGCCGAAGTAGAGTTTCTCACGACCCTTCGGAGCCTCACCGGAAAGCACGGCGGCCATGGTGACGATCACGGTGAGCAGCACCATGATCACGCTCATGCCGTCGGGATAACCGAAGGCGAGGTGGAGCGCGGGTTTTTCCAACACCGGCAGCGAGAGTTTCCAGCAGGTGCATTGCCACGTGAAGGCCGAGGCGAGTCCGAGCGCCAGGTTCACCGCCGCAGCACCGATGGCCGCGAGCCGCGCGGGCGCGCCTAGCAGAATCGCGATGAAGGCGATGATGGGAAGAAATACGAGGATCGCGAGCATGGGATCAGAGGAAAACCGTGAAGTAGATGACGAGGATGACGCCGAGGCCGAAGGCGAACGCGTAGCCTTGCAGTTCGCCGGACTGGATCCTGCGGAAGAGATTGCCGAAGCTCACCGCGCCGCGGCTGAGACCGCCGACGAGCAGGCCGTTGATGAGGAGTTCGTCGAAGAAGTGGACGATGGCGGCGAATGCGTCCTGGAAGTAACGGACGAGGAAGTTGTCGTAGATTCCGTCAATGTAGAAGCGGTTCTTCAGCAGCGGGATCGAGAGCGGGTCTTCATCCTTGCCCTTGTAGAGGATGAATCCGGCAAGCAAACCGAGTACCAGCGAGCCGATCGAGGCACCGAGGATGAGCGCGTGGCCTTCATGATGGCCAGCATGTTCGGCGAGACGAGGGTCGATGGCGCTGAGTGACTTCGTGAGAAACGCGGAACCGATGGCCATGCCTGCCAAAAGCAGCAGCGGCACGAACATCAGCGGTCCCACTTCATGCGCGTGATCCGCGTTTTCCGAACGGGTCTTGCCGAGGAAGGCGACGACGAACGCGCGGGTCATGTAGAAGGTGGTGAGGAAGGCGACGAAAACGGCGACTCCGAACAGGAACTTCTGTTTGCCGTAGGCGGCGGCGAGGATTTCCTCCTTCGAGTAGAAGCCGGAGGTCACAAACGGAACGGCGATCAAGGCTGCGGTGCCGATGGCGAACGTCAGACCGGTGATTGGCATCTTCTTGAGAAGCCCGCCCATTTTCCAGATGTCCTGCTCGTGGTGGCAGGCGTAGATGACTGCGCCGGAACCGAGGAAGAGCAGCGCCTTGAACCACGCATGGGTGAAGAGGTGGAACATGCCCGCCTCGCCATGGACGAGACCGACGGCCATGACCATGTAGCCGAGTTGCGATAGCGTCGAGTAGGCGAGTACCCGCTTGATGTCGTCCTGCTGCACGGCCATCAACGCGGCGACAAGCGAGGTGATGCCACCGGTCCAGGCGATGACGTTGCTCGCGGCGAGTCCTTCGAAGACCTCGAATCCGAGCGACAACTGGACGCGGAAGAGCATGTAAACGCCGGCAGCCACCATGGTCGCGGCGTGAATCAAGGCGGACACAGGGGTGGGGCCTTCCATCGCGTCCGGCAGCCAGACATGGAGTGGCACTTGGGCGGACTTGCCGACTGCGCCGCAGAAGATGCAGAGCACGGCGGCGGACAGGGTGAAGGTGGAAACCGCTCCGGGCACTTCCATCTTGTCGAACGCCAGGGTTCCGGTGATGCCCCACAGCATGAGGATGCCGATCATGAATCCGAAGTCGCCCACGCGGTTGCACAGGAAGGCCTTCTTCGCGGCGTCCGCGGCGGAGTCCTTCTGATACCAGTGGCCGATGAGCAGGTAGGAACTCAAGCCGACCAGCTCCCAGAAGATGAAGGTCATGATGAAGTTGTTCGCCAGCACGATGCCGGTCATCGAGAACATGAAGAGCGAGAGTCCGGTGAAGTATCGCGCCTTCGCCTCGTCATCCTTCATGTAGGCCAGCGAGAAGATGTGAACGAGCGTGCCGATGCCCGTGACCACGATCATCATGCCGGTGGAGAGCTTGTCGAGCTGGACTCCGATCTGGAGCTTGAAGTCGCCGATCGACGCCCAGTCGAAGGCCGTGATCTCCTGTTTTCCTAACAGCATGAACGAGATCACCAGCGTGGCGATCACCGAACCGGTGGAAACCAGTGGCACCAGCGGGTTTTTCCGCAGCACGAGATGGTTCACCGCCGCGACGACGAGCGGGAGGAAAAGAAGGATCCAGGCGAGGTTCATACAGAGTGGTGGAAATGATCCGGGGTAGATATCAGCCCTTGAGGCTCGTCAATTCGTCCGTGTGGATGGTTTGCCGCGCGCGGTAGAGGGCGACGATGATGGCGAGACCGACCGCGACCTCGGCGGCCGCCACGGTGATGACGAAGAACACGAGCATCTGGCCGTTGTAGTCAGGGAGGCCGTTCACCGTGTTGAAGCGGGAGAAGGCGACGAGGCTCAGGTTCGCGGCGCTGAGCATCAGTTCCAGGCACATGAACACGATGATGATGTTGCGGCGCAGCACCACGCCCGCGAGGCCGATGGCGAAGAGCAGACCGGATACGAAAAGGTAGTCGTTGAGAGTGGCCATGAAAATCGAAGGCGATGGTTACTCGGCTTGTTTTTTGGAAAGAACGACCACCCCGACCGTGGCGACGAGCAATAGCACGCCGAGGATCTGGAGCGGCAGGTTGTAACCGGTGAAAAGCGTGTGGCCGATCAACTGGACGTCCGGAAGACGGCCGGCGGCGAGTTTGGAAGCGATTTTCCCATCCGACGCGAAGTTCGTGGCGGCGCTTGCAAGCGCCTCCTTGTCGAGCGCCGGGGCGAGCTTCTGCGGCGCCTTCGAAAGCACGCCGATCAACTGGACGAGAAACGCGATGACCAATCCAAAACCGGCGGCGAGTGGGGCGAGTCCCTTGGCGCGCTTTTGCTCATCCTTGAGGTCCAGCAGCATGATGATGAAAAGGAACAGGACCATCACCGCACCGGTGTAAACGAGGATCTGGATGACCCCGACGAAGAAGGCGCTCAAGCCGACGAACAAACCGGCGAGTCCGACGAAACAAGTCACAACAGACAGCGCGCTGGACACCGGATTGCGGAACGCGACCACCGCGCATCCGCCGATGAGCATGATGGTTGAAAATAACCAGAACAGGTAAGATGGCATGGAGAGGGAAGGATCTTGGGAGGTTTCTGCCGATGACCGATGACGGCTGACGGACGGCTATTTCAGCTCATTCCACTTGTTGACCAAGCCGGTGCGGACACCGCCGATTTCATAGAGCTTCTTCTTGTCGTGGACCATGTCCGCGCGGGTGAGACCGGTGATGAGGTAGTCCTTGCGCAGGAAGATCGCCTGCTCCGGGCAGACCTCCTCGCACATGCCGCAGTAGATGCAGCGGATCATGTCGATGTCGAACTCGGCGGGGCGCTTCTCGACCTTTGCCCACTTGTCATGGGCGGGGATTTCACCGGGCACAATCTTGATCGCCTTGGGCGGGCAGATGAACTCGCAGAGCTGGCAGGAAACGCAGCGTTCGCGGCCTTGTTCGTCCGTCACCAGCGCGGGTGCGCCGCGGTAGTAGTCCGGCAGATGGTCATCCCAGCGTTGTTCGGGAAACTGCATGGTCACACCGAGTCCGGACGATGCCAGCGAGTCCGCGCCCACGGAGCGGTGCAGCAGCGTTTTCACGGCGTGGGTCATCGTCAGGAAGAATCCCTTGATGAGCGCTCCGAAGTAGATCTTCTCTCCGACGCTGAGTTTCGGGCGTTGTAGTTTGACGACTGCCATTGGGGAGATCGTGGATAGGGGATTGAGAGATTAGGCGCGGAGCGGTTTCGGATGCTCCTCGGAAACCTTGGCCACCCAGATGACGGCGGCGGTGACGACGATCAGGAGGACCGCGCCGATGCCGAGGATGAGTCCGGTGAGTTGTGGCGCGGCGAGGATCAGGGCTGCCAGGAACACATTGATGAGCGCGGCTTCGAAGAAGATCACCCAGCCGAGTTTCATGAGCTGGTCGTAGCGGAAACGCGGCACCGTCCAGCGGACGAGAATGAAGAACAGGATGAAGGCCACCAGTTTCGTGACGAAGATCACGAGATGAACCAGTCCGCCGAAGTGGAAGTCACCGATGTGGAGGTTCTGGATGTATTTATCCAAGGTGAATCCGGCCGACCATCCGCCGAGGAAGAGGGTGACGATGAGCGCGGAGCCGATGACCATGGCCGCGTATTCACCCATGAAGAAGAGCGCGAATTTCATCGAGGAATACTCGGTGTGATAGCCGCCGACGAGTTCGGTTTCGCACTCCGGCAGGTCGAAGGGCATGCGGTTGGTCTCCGCGAAGATGGAAATGGTGAAAATGAGAAACGCGATGAACGCGGGAATCCAGAACAGCGCGGTCTGGAGATCGGGAAGCGCGAAGTGGCCGTTTTTCCAGAAGGGCAGCAGCAGCCAGCCGTTCTCCGCCTGCATCTGGACGATCTTGCCGAGGTTGAGCTCGCCGAAGTAGAGCAGCACCGGGATGATCGAGAGACCGAGCGAGATTTCGTAGGAAATCATCTGCGCCGTCGAACGCACGCCGCCGATGAACGGGAACTTCGAGTTCGAGGACCATCCGGCGAGCGTGATGCCGTAAACAGACAGCGAGGAAACCGCGAAGACGAAGAGTGGGCCGATGTCGATGTCCGCGATGACCAGTTTCTCGGTGTGGCCGAAGATCGAGATCGGCGAGCCGAAGGGCACCACGCACACCGTGATCAGCGCCGGGGCGACGGTCAGCGCCGGAGCGAGCCAGTAGAACGCCTTTCTAACATGTGCGGGAGTGAAATCCTCTTTCAGGAAGAGTTTCAAACCATCCGCCATCGGCTGCACGAGCCCGAAGAGATGGAAGTCCTTCTTGAAACCTAACAGCGTGAGCGGGATGCCCGTGCGGTTCGGCCCCACGCGGTCCTGGATGATGGCGCAGAAGCGGCGTTCGAAATACACCGAGATGGGCACCAGCGGCAGCACCACCATGAAGGTGAGGGCCACGATTTTCACCAAGGTGATGAGGATCTGGAGGAGAAGTTCCGGCATGGGGTGTCGGGAATGAGAATAGAAAGTTGTGGGTCAGAGGACGTTGTCTTCAAGGCCGAATAGGCGTTGGATCTTTTCAGGAAACGTAAACCGTATGGTTTGAGTGACCTCGTCGGAAAGCTGTGTGCGCGAGGGATCCCGGTAGGCGCTCAGATGAACGTGATAGTCTTTGTCGTTTTGGATCCTTGAGAATGGCTGCGAGATGACGTCGAATTCGCTGCCTGGATTCACCCGCTGGGGTTTGCTGTCTTGCAGGTGGATGCCGGGAGCGGGGCTGTCGAATCTGGCTACAATGTAGAGAGGCTCGGGAGAGGATGAATTCAGTCGGCAGTGGACCGACATTTTGAAGGTTTTGAGTTTGTTGTCCGCATCGACTGTGACTCCGCCGCCAATTCCCGTGATGTATTTGGAGCTGACAGGGGAGGGCATGCCATGACCCGCGGAGCCGGAGGACGCCGCGCAGCTGGCGAGAGCCAGAAGTGAGATGAGTGCGCAGAGTTGTTTGACGATGATCATAATCAACCGTTGATGCGGCCGGCGGCTTTGGCGGCCTTTTCATTGGCCAGCAGCGGAATCTGATAGCCCGTGTCGAGGATTTGCGTGCCCTGGTGGCCGATCTTGGAAAGCGTGAGCCCGTTGAAGGCGGAAACCGATTCCGCCATCGCCTTGAACACGTCCTCGATCAGGTGGGCTTCGTTTTTCCCGCCGCTGAGGGCGAGGATCAGGTCGCGGATGATTTCCCAATCGTCTTTCGCCTGCCCGGGCATTTCCACGGCGCGGTTGAGGCGTTGGAGGCGGCCGGAGAGATTGACCATCGAGCCGCGTTTTTCGGCGAAGGCCGCGCCGGGCAGGACGATGTGGGCGGCGAGTGCGGTGTGATTGGCGAGGATGTTCGTCTGGAGCAGGAAATCGAGTTTCGCCAGATCGGAATAGTGAAACCCGGCGTCGGCGATCAAGTCCTCGCCGAACACGATGAGCGCCTTGATCGAGCCGGAGCGGACACCGTCGCGGATCGAGTCGAGCTTGCGGAACGGCTCCTCGGTGCCGAGCACGAGTTTCGCGCCGGTCGTGTTCGGATTGCGATCCTCGGCGATCAACAGCGAATCCGGTTCGCCGAAACGCGGGACCAGCGAGAGGCGGCTCGTGCCGATTTCCGCGGCCAGCGCGCGGGTGAGAAACAGTTCCTCATTGGTCATTCTTCCGGAGGCGATGATCGCCACTTCCTCCGGGGAAACGCCCTTGAT
>DAISZP010000025.1:0-22018 GCA_036824745.1 Luteolibacter sp.
CCCAACATCCTCGCGGTGGGCGGCCTGACCGATCCGCGCGTCACCTATTGGGAGCCGGCGAAATGGGTGGCTCGCCTGCGCGACCGCAAGACCGATACGAACCTGCTGCTGCTCAAGACGCAGATGGAGGCGGGTCATGGCGGCGCGCCGGGCCGCTTCGACCGGCTCATCTTCGTGCCCCCTCCCGATGCCCCGGCGCGCGAGGAGATCGCGAGAATCCATGGTCGTGAGAAACCGCTGGTCGATTTTGATCCGGCGGCGATCGCGAAAAAAACGGAAGGTTTTTCCGGCGCGGATCTCATGGCGGTCTTCAACCTGGCCACCGAACAGGCTCTCACCGAAGCGATGCGCAAGGGCGGCCTAGTTCCCGTGAGCGGGAAGATGCTGGCGAACGCCTGCAAGGAGGTGAAGCCATCCACCCGCAAGTGGTTTGAAAGCGCCAAGAACTACGCGCTCTATGCGAACCAGAGCGGATTCTACGACGATGTCCTCGTTTACATGGGATTGAAAAAATGAGCCCGCTCCTCCAACACGCCCAGCGCCTCCGCGAGCACCGCCGTCATCGCGAGGCCATTGCCGCGCTGCACCAGCACCTTGCGGCCGACCCCGATGACTTCAAGGGTCACTTCGAACTCGCGCTGACCCGCCTCTCGGAAGGGGAGGATCATCGTTCGGCTCTAACGGACATCGAGCGGGCCATCGCGCTCTCTCCGGATGCCGCCATCGCCCACGCGCTGCGCTCCGCCATCCTCAACCGCCTCGAACGTCATGCCGAGGCGATCCAAAGCGCGGATGAAGCCCTCGCGCTGGATCCGGAGATGCCCTTCGCCTGGTTCTGCCGGGGCAATGCGCTGTTAGGCCTGCGCAAGCTGCCGGAGGCGGAGGATGCCGCCCGCAAGGCGCTCGCGCTGGACCCCGACGACTCGTCCGCCTCCAATCTCCTCGCCACCGTTCTCCGCCTGAGCGGCAGGCTCGACGAGGCGGCCGTCGAGATCGAACGCGATCTCGCGCGGGATCCGGAGAACGCCTGGACCTTCGCCACCTCCGGCTGGACCGCGCTCCACCAGGGCGATCGGAAAAAAGCCGAGGAGTTGTTCCGCGAATCCCTGCGGCTCGATGCCTCGCTCGAACACGCCCGCCTCGGCTTGCGGGAATCGTTCAAGGCGCGCTCCGTGCTCTATCGGATCTATCTGCGCTGGGTGTTCTTCCTCCAGCGCTACTCGGAAAAGAGCCAGTGGATGGTCTTCATCGGGATTTACATCGCTTATCGCTTCGGACGCGCGCTGCTGGCCATGATCCATCCGCTTGCCGCGGTGCCGCTGATCGTCGCGTATCTCCTTTTCTGCTTCGGCGGTTGGCTGGCCAGCGGGATCGGCCATTTCCTGATGCTTTCGGATCCAATGGCGCGGCTCACCCTCAATGCGGAGGAAAAACGCGACGGATTGCTGGTCGGCGGCTTGTTTTTCAGCGGGCTGATCCTCTTGATTGCCGGAGTCACCGCGCTGCCGATCGGTTTGGCCTTCGTCGGCGGCCTCATGATGGGGGCCGCCATTCCGGGGAGCCTTGTGTTCGACAATCCTTCGGTGAAAGGGCGAATCCTGTTCGGCATTGTCACTTCCGGTGTCCTGCTCTGCGCGGCCATGGTCCTTTACCACTCGGTGATTCATCCCAGCGGCGTAAGTGTCTTTGAAGGACCGGCAGGATTGCCGTTCTCGCTCGCGATGATCGCCGTGATGCTCACCACCTGGATCGGCGGCATTCCTTCGCTGCGCCACGCCACTCCCAAGTGATCTCCTGAGAAAAGGAGAGTGCCGCTCCCCTGTAAGCCGGATTCTGTCCCCCTCTCGCGAGGATGGACGGCCATTTCTCTCACCCCGCCGAGGCGGAGCGCCCCGCTTGCGCGGAGTGCGACTATTACCCGGGGATTGTGAGCGGACGGGCAGTCCTTCCCCTGTTCTGTCTTGCACCGCGCGGGGTTTGCCGTGCCGCTTCGGTTACCCTAGGCGCGGTGGGCTCTTACCCCACCATTTCATCCTTACCTGTGCCCTTGCGGGTCATCGGCGGTATGCTTCCTGTTGCACTTTCCGTCCGGGTTCCTCGCGGTTCCCGTCCCTCACTTTCATGAGGCGCGCTGCCCTGTGGTGTCCGGACTTTCCTCAAGCCCCGCTCGCGCGGAACCTGCGACCGTCCGGGGAGCGGCGGCAAGAACCTGCTCTCTAACGGTTGGAAATCCAAGCAAAAGATCCATGGATGGCGGGCTTCGCAGGCAAACGTTCAACGGGTTTCTAAAAACTAATGGTTCGCGGCTCCGGACCATCGTTTGCCATCTACTAAATCTGCCATAGTTTTTGCGTTGACGCTACCAGTGGTATGGGTATGCTCGCAGCCGTCGTTCCTCACCGACCCCCGATGCGTTGCGTCCAATGCGGTTCCCAAAAAGACAAGGTCCTCGATTCCCGTTCCTCGAAGGATGGCACCACCATCCGTCGTCGTCGGGAGTGCCTTCAGTGTGGATATCGCTACACGACCTACGAACAGATCGAGCGCACCGAGTTGCGGGTGGTGAAACGGGACGGCACGCGCGAGGCGCTCAACCGCGAGAAGCTGATGAGCGGTCTCGTCAAAGCCTGCGAGAAGAGGCCTGTTCCGATGGACCGTCTCGACCGCGCCGTGGAGGAAATTCTAACGGAACTGCACAAGGACCATCTCAGCGAGGTGCCCTCCAACATGATCGGCGCCAAGGTGATGGACAAACTCCATCAGATCGATCCGGTCGCCTACGTGCGCTACGTTTCGGTTTACCGCCAGTTCGACGACGTGAACGAGTTCATCCAGGAAATCCAGTCGCTGGCACGGCGTGCCGCGAGGGATCCCTTCCAGCGCCGCCTCTTCAAAGACTGATCTAACAAAGCTCCCCCTTCAAAACCCCGAACACCCCTCAAGCACAGCACTGGTTCCCCCTCCGTGATCTCCCTCATCGGCAACCGCCCCGCACTTCAGATCGGCCGCTATCAAGTGATCGACTACGACACCGCGTGGCTGGATGACGCCCTGCGCCGCGCCGCGCGCGCCGCCGATCACGAGGACTTTCCATTCCTTGAGGACATCCGCAGCGGCATCGAGAAATACCTCGAAACCAAGTGCCCGCTGAAGCTCCTGCAGCTCGATGAACTCTACGAGCGGATGCGCAAGATGCTGGTGAAGATCGGCTGCGAGCGCATCGCCGAAAAACTCGAACCTCTCGCGCCGCCGGTGACCGTTTCTCTGGTGCGCGCCGCCGTGGAAGCGGGAAATGGATTTGAACTCGCCTTTTTCGAGCGTCTCCGCGTGGAACTCGCCGAGCTGCGTTCTTCAGGCGCCGAGGAGATTCGTTTCACCGGACTCAAGGAAAGCGCGCTCATCCTTCGTGGCTCCGAGAAGTGGAACAAACACTGCGAAGTCATGCTACGCGAGATCCGCGCGTTTCTGCTGAACTGGGACAAGGACCAGCCCGAGGACGATCGCAAGCTCAAGCTCTGCGTGGAGAGCGGGAATTGAGACAGGACTCTCGACGGGTTTCCTCTTGAGCCTCTCCATCAAACATTCCGAGGGAATGTGGACCTGAAACGCCACGACCCCGGCCCTGGTTTGCAGGGGCGGGGTCGTGGCGGAACGGGAGGGATTCGAACCCTCGGTAGCCTTTTGAGCTACGTTCCCTTAGCAAGGGAGTGCTTTCGACCACTCAGCCACCGTTCCAAGGTTGCGGGTCGGGAGGTTTCAATCACAGCGGGGATGGCTCGTCAACCCCCGCGGAAGGATTCTTGGACATTTCCTCTTCCGTGGGAGATGAAGCGGGTTCTTCCGTAGGAGTTTCAGAGGTTTCCGCGACCGGTTCCGGAGTTGGATCGGAAACGGAAATTTCTTCGTAAGGTGCCGCGTCCACGAGCTCGGCGGCGGGTGATTCCGGTGCTTCGGATACGATGGTTGCCTCGATTTCCGGAGTGGATTCTTCGGCCGGGGAATCGGTTGGCGATTCGTCGGAAGCGGCGGGCGTTTCTTCCGATTCGGTTTCCGGCTTGGCGGATTCGCCCTCTTCGCCCTGGGGTTTTTTGTTTTTCTTCTTCTTCTTTTTCTTGCCGGACTTCGGTTCGGCGTTCGGATCCGGTGCGGGTGTTTCGCGGATTTCCTGAACGACGAGCGTGTCGTCGGTGAAGAGGAGGATGTGGCCTTGGTGAAGGAGCCAGAAGAGGTCGGCGGCGTATTCGGCGGGCGGGGCGCTGCTTCCTTCCGGAAGCACGGCTTTCCACAGGCCTTCGAGTTTGGCGGGTTTGTTGGCGCGGATCCACTCGACGATGACGGCGGGGCGCTCGGCGAGCGTCTGGCCGGGCGGCAGCGGATGCGGGCGGGCGGGGCCGGTGAAGAGCTTGCCCTGGCGTTTGAAAACGGGGAGGTGCTCGGCTTCCACCGCCTTGCAGACGGCGGGGATCAGGATGGCTGGATGATTGCGGGCGTGGTTGCCGGCGAGCTTGAGCGAGACCAGCAGCGAGGCTGATAGATTTTTCGGGGAAATCGCGGCGGTGACTTCGGCGCGGCGTGTGGTTTCAAATGCCTCATCGAGGAAGCGGGTGGCCAGGGCGCGTTCGGCTTCGGCGCGGTCGTCGATCCATGCGTCGTCACCATCGCCATTGATGCGCCAGCGGGTCTTCTTCTTCATGGTTTCCAGCCAGGCGTTCACGGCCTCCTCGCCGCGCTCTGTGCGAACTTTGGCGGAGTATGCGGCGAAGGGCATGTTAGGGAAACACTCGCGGTGCAAACGGCGGAGGTTCACCTGATAGGTGTGGAAGTTCGGCGGCCCGAGCCACATGCCGGTGAGGCCGCACTTGGCGACGGACTGGAAGTTTCCGCTCGGCGGATCGACTTCGACCACTTCCTCTTCGATGAACTGCGGCTTGAGTTCGGAGTTCCAAAGATGACGGGCCGCTTCATCGCGGGTGAGGAAAAGGGAATCATCGAGCCTGCCCTTGAACATGGGGCCCTGGGGTTCCTGGATCTCGAACACCGCGCGGCAGCGGCCACGCTCGGCGAGCAGGATTTTCGCGACATCGAACAACGGATAGACCCGCGCGACCTGATGGACTTCCTTGCCGATGAGATGCACGGCCTGCGCGTCCGGAACGAGCGTGACGCGGACGCCTTCCGCGGGCGGGGTTTCTTCGAAACGCGGCGGGCCATCGCGGCGATCATCGAAACGGCCGCCCTTGCCTTGGAATGGTTTGCGGCCGCGTCCGTCCTGATTGCGATCACGGAAGTTTCCCTTGCCGCCTTCCGGGCCGCGGGAATCTCCGCGGTTCGAGTCCCTGCGGGGCCTTTCGTCACCTCTAACAACCTTCTCCTGCTGGCTGCCGGCGGCACGTGCCCAGGAAGGGCCGAGCGCGAAGCTGGAGAGAAGGCTGCTCATCGGGTCTTTGTCGGAATCGCTCACGGCGCGCACTCTAGAGAGTGATTTTGGAAATGACAAACTCCGCGTTGCGTCATTTCGAGGCGTTTTTGAGGCCATTGAGCAGGTCGAGAATCCGCTCCGTGGCAGCCTCGTGCACGGCGAGCAGCGCCGTGGCCTCACGGGTGAGCGATGCCGCGATTTCCGGATCGAGCGCCTTGCGGATCGCTGACGCCAGACCGGCCGGATCACCGGCGCGAAGGCAGGCATGCGCCGTGGTGAGACGGGTGGCGAGCGGTTCGAAGTTCTCCATGTGTGGTCCGCAGATCACCGGGACGGAAGCGAGGATGGCCTCGCAGGGATTCTGGCCTCCGGTGGAGAGGAAGCTCTTGCCGATGATCACGACATCGGCGTGTGCCGTCCAATCACGCAGCTCGCCGGTGGAGTCGATGAGAAACACCGTGTTCGCGGACTTGGCGGCGGTTTCTCTAACAAATCCGGAGCGCCTCACCACATCGAAACCCGCGCGGGCGAGATCGGCGGAGACTTCTTCCCTCCGCTCCGCATGGCGCGGGACGATGACGGGCAACGCATCCGGCGCGGCCTCGCGGATGGCTTCGGCGATCCACGCGTCCTCGCCCGGGTGGGTGCTTGCGGCGAGGACGACCTTCCGCCCGGGGCCGAAATGATCGAGCATTTCCTGAAACTCCGCCCTCCTAACAGGTGGTGAGCCGCCGGGGTCGAACTTGAGACTGCCGGTGAGATGGATGCGCGGGTCCGGCACGCCGAGATCGTTCCAGATGCCGCGGTTTTCCGCTTCCTGGATGGCGACGGCGTCGAGTTTTCCGAACACCGGGCGCACCCACTCCGCGAAACGACGGTAACGCCTTTCGGAGCGCGGGGACATGCGGGCGTTGACGAGTGAGACCGGGATGTTTTGTTTCCGGCACGCGTCTAACAAATGTGGCCATGCCTCGCCTTCAATCAACACCAGCATCGCCGGCTCGAAGCGCTTGAAATACCGGCGGACCATCGACGGGAAGTCCAGCGGGGCATAGGTGACGCGGACCTGCGGTACGCCGGCGGTGCTCACCACCGCGTGGCCGGTGGAAGTGCCCACGGCCAGTACGAAACGTTGCTCCGGATCGCGTGCGAGCCAGGCGCGGATGAGTTTCAAGGCGAGCAGGGATTCGCCCACGCTCACGGCGTGGATGTGGACCGCGCCGCAGGGTTCGAAATCCGGGGCGTCCTGATAGATCGCGACGCGTTCGCCCAGGCGCGTGCCGAAGCCGCCCCGGCGCAGCATTTTCACGAGCCATCCGGGAAAGGCCGCGATGAAGAGCAGCGGCAACAAAAGCCGGTAGATGGATCTGGCGATGAGTCCCCGCATCGCGGCGCAAGGTAGGCGGGCGGCATACGCGCGTAAAGCCTGTGAAAGAACCGTCCGCACCAGGGCGTCAGATGGAACGGAATTTTTTTGTCATGCAGACCCGTCGAACGTTTCTTGCCTTGTCCTCCCTTGCCGCCATGGCCCCCGTCCGCGCCGCGGAAACGGCAGGCAAGAAGCCGTTCACCTTCGGCTTGATCACCGATGTACATCACGGCACGCACGGCAAGGACCAAGCGCCGAGGCTCAGGCGTTTCATCGATGCGGCCATCGCCCGCGAGCCCGATTTCATCATCCAGTGCGGCGACTTCTGTTGTGCGAAAGGCGGCTTGGACGATTGCCGGGATTTCCTTGCGGAATGGAACCGCTTCCCCGGCGCGAAATATCACGTGATCGGGAATCACGACTGCGATTTCCAGAGCAAGGAGGATCTGCTCAAGGCATGGAACATTCCGAACCGCTACTATTCCTTCGATGCGGGACCGCTTCATTTCGTGGTGCTGGATCGGAACCACTACATCGACGAAGGGGGGAAGATGGTCTCCTACGACAAGGGAAACTGGTATCCCATCCACCGAGCGGGAGGGCCGGGCCACCTCGCGAAGGTGAGCTGCATCGACGAAGAGCAACTCAAGTGGCTGGCGGAGGATCTATCAAAAACCAACAAGCCGGTGGTCGTTTTCCAACACCAGCCATCAGGCGTGGGCAGCCACGATGGAAACTGGCAGGATCTCAACGAGGTGATCGATTTCCACAACGCGAAGCGGAAACAGGTGCAGGTGTTTCTGGTGATCTGCGGTCACGATCACGACGAGCAGATCGCCGTGCGCCACGGGGTGCATCATCTCACACTCACCAGTTCCACCTTCGGCATGCCGTTTGGCGGCCACACGACCTATTACGATAAGGAGAAGGCGCCGTTTACGTTCGTCACCTTCGATCCAACCCAGGGAGAAATCGTATTGGAGGCCGCGGAGAGCCGCTACGAGAATCAAGCCGGGATGAAACCCGAACTGTATTGGGTGAACCCGCCGAGCTTGGCGGGAAGGAAGATTTCCTCCGGCGGGTTGATTTCCCGCTGAAAGGGCCGGTGGGTATCAGAAGTTCCGGATGTCGTCCTTGTTGTCGCCGGTTTTGGCGGCGGAGTTCGCATCGGTTTTCTGGTTTCTGCCGCAGGACCAGATGTCGAAGTCCGGGTTCTGGGCATTCGAGCCTTTGCGGTAGCGGAACTCGGTGCCCCATGGATCCTTGATAATGGTGGACGAGGGGGGCGTGGAGCTGGTCGTTGTGGTCACCCAACCTTGTTTGGAAGTGATGGGATCCAGTTCGTTGAGGTAGATCTTGGCAGCTGCGCCATCGGCGACGGTCCCGCCGGAGTTTTGAGCGGTGTAGCCTTCGTAGTACAGTGCCTGGTAAAGCTCCTTGGTGACCTTGTCTCCCGACGCTGGCGTGTTTTCCACGATCCCCGGGTATTTGCCCATGTCCAGTTTGTATTCCTCGATGGATTTTTCGAGCAGCTTTACCTGAACCTGGGCCTTGGACTCCGCCTGCTTGTTCTGGACGACATTCATGCCGCCAACCACGAGGGTGGCGAGGATGACGATGATGACGATGACGGCCATCAGCTCGATGAGCGTGAAGCCAGCCCGCCCGCGAAGAGGGTTCGATTTCATGATCCTGCGTATTTTTGAGTTTTTATGGAAACGATGGGTCAAGCGTTGCCCATTGCAGAGATCATCTTAATCAGCGGTAGGAACAATGCAAATACAACCGAGCCGACGATGAGGGCGAGGAAGACGATCATGATGGGCTCGAGGATCGAGGTGAGCGCGGTCACCGAGTTATCCACTTCGTCGTCGTAAACGTCCGCCACCTTGAGAAGCATTTCGGGGAGCTGTCCGGTTTCCTCACCGACGTCCACCATGGAAATGACCATGTTGGGGAACACGCCGGAAGCTTGGAGCGGGGTGACGATGGTTTCCCCTTCCTTGACGGCCTCGTGGACTTTCTCGATGGCGCGTGAGATGACCACGTTGCCAGCGGTGTCCCGGGTGATGTTGAGGGCTTGCAGGATGGGCACACCGGAGGTGACGAGGGTGCCGAGCGTGCGGGAGAAGCGGGAGACGGCGCTCTTGCGCTGGATGTCACCCATGATGGGCATGCGCAGCTTGAAGGAGTCGATCGCGTTGCGACCACCCTTGGTGCGGCCCCAGACGTTGAAGAGGAAGGCTCCGATGCCGATGACGATGAGCACGAACACCACGTTCGGCACGAAGAGCGGACGGGCGAGGAAGAACTCGGAGGTGCCGAAGACGATCTTCGAGATAGTCGGCAGATCCTGATCGGTGTTGGCGAACATCTCCTTGAATTTGGGAACGATGAACACCATGAGGAAGACGAGGATGGCGACCGCGATGAACATGACGATCACCGGGTACACCATGGCGGAAACGATCTTGTTCTTCAGTTTCTGGGCCTTTTCCTGATACTCGGCCAGACGGTTGAGGACGATTTCCAGCACACCGCCGAGCTCACCGGCCTTGACCATGTTCACATAGAGCTTGTTGAAGATCTTCGGGTGTTGGGCGAGGGATTCCGAGAAGGTGGATCCGCTCTGCACGTTTTCGGCGAGAGCGCCGATGGTGGCCTTGAGCACCGGGTTTGGCTCTTGTTTCTCCAAGACCGTGAGGCTGCGGAGCAGCGGGAGACCGGAATCGATCAGCGTGGCGAGCTGGCGGGTGAAAATCATCAGCGCCTTCGGTTTCACGCGGCCGCCGACGTGGCTCTTGGCGGCTTTGCCCTTTGCTGCCTTCGCTTTGGTTTTGGCGGGAGCGCCTTTGCCTTTCTTGGCCCCCTTGCCTTCTTCCGCGATCTGGGTCGGGTAGAGCCCCTTGCCGCGTAGCTGCTGGATGGCTTCTGCCTCGGAGTTTGCGGCTACGACGCCGTCGGTTTGCTCTCCTTTGGCATCAAGGGCGGAATAATGGAAATTGGCCATGGGGATTTTGCTAGCTGGGGTTTGGGACGAAGGTTGGGAAAAGGGAATCGGAAAAACCGGGTGATGGCGATGGGAAAATTCAGAGGTATCAGGTGTACTTCAGGACTTCTTCAATCGTCGTATTGCCGACGTAGATGTTGCGCAGGCCGTCTTCGCGGAGAGTGTTCATGCCGAGTTCCACGGCTTTCTGTTTGAGCACCACCGAGGGGGCGCGTGCCGTGATCAGCTCGCGGATCGGATCGGTCACGTTGAGGAGTTCGTAGAGGCCGCGGCGGCCTTTGTATCCGGACTGACCGCAGACATCGCAGCCGGCACCGGTGAAGAATTGTTTGTCTCCAAGTTCGTGGGCGGAGATTCCTAGTTGGTTGAGAATGGCTTCGTTCGGCTCATAAGGAGCTTTGCACTCCTTGCAGATGGTGCGGACGAGGCGCTGGGCGAGTACGCCCTCCAGCGATGCGGCCACGAGGAATGGCTCGCAGCCCATGTCCACGAGGCGGGTCACGGCTCCCGGGGCGTCGTTGGTGTGAAGGGTGGAAAGGACCAAGTGACCTGTGAGAGCTGCCTGAATGCCAATCGTCGCGGTTTCCTTGTCGCGCATTTCCCCGATCATGATGCGGTCCGGGTCCTGACGCAGGAAAGCCCGTAAAACCCGTGGGAAATCAAGGCCGATGCCTTCGTGGATCGGGATCTGCACGATGCCGTCGATGTCATACTCGACCGGGTCTTCCGCGGTGAGCAGCTTGGCATCGATCGTGTTGATGCGGCGGAGCGCGGCGTAGAGGGTGGTGGTTTTGCCTGCTCCCGTGGGGCCGGTGACGATGAAGATGCCGTTGGGTTTCTCGATCGTTTCGGTGATGTAATCGTAGATGTGCTCGGGCAGGCCGAGATTTTCGAGCGAGAGGTTCACCGACGAGCGGTCTAGCACCCGGAGCACCATGGATTCGCCGTGTTGGGTGGGTAGGGAGGAAACCCGCATGTCCACCTGCTTTTCGCCGACTTGTTTGACGATCCGGCCGTCCTGCGGGATGCGGCGCTCCGCGATGTTCATGTTGGCCATGACCTTGACGCGGGAAATGATGGGCAGCGCGAGATGGATCGGCGGCGGGGCCATTTCGTAGAGCGCTCCGTCCACGCGGTAGCGGATCTTGAAGTCGCGTTCGAAGGGCTCGAAGTGGATGTCGGAGGCCTTTTCCTTGATGGCCTGATAGAGCACGAGATCGACGTAGCGGATGATCGGCGCGGAGTTCGCCTCGGATTCGAGATCCTGGGTGCTCTGAGTGTCGCCACCGAGTTGGAAGGAACTGAGGATGTCCTCCATTGCCTTGCCTTCGCCGCCGTAGCACTCGTTGATCTTGGCTTCGACGAGGTAATCCGGCGCGACGACGACGTGGATTTCGCGGCCGAGGGCGAAACGAAGGTCCTCGACGGTTTGCGGGTTGAGGGGATCGACGAGCGCGACGTGCAGCCCGTGTTCATCGAAGTTGATCGGCAGCGCGCCGTGCAGGCGGGCGGTTCCCGCGGGGACCAGCGAGAGCAGCGCCTCCGGCGGCGTCCAATCGCGGATGTCCACCACGTGGGTGCCGAGTTCCGAGGCGACGATCGGCCAGACATCATCGCGGCTTTGGATCACCTGGAAGTCCGCGAGGATCTCGGGGATTTCCTTTCCGCTGTGATCGACCTCGGCGAGGATGTCCTGGGCGAGTGAGGAATCGATGAGGCCGCGGGCCTGGAAAAGTTCGACGATCTGGTTTTGGTCCATGGGACGGTTGGAAGCGGAGAGAGGTTTTTTGGAAAGGATGGGAAACGGATGGATCAGTCGGCGTCGGACATGGTGGTGTGGACCACTTCCGCGCCGGAGGTGAGACCGGCGAGCACCTTGCGGATGCCGTCCTCGCGCAGCGTGCGCATGCCGAGTTCGCGGGCGCGGCGGCGGAGTTGGGTGGTGGTGAGGCCGGTGTTGATCATCTGGCGGACTTCGTCATCGATGAGGAACAACTCAAAGATTCCCATCCGGCCGCGGAATCCGTTGCCGCGGCATTTTTCGCAACCGACGGGGCCGAAGATGGTGGCTTCGCCCATCCGCGAGGGATCCAGCGAGAGGGCGCGCATTTCCTTGTCCGTGAGTTCTGCCGGAGCTTTGCACAGCGGGCAGAGTTTGCGAACAAGGCGCTGGGCGAGCGCGGCGCGCACGGCGGAGGCGATGAGGAAGGGTTTCACGCCGATGTCCGCGAGACGGGCGACGGCGGAGGGCGCGTCATTCGTGTGCAGGGTGGAGAAGACCAAGTGACCGGTGAGCGACGCGTTGATGGCGATGTTCGCCGTTTCCGCGTCACGAATTTCCCCAAGCATGATGATGTTCGGCGCTTGGCGCAGCATGGCGCGCAGGGCGGCGGCGAAGGTCATGCCGATGTCGGTCTTCACCATGACCTGGTTGATGCCGGGAAGCTCGTATTCGACCGGGTCTTCCACGGTGATGATCTTCTTGTCCGGCTTGTTGATGACGTTCAAGCAGGCGTAGAGAGTCGTCGTTTTGCCCGAACCCGTGGGGCCGGTGACGAGCAGGATGCCATCCGGCAGGCCGAGGAGTTGTTCGAAGGTCGCCTGGTCATCCGAGAAGAAACCGAGTTCCGGCAGACCGAGCACCAGCGCGCTCTTGTCGAGAATCCGCATGACGATCGACTCGCCGTGGTTCGAGGGCACGGAGGAAACCCGGAGGTCCACTTCCTTTTCGCCCATCCGGAGCTGGATCCGGCCGTCCTGCGGCAGGCGTTTCTCCGCGATGGACATGGTGCCGCTCATCACTTTCAAACGGGCGATGATGGCCGGGAGCAGCTTCTTCGGGTGGGTGTCCACGTGCACCAGCTTGCCGTCGAGGCGGTAGCGGATGCGCACCGAGGTTTCCAGCGGCTCGATGTGAATGTCCGAGGCCCGCAAACGGAAGGCTTCCGAGAGCAATTGCAGCACGAGCTTGATGATTGGCGCGTCGTCGCCAGATGCCTCGCCTGCTTCAGCGTCTCCGGTGAGCACCGAGAATCCGGAATCCGATCCTCCGCCGCTTTCCTCCAGATTGTAGAACTGCTTGAGGTGATCGTTGATGTCCTGGCGGGTGGCGCAGACGAGATTCAGCTCGCGGCCCACGATGTGGGGCAGGGTGTCCAGTGTTTCGAAATCCAGCGGATCCGCGATGGCGATAGTCAACGAAATCCCGTCATCCTGAAGCGGGATCACACGGTAACGCTTGGCCGTGTCCTCGCTGATCGCCTCGGTGATGCCGGGTTCGAAATTCACATCGCGCAAACGCACGAATGGAATGCCCGCGTTCGACGCCAGGGTCTCCGCGAGGTCCTCCTGAGTGAGCCGCGTGTGGGCCAGCAGGTATTCGACGATCGTTTCCGATCCGGAGAGCGCGTTGCGCGCTTGGGAAAGCTCTTCCGGGCTCACCAATCCGGCTTCGGCGAGCAGTTCTGCGAGGTAATCTTCGTTGGAAAACACTGGGTTTGGACTCGTTGGAGAATTTTTTGAAAGAAGCGACACCGGTTGCATCCCTTGCCGCAGCTTTTGCAGATTGGTCAAGCGGCCCCGGCGTTGTCAACCAGCCACATGTGGGGTCTTCACGTTTTTCCGGGCCTGCGGACGCATGTAAACACCATGCCTATTCATCCGCATCACCGACCCACGGCTGCTTCATGAAATTCATGCCCGTGAGCCAGTGTTCGAGCAACGCGGGCCACTCCTTTGAGTCACCCTTGCCGTTCATGCCGAATCCATGCCCACCCTGCGAAAACACGTGGCAGACCACCGGCACCTTGTTTTCCGCGCAGCGCGCGGCGAACTCCAGCGAGTTGCGCACCGGCACCGCCCCGTCGTCCGCCGCATGCACCAGGAAACAAGGCGGCGTCTTCCCGTTCACCCGCCGCTCCGTGGATACGCGCTCCGCCAGCGCCTCCTCCGGGTTTTCACCTAACAACCTCCGCCGCGAGCCGCCGTGGCCCCAGTTCTCCTTCATCTCGATCACCGGATAGACCAGCACCGCGAAATCCGGCCGGCAGTCCAATTGATCCACCGCGTCGCCCGTCTCATCCGGAAACTTCTCCTCCCACAGCGTCGCCGTCATCGATGCCAGATGCCCGCCTGCCGAGGATCCCATCACGCCCACCTTCTTCGGGTCCACGCCCCACTCCGCCGCCTTCGATCGCGTCACGCGGATCGCCCGCCGCGCATCCAGCAACGGCACCGGAAACTGATAGCCCGCCTTGTCCTCGCCGCTCACCCGGTATTTCACCAGCACCCCCACGATCCCGCGTTCGTTGAGCCACTTCGCGTAATCCCGGCCCTCGTGGCCGGACGCCAGCACCGTGTAGCCGCCGCCCGGGAAAATCACCACCGCCGCGCCCGTCCGTTTCGCCGCATCCGGCAGAAACACCTCGTATTGCGGCACCGCGATTTCCGTCAGGCTCGCGCCGTTCGCCTTTTCGGAAACCGCCACCGGTTTCGCGCCGCCCGGAGCCTCACCCGGCCACAACGGCTGCCAATCCGCCCTCGCCAGCAAGCTCGTCGCCAACATCGTGAACAGATTCCTCATGAGTGTTTTCACCCCATCACCTCAAACCACCACTCACCCTCTGGCAAGACCGGAACCCGTATCGCAGGCGCATTCATGAAAATGCGGCGCATCCAAATCCGTCCAGCGCGCCTGTGCTCCCTCACAACCACTTCATCTTCCGGAACAGGATCAACTGCACCACCGCGATCAACATCATCACCCCCATCACCACCACGTAGCCGTGCGGCTGATAGAGTTCCGGCATGTTCAGCGGCAGCCTCTCGCCCTTGGCCGATTCCGGCGCGAAGTTCATTCCGTAGATCCCCACGATGAACGTCAGAGGGATGAAAATCGAAGTGATCACCGTCAGCACCCGCATCACCTCGTTGGTCCGCAGCCCCACGCTCGAGTGATACAGCTCCATCAGCCCCGTCGTGATCTCCTTGTAGCTGTCCACATGATCCATCAGCTGCACCGTGTGGTCATAACAATCCCTCAGGAAAACCTTCGTCGGCTGCGCGATGAAACCCGACGAATCATGATACAGCCCGTTCACCACCTCCCGGAGCGGCCACACATGGCGGCGCATCAGTGTGAGGCTGCGCTTGTACTCGTGCAGGGAAACCACCATCTCGCGCGACGGCTTTTCTAACAAATCATCCTCCAGCTCGTCGATCGCCTCGCCGATCGCGTCCAGCACCGGATAATAATGGTCGATGATCGAGTCCAGCAGCGCGTAGGCCAGATAATCCGCCTTGCCGCCGCGCAGCGCCCCGCGCCCCGCCCTCAGCCGCTCGCGGATCGGATCAAACGCGTCGTAATCGCCCTCCTCCTGCACCGTGATCACCAGGTTCTTCGCGAGAAACAGACTCACCTGCTCCACGTGGAAACCATCGCCCGCCCGCTGATAGAACATCTGCGCCACGATAAACAGGTAGTCCGGCGCGATCTCCAGCTTCGGCCGCTGGCCCGTGTTCAGCACGTCCTCCAGCGCCAGCGGATGGATGTGGTAGCGCTGCCCCAGCGCCGTCAGCGCCTCCACGTCGCCCAGCCCGTCGATGTTGATCCACGTCACCCGTTTCGGCTGGATCAACGTGTCAAACTCCGCGATCGACCGCAGATCATGCTCCTCCATCCGCTCCGCGTCATACGTGATCACCTGGATCGACGGCTTGCGCGCCTGCCCATCCACCAGATGCGGTAACAAGGTGGCAGGTGACGCCCCCGGCGGGCCATGGCGCTTCGTGAACATGCCCGCCACCCTAGACAGCCCGTTCCCATCCATCAAGCCGCCTCTGCCGCACTGCGATAGGTGGCGCTGCACCACCTGGGCAGCAAGTCAAACGGAGGAGAAAGCAGTGTTCCTGAGTGGCCGGGATGACTCTATCAGAATCATTCCTTTCACGATCCTTTGTCCTGCGCTCCCGGCGGTAGCGCTCCACCTTTGGACATCGAGCGGATCATTTCCTCGGCGATGAGCAGGGCTTGGAGGCGGTTTTTCAAAAGGGTGTGCTGGGCGCTGCCGGCAGGAAACTTGGGTTGTGCGGCACGGGTTTTCTGGATCATCGAGGCGAGCGAGCGCAGCGCGTTCTGATAGGTAGCCGGGGCGGTAGCCGTTTCGCCGATCATGAGGGCGCGGGCGAGGTGGAGGGCATCGAGGTTTTCCCTGAGCATCGCGGCCTGCCACGTTTCCGCCGCGAGTTTTTGCAGAGCCTTTTCCGACTTGTGGATCAGTGAGAGGATCGGCGGCAGGGCTTGCTGGAGGTCTTCCGGGGTGGGTTTCACTGCGGCTGGAAGGATGGGGAAAGGGGGGAATCAGGAAAGCAGGAACTCTCCCTTGCGGGTGTGGCCGATGGCGCGCCACCTTTTGTGGCCTCCGGCCACGAAAAACCCCGCCTCGGCGGACCGGGGCGGGGTTTTGGGAGTTTCTGAGAGAGCGGGGGAGATCAGGCGATCTCGCTCTTGGTTTCGGGCTCGGCGCTCTCGCTTGGCTCGGCGGCGACGGTTTCGATGATGGTCTCGATCACCGGCTCGGCTTCGGCGACGGCGGCCGGGGCGGCTGCGGCCACCGGTTCGGCGATGGCTTGCACGGTCTCGGCGGGCGGAAGCGGGGCGAGGGTGATCTTGGGCTGCGGGCGGACCTCCTCTTGGTCCTCACGCTCGTCCTGACCCTTGGACTTGGCACCGGAAACGATGAGTTTGCGGCCCATGAAGGGTTGGTCGTGCAGGACTTCCACGGTGCGCACGGCCTCGTCCTTGTGGAGCATTTCCACAAATCCGTAACCCTTGGAGCGGTGGGTGCTGCGGTTGTAAACGATCTCGACGGAGCGCACGGGGCCGATGCCTTTGAAGAGCTCCTGGAGGTCCTGCTCGGTGACATCGTAGGAGAGGTTTCCGACGTAAACGCGCGGGGATTCGACGGTGGAGCCGTCGCCGCCGCGGGGTTTGTCACCGCGTGGGGAGCGCTCGCGTTTGCCGGAGGACTGCTGCTTTTCAGAAGCGGGCTTTCCTCCGTCGCTGCGGGCGTTGCGGGTGTTGGACTTGGGGGCGCCCTGCGGCTGGCCGGACTTTGCCTGCGGCTGCTGCTGGGATTTCTGCGGCTGCTGCGGGCTGCGGGCCGGGGCGGCGGGAGCTTTGTAGAGGCCGACGGCCTTGAGGATCTTCTGCCAGAAGCTCAGCTTCGGCGGAAGCGGGGCGTTGCGCGGCGGACGGGGGCCTTGGGGGCGGAATTCCTCGGAGCGCTGGGATTGGTGGCTCCGGCGGTTGTCGTGGTGCCGGTTGTCGTGGCGGTTGTCGTGCTGTCGGTTCTGGTTATTGCGGTTTTTTCCGCCGCGTGATCGGCGGCGCCGGCTGTTGTTTCCCGATGATTGGGAGTGTTCGGTTGCGTTCGACATGGGTGTCTTGGGGTCATGGTTTCAGGCGGACCGACGCCACGGGTTTCAGGAAACCCGGGACATGCTGGAGTCTGCGGATGCCGTCCGGTTTGACACCGACTCACCGGCTTATTGGTGCCGGGGTGAAGCTCCGCAACAGCTTGCGGAAAGGAACTTCAGCCAGTCGAGATCGCACCGGCTTGCGCCGCCGCCTGCGAGACAGGGGGATTCCGGTTTCTTCTGCCGCCGGTCGAATCCAGCGCGCTCAGAATCAGCGTGGACCAACGAGCATGTGACCGGAGATGGGCTTCGGAGCTTGGAACTACCTGCTCGCCCCGGAAGCTACGGGGTTTCCGGAGAAAGGCAAGGCTGGAAACCGGGGATTCCCCGGCAGGGGGCCGCGGACGGGCTCATTCGAGCTGGTATTCCACAGTGTGGATGGCTCCGGATTTGGTCTTTTTGTAGAAATAGATGATCACGCCGGTGGGCTTGTCCTTGGCGTTCACATAGACAGTGGCGACGTCCGGGTAGGGTTTCTCGACGGTCTTGAGCTTGCCGTAGGAGTAGTAGCCGTCGTAGTCGCCGTAGAGCGGGAGCGAGCGGTCCGGCCAATCGAGGTGATTGCCCTTGGTGACCTTGAAGGTGATGGTTTTGCCGATCTTGTATTTGGGGATGCCTCGGGGAATGGGCACGCCGCTGGGGGTGAATCCGCTGCCGTCGGACTTGGAGGAAACCATGGATTTCACCTTGAATTCGAAGGACTTGCCGATTTTCAGCAGGCTGGATGGTGCGGTGCTTGGTTCGGCGGCGTGGATGGAGCAGGGAAGTAGCACGGCGGCGGCGAAGAGCAGGGTGGTGAGGAGGTGTTTCATGGTGCGAAGGGGTGTGGATGGAAGGCGTTTTGATAGACGAGGCTCCGGGGGGAGGGCAAGATTTGGATGTGGGGAGGAAAGTCGGGTGGGGTTCATTCGAGGTAGTAATTCACGTAGTGGTGGGCACCAGATTTGGTCCTTTTGTAGAAGGAAATGCGAACCGAAGTGGGCTTGTCATTGGTGTTCACAAAGACTTCAACCATTGTGATCCGATTTTTGGCAGTGCCGATGTAGCTGTAGGAGCTGGTCATGGGGGAATACATATCCGGGGCCAGAGAATGGTCCTTCCAGATTAGGTGGTCGCTTTTGGCGATTTTGAAGGTAATGGATTTGCCGATCTTGTATTTGGGGATACCGGGAGGAATTGGCACACCGCCCGGGGTGGAGCCGGTTCCATCAATCTTGGAGGAGACCTTGGACTTCACTTTGAAGGAGAAGGTCTTGACGACTTTGACCAGAGGTTTGGTTTCGGCGGTGGCGGATTCGGCGGCGGAAACCGGGGACAGGTACGCAGTGGCGGACCACAAAAGCGTGACGAGGATGGTTTTCATGATCGGGTGAACGGCGATCTGATAAAATATGCGGAGCGGAGCGGGGCGGGCAAGAATGGATTCCGGGAGGGAGTCTGTTTCAGGATTGTGTGGAAACGCGGGAGGCCTAACATCCAGAAATGCGCTGGTGGGATCGATTGGGTTTCCGCTGTGTGTCCGCGGCTTTGTCCGGACTGCTGATCGTGCTGGCCTATCCGCCTCTGGGTTGGGGTTGGCTGGTTTTTCCGGGATTGGCGGGGTTTTTCCTGTCGATCCGGGGTCAGAGAGGGACAAGAGTCCGTGGTTTGGGTTTCCTGCACGGGATGGTGGCGTTTGGGGTGGGGTTGATGTGGTTGTTTCACATTTTCGGAACTCTGGCGCTGCTGTTGTTCGCGGTGATGGCGGCGTTTCCGGTGCTGTTCGCGCATTTCCAGGCGAGGGCTGAGGAGCGGGGGATCGCAGGGTGGCGGTTTGCGGGTTTCACGGCGCTGAACTGGAGCGCGTGGGAATTCATCCGGGCGGAGTTGTTTCCGCTGAAGTTCCCGTGGATGACGAACGGGCTCGCGCTGGGGCCGAATGCGCTGCTGCCGTGGATCGGCGTGTATGGAGCCGGTGTGGTCGTGGTCCTCGCGGTGGCTCTGGTGGTCGCGCGGAAATGGCTGCCCGCGTTGGCCATAGCCACCGGTCTGGCGGCGGCGGTGTTCGCGTTTCAGCCTTTGGGAAAACCGACAGGGAACGATCCACTGGCAATCCGGGTCGGAGGTATCCAGCTTGAAGGCGTGGGATTCGACCATCTGGTGGCGGCCACCCGGGAGCTTCCGGCGGATATTTCCTACGTCGTCTGGCCGGAATACGCGGTTCCCTACGATCTGCGTGCGGACAAGCGCGATTGGAAAGTTGTCAAGGACTTGTGCGCCGAGCGAAACCTCACCCTCACGCTCGGAACCCAGAACTGGAAAGACGGCGGGGATGCGTGGCGAAACATCGCGCTCACGCTCGACTCATCCGGCGTCCGCGGCGAGCACAACAAGGTCCACACGGTGCACTTCTTCAACGATGGAAAGGCGGGGTGCACCGCGGTGCCCGTGGAGACGCGGCATGGAAAAATCGGCACGCCGGTTTGCTTCGACTGCGATTACGAAGCGGTTTGCCGCAGGATGACGCGGTCCGGAGCCGAGGCGTTCATCGTGCCGATCATGGACGCGGTGTCATGGTCTGCCAGACAACACGAGCAACATGCGGAGCTTTTCCGAATCAGAGCCTGCGAGAACGCGCGGTGGATGTTCGTGTGCGCGACATCGGGCGTCTCGCAGGTGATCGATCCTCATGGCGGGATTCATGGTTCGCTTCCGGCGTTGGAAGAGGGTTCTCTAACAGGCGTGATCCGACGTGAGACAGAGCTGACGTTTTATACCAACTGGGGCTGGCTGTTTCCGTGGATGGTCCTGTCGCTCGCGCTTGCCTGTTGGGTGTGCGTGTTGGTGACGCGAAGGAAATCAAAGGCTGCCGAAGGATATCCGGATCTCGTCGATGGGAACAAGTATTCGAGCCTCAAGTGAACGGCTTTCTCGTTTTCGCTCTGAGAAACCCAGGAGCGGCCTCCAGTTTCATCCCGATGGCGGAAACGATCAAGACCCTCAACTCGGGCGGGGTTTGGGCGATCTGCCAATCAAGTTCCGACTCGGGGTTCTCCGCAGCCTTCGCTGCATAGAGCGCCGCGCCGAGTGAATGATCCGCCGCATGGGCCGTGGCGGCGGCGTGTCCAGCCGCTCGTGCGGCGGAAATGGAATTCAGGTCATTGGACTCACGGGCCGCCGCGTGGGATGCGACGGCCGCTTTCATGCAGACTCCGGGTTTCACTTCGCCATTCGCCCACATCCGCGCCACCTCGATGGCTAGGCGCGGGCGCTCATCCGTGCAGAACTTCTCCACCGCCCGCTCCGCACAAAGCGCCGCCCAAGCCGCCAGTTTGTGATGGTGCTCCCTCTCTAACGGCCCGCCCCGATGTGCGGCGATGAAACGGCGGTCTCTCATGGGGTGAAAAGTTTGGATGTGCCGCCTCAATCCACATGAATGACATCGCCCTGAGCGGTGATGAGCTGCCAATCATAGCGGACCTTGATCGCTTCCTGGCGGGCACGTTCATCGGTGATCGCATTGATGGCCCGACTGGCTGCCGCCACATCACCGCGCACCCAGATCTGGCCGAGGGTCATTTCAACAAATCCCCACTCACGGTGCCAATCGCCAGGCGGGAGTTGCTCCAGCCAGGCGCGTCCGCCGACAGGATCGGCGAGCAGTTTCTCGGAAATCGCGAGGTTGAATACCGCCCGCGTCTCTTCACGCGGCGGGATCGTCAAGGCCCACTCGGCGAGCGCCTGGCGGTCGGTATTGAAGCCGCGGAGTTTGCCGGCGATGTCATCTTCCGTGAACGCCTGCCACTGCTTGGTCTCGATGGCGCGCTCGATCGCCGAGAGCAGCGCGGGCGACTGGTTGTCCACTTGTTTCAGGAGCAATCGAGCGGCCTGTCCGCGGTCCTCTTCCGGGATCTTCGACCATTCGCTAGAGAACGTCTCGACGTCCACGCCGTGCAATGATTTCGCCCAGTTCACCATTTCAAGCGTGCGTGGTCCTCCTGCGGGCATGGCGCTCCACTTGGCGGATATCTCACCGGGTGTTCGGGTTTCCTTGGTGTCCCGGCTTGCTTGCGACAGCCAGCGTTCGACTTCTGCCTGATTCCCGCTCGTCGCTAGTTTGGTTAGAAGTTCCTTCCGTTTCTCTTCTGGAAACGAATTCGCCTGGCCGATGGTGCGCGCGATCGCCTCCTCCTGCACTTGCTTGGGAAATTCGCTCATCATGGAAATCACCAGATCGGGTTCTTTTTCCACCACGTAGTTCACCCAGGCTCCGGCGAGCAAGTTGAATGCCATCTTGTCGCGGCGGAGTGCCTGCCAGGATTCCATCGGGTGTGCCACGAACACGTCGGAAAATGCCCTTGCAAGTGGGAATGTATCCCAGGGATCCGCGGGATCGCAGCTGTCCCAGGCCTCTCCGAGGAAAGCCTTCAGCGCGCCGTCGAGATCGATTTCCGCCCACTTGGCGAGCAGGTCTCGCTGGGCGTTGAAACGGTCCGCGCCCCTGAGGGGTTCCTTGGCCAACATCGCCCACGCTGAACGGAACGCGGCGGAACGGCCGGATCCGGCGGAGGTTCTTGAGCGGGCCACGGGTGTTTTGTTAGGTCCGTCCGCTCCGGTATCCGCGTTACCGGCATGGTGTCCGTTAGATCTGTCGGAAAATGAGGAAACACCCGGGCGCAGCGCGGCGGCCAGCGCGATTCCGATGACCAGCGCGCCGAGGCGGGTGGTGATTTTCTGATAGGGTTTCATCAGTGTTTGGCGATGC
>DAISZP010000544.1:0-3318 GCA_036824745.1 Luteolibacter sp.
GCCTCTAACAAAGCGGCCTGGGTTTTCGGCGGCGCGCGGTTGATTTCATCCGCGAGCAGCATGTTGGCGAAGACCGGGCCCTGCACGAAACGGAAACCGCGACGGCCGGTTTCAGGGTCCACCTCCAGCACATCGGTGCCGGTGATGTCCGCGGGCATGAGGTCCGGCGTGAACTGGATGCGGCGGAAACTCAGGTCCAGCGCCTGCGCCAAGGTGGAAACGAGCATGGTCTTCGCCAATCCCGGCACGCCCACCAGCAGCGCGTGGCCGCGGCAGAAAACCGCCATCAGCACCTGCTCGATCACGGCCTGCTGGCCGACGATCACCTGCCCGATTTCCTCCTTCAGCCGGCCATAGACCGCATGCAATTGATCGACCGCCGCCTTGTCATCGTTGCTCATGATTCCGGCCGCTACCGCATGTTGCGGGGCCGTCTTTCACAACGATTCAAAACACCCTGATAGAGGGGTGCGCGGACCGCGGATCACCAGTTGATGTTCTGGCCGCGGGCGTCGATGTGCGTGAAGTTCCAGTAGCCACCCACGCCGCCTTTGAAGAGGCCGAGGTCGCGGAGTTCGCGGGCCATCTTGGTGACTTTGGATGCGGCCACGGGAAACTTCACATCCGCCGCCACGTTCGCTTGGTGCCAGGAACCGGATTTCGCACCCGCGCAGTGGGCGTTGTAGGCCGGGGCGCGGTAGGCAGAGACGATTTCCACCTGGTTGACGTTCATCTCGCGGGCGATGCGGTCCACCACCTTGAGCACGTAGCCCATGCGGTTCCACCAAGCCTTCGGGGGAATGGTATTCCAGACCGAGCCTTTTTGCTTGGCGTGGGCCTCGACCACTTGGGACGGGCTGATGCGCTGAAGTTTCAGGCTGCTCAGATAGCGAAGATAGGTGGCGGCGGCGGCACCGTTCCGAACAGCCCATTCTTCCGGGAGATCGGGGATGGTGTTGTAGCGCACGGCGGTGGCAGCCGAAGCACCCGAGGAAACGGGAACGCTCACGTTGGGAGATTTGCCGGGGCTCGCCGCGCTGGAAACCGCGGTCGACGCGAGGACTCCGAGGCCTGCCAGACCGAGGGTGCCGAGCACTCCACGACGGTCAAGCAACTGGCTTTCAGTGGCTTCGGTGGTTTCGAAGAGTTCCGGGAATCGCATGTGCTAAGGGAAAGGGAAGGCAGCGGGGTAAGCGTTTGGCATGCCGCGGTTAGGATTTTTTGTAAGAATCGCGTATCGGGTTCCGGTGGAGGGAAGCAAAAGAGCCCGCTGCGGCAAGGAAAAAAGCCCTCGCAAGTGCTAACGGTCGAGAGGCCTAATCTTATGAACAGCGGGCATTTTGAGGGGCAAAAACCGACCTTTTCTCAAGAATCCCGCTCCTCCATCCGTCGTTTGCGGATCGCCCGCCAGACGAGTCCGAGGTAGATTAGAACAAGGAACGGAGCGGAAAGCACGGCCAGGTAGGAGAGCAGGATGACCACGAGATAGGCCCCGTCGCTGGACGTGCCCTCGCGGATTCCTCCCATCAGTTCGAAGACCGCGTGTTCAAGATTGAGGGCGGTGAGCGCGACGACAATCAATGCCAGCGGCAGCAGGCCGAGGATTGTGGTGGTGCCTCCGTTGAGACCGGATCGTTTCAAAAATCCCACGTACAGCAACACCCGCCACAAGGCGACGATGGCGAGAAACCATCCGTTGGCCAGCGTTGCATCCCGAGGAGCCATGAATCGCTCCACCGGAACGGCATAGAGCCATGCGAGCGGTGATGTCATGGTGATGAACACCAACACGTTCGCATAGGACCACTTCTGCGGACGAAGCGGGAGAGCCAGCAGCCAGATCACGAGCGCGAGACAAAACACATAGGCCACGGATCCGAGTCCGAGATACTGTGCCCAGTTTGTCCGTGGATTGTCCCAATAGCGTCCGATTCCGGCGATCCATGTGCAGACGAGCCCGAGCGCCAGATAGCTCCATCGGTTTTCCGTCACCCGGTCGGACGGGTTTTGGAATGTCAGCAGGCGGAATTCATCCGCGATGAAATCACGGATCATCATGCCTTTCGTTTTCTCCAAGCCCACATCACCGAAATGATCGCCAACCCGATCACTCCCCAATCCCCGATGAGGGCGTAGAGGGAAAACGAAGGCTTCAGCGGCACCTTGAGCTCGGCAAGCAGCGAACCGCGGGTGAAATGGGAGCCTTTCGCATCGGTGAGAATTTGCGGTTTCCCGGTATCCGGGTGGGCGGTGGAGCCGGTGCTGTCGATGGCGGCACTGACGCCGGTATTGGCGCAGCGGAGCATCGGGCGGCGCAGTTCGATGGCGCGGAAGCGGGCGTCTTCGAAGTGTTGGGCGGCTGCCGCGGACTCCTTGAACCAGCCGTCGTTAGTCACGTTCACGATCACTTGGGGCTCCGGCCTCACGGACTTTCGCACAAGCCGGGGCACGCTGTCCTCGAAACAAATCGTCGGCATCGCGCTGAGCACCGAGCCATCGGATTTCGGGATGCGCACCGGTTCGTCCGAGACGCCGGCGGTGAAGGAGCCGGTGAATTCCACACCCGCTTGCTGTTCGTAGATGGCTTTCAACCACGGCAGGGAATCCACGAAGGGAATCGTCTCGCCGAAAATGACGAGGTGTTGTTTCCGGTAGGTCTGCAACTCGCCTTCCGGTGACATCACCGCGATCGAGTTCCATGCCTTGCCGCGGTCGCGCTGGACGAGTTGTCCGTCCGGCGTCGGTTCCGCTTCCCATTCGGTGGTGCCGAAGATGAGTTGGAACGGCTCGCTTTGCCGGATCTGTGAAATCGAGTGCTGGATTTCCGGAAAACACCCCCACGCGCCGTCGGGTCCGCGAAGGAAACCGCCGGGAAGGGCGGATTCCGGCCAGAGCACCCAGTCCAGCGGTTTCCCGCCGAGAGCGGCGAGCGCCTTGTTCGTTTCCTCCTCGTAAGCCATGTGGATTTCCACCGGCTCCCACAGCATGCGCGTGGCATCCTGCGGCACGTTGATCTGCACCAGCAGCGCTTTGAGGCGGGTGGACTCGGCGTTGCGCTCGTTCTTGATGCGGATGAGGCCGTATGCGGCTGCGAGCGCCACGACCGAAATGGCGACCGCGAGCGACTTGCGGGCTTGCTTGAGGCGCGGCAGCGATTGCAGCAGCACGGCTTGGAAAAACACCGGCAGCATCGACAAACCGGTCATTCCTAACAAATCCGCCGACTGCGCGAACACCGGCGTTTCGCCGAAGGCGGCGCCCAGGCTGTTCCACCCGAATCCCGTGATGAACCAGCCACGCAGCCATTCGAGGCCAGCC
>DAISZP010000545.1:0-3301 GCA_036824745.1 Luteolibacter sp.
AGCTTCTGTTAGGAAACACGGTGAACACCCACGCCGCATGGTTCGGCCGGGAATTGTTCAAGCTGGGCCTGCGGATCTCGCGTCAAACGACCGTGCCTGACGGCGAGGCGATCCGCGAGGCGATGATGGAATCGATCGACCGCGCGGACGTGCTCATCGTCACCGGCGGACTGGGTCCGACCAGTGATGACATCACACGCGAGATCACCGCGGAGGTGTTGGGAATCGAACTCATCACCGACGAGGCCGCGTTGCGATCCCTGGAAGCGTTTTTCGCCATGCGCAACCGGCCGATGGCGGAGTCGAACTTGAAACAAGCGCTCGCTCCCGTGGGATCGGACGTATTGCCGAACGCCAACGGTACGGCTCCCGGTGTCTATGTGCCGCCGCGGCTCAATGGTCGTTCCAACTGCGCAGTCTTTCTCCTGCCCGGTCCGCCGCGCGAACTCTATCCGATGGTGCATGACGAGGTGCTGCCGCGCCTGAAAGCCTTGTCCGGGATCGAACATCCGCCCGGCGTGCTGGAACTGAAGTTCACCGGTATCGGCGAGAGTGATTTCCATCAAGGCGTGGATGCGAAACTCGCGGAAATCCCCGGGCTGGAATACGGATACTGCGCGCACATCGGAGAGGTGGATCTGCGCTTGATCGGTTCTGCGGATGCGTTGGAGCAAGGCCGCGTGATCGCATTGGAAAGTTTCCAACGATTCCTCATCAGTGAGGATGGATCGTCGCTTGAGGCCACGGTGGTGAGGATGCTCAAGGAGCGGAACATGACGCTCGCCACGGCGGAGAGCTGCACGGGAGGATTGATTTCCTGCCGGGTCACCGATGTGCCGGGATCGAGCGCCGTTTTCACCCATGGGTTTGTGACCTATGCGAACGAGGCGAAGGCCGATCTGTTAGGTGTGTCATCCGCGGATCTGGAGGAACACGGAGCGGTGAGCGAAACAGTGGCGCTGCAGATGGCGCAAGGAGCGCTCACGAACTCCGGCGCGGACATCGCGGTGGCGGTGACGGGCATTGCCGGTCCGGATGGCGGCACGGCGGAGAAACCGGTCGGCACAGCTTGGATCGGGTTGGCAGCGAAAGGGACCGAACCGCTCGCATTCAAGGTGTATCACCCGCGCAACCGCCTGGATTTCAAACTGGCGTTGAGTCAAGCCGCGCTGGATTTGGTGCGCCGCAAGTTGGCGGGGATGGCTCTGTAGGCATCCGGGTTTCTGCAATCCGCGGGCGGAAACTTGCAACCGGAATTTTGTCGGGATTGAATGCAGGTGGAACTTGGGCGCGTATCGCGCCTTGTAATACCTATGACCACCGCATTCATTCGAAACTGTATTCTTTTCGCCGCCGTGGCGTCGTTTCCGCTGATGGCGGAAACCACCACCAAGGTGCTGATCTACACCCGGAACCACGTGACCAACGGCACGGGATTCGTGCACGACAACATCGAGACCAGCGTGACCGCGTTGAAGGAAATCTGCGCGCAAAACGGCATCGCTTGTGATGTATCCGACAATCCGGAGGTCTTCACCGCGGAGAACCTGAAGCAATACAAGTCGCTCGTTTTCTCGAATTCTAACAACGAAGCGTTTTCCGATCCTGCCCAGAGCAAGGCATTTGTCGGTTTCGTCGAAAACGGCGGAGGATTCGTCGGCATCCATTCCGCATCCGGATCGGAGCGGAAGAACCCGGACTTCAAGCGCGTGCTTGGCGGGCGCTTCGTGTGGCACACGGTGAACCAGAAGTTCACGGTGGTGGTCGCCGACAAAACCCATCCCTCCACCTCATCCCTGCCGGAGCGTTGGGAATGGAAGGACGAAGGTTATCTTTGTGACCTTGAACCTAACCTGCACGTCCTCCTTGAGATGGATGCCGCCTCCATGCCCAAGCCGCCGCGTGAAAAATGGGGCATGAAGTTCGAGGGCGACCGCTATCCGCTGGCATGGTGCCAGACCATTGGCAAGGGGCGTTCGTTTTACACCGCCCTCGGCCACGACAAGGAAGCTTACGCCGATCCGGTGTTCCGCAAACATCTGGAGGGCGGCATCCTCTGGTCCCTCGGCATCAACAAACCCTCTCCCAACTGAAATACCCATGACCAACCCAACGACACTCAACCGCCGCGGATTCCTGCGCGTTTCCGGACTCGCCGGAGCCGCCATCGGATTCCCGACCATCATTCCGTCCAAAGTCCTCGGAGCGGACGCCCCGTCTAACAAAATCAACATCCTCCAGATCGGCTGCGGCCGCATCGGCCGGGACATGGACATGCCGGGCATCCTGCGCCAGTCCGCCGCGCGGCTGGTGGCCGTTTGTGATCTGGATTCGCTCCGCGTCGCCGATGCCAAGGCGATGGTGGAAGGGCACTATCAGAAAAAGAAGATCGATCTGCAGGTGGCGACCTACGGCGACTACCGCGAGGCCTTGCAACATCCGGACATCGATGCCGTGGCGGTGAGCACGCCGGACCATTGGCATGCCGAGCCGGTCGTCGCCGCGGCGCTCGCGGGCAAGGACATCTACGTGCAGAAGCCGCTCTCGATGACCATCGCCGAAGGCCGCATCGTGAGCGATGTGGTGAAGAAACAAAACCGGATGTTCCAGATCGGCAGCCAGCAGAGATCCGGATCCCAGTTCCGGATGGCTTGTGAAATGGTGCGCAACGGACGGCTTGGAAAGCTCCACACCATCCGCATCGGTCTTCCCAGCGATCCCTCCGGTGGAAGCACCGAGGAAATCCCCGTGCCGCCGAATTTCAACTACGCGGCATGGCTCGGCTGCGCGCCGCAGGCGGCCTACACCAAGGACCGGACGCACGCGCAGGGCGCGGATGTGAAAACCCGCTACGGCGAGCGTCCGGGCTGGCTGCGCATCGAGGACTACTGCCTCGGCATGATCACCGGCTGGGGTTCCCACCATGTGGACATCGCGCACTGGGGCATGGGCACCGAGTTGACCGGACCGGTTTCCATCGAAGGCAAGGCGGAGTTTCCGAAATCCGGTCTGTGGAACGTCCACGGTCCCTATCACATCGAGATGAAGTATGCCAACGGCGTGACGGTCATCATCGATCACACGCTGCCGAACGGCGTGCGCTTCGAAGGCAGCGATGGCTGGATCTTCGTCACCCGCGGGGCGGAACGCGTGACCGCCTCCGATCCGGTGCCGAAAGGCGCGGCCGCGAAAGCCCTGCAAGCCAGCAAGCCCGAAATCCTCACCGAGCCGCTCGGCGAGAAGGACATCCATCTCCATGCCAGTCCTAACAACGATCACCACCTCGACTGGATCACCAGCA
>DAISZP010000546.1:0-3293 GCA_036824745.1 Luteolibacter sp.
ACAGACCCCATCAAAAGCCCTCTTCTAACTGTCCGCATTTTCGGGTCGACATCAGTTTCGCACCGTTGGTGCTGAAGAAGTGCGAATCCTTGAAGGCATTGGCCTTAAGGGGAATGGCGGCCGGAGAGCGCGGATTGTTGCGCGGCGTGGGTTTTCCTCATGCGCCAGTGGATCCCAGCGGGTAGGAGGAAGAGGGTGGAGAGGCAGAGTAAGAACCAGTGGGGGATGGTGAATTCCACGAAGGGGTGACTGCCTGAAAAATTAGAATCAAATGAAAAGCTCCCCCACCAAAAGGTTTCGGGAGATTTCATCCAACTCAAGTCTTCATCAACGTAATGGACTCCCTGTTCAACATACCCCCGAACTGGATCATGAGGAATGTGGAAGCAGATGACCCCTTCCGATTGACTCAAACTCCAATTGGAATCCTTCGCTTGGAATATGATCGCTTCCCTGTGTCCGGCGCTGCGGATCCACAACGCGGCGATCAGCAAGAACACCGCGGCGGTGAGGGCGATGGAGAATTTCGCGAGGCGTGGGGTGAAGCGCATTTTCTAACAGTGGTGTGGGGAAACAAGGAGTATCCCCTCTCCTGATGAGATTACCAGATTTTGACGCGCTCTTCGGGCTTGAGGTAGAGTTTATCGCCGGGTTTCACATCGAAGGCTTCATACCAGGCGTCGATGTTGCGGACGACGCCATTGACGCGGGCTTCGGTGGGGGCGTGGGGATCGGAGTGGAGTTGTTTGAGGAGGGCGTCCTTGCGGATCAAGGTGCGCCAGATCTGGGCCCAACTGTAGAAGACGCGCTGGATGCCGGTGCTGCCGTCGAGCACGGCGGCGGGTTTGCCGTTGAGGGATTTCTGATAGGCGGCGAGGGCGAGGTTGAGGCCGCCGGAGTCTCCGATGTTCTCACCAAGGGTGAGGCGGCCATCGACGTGCTCGCCGGGGAGGATTTCGAGTTGGGCGTATTGGGTGACGAGTTTCTCGGCGCGGGACTTGAAGTTTTCCGCGTCCTCGGCGGTCCACCAATCCTTGAGGACGCCGTCGGCATCGGACTTGCGGCCCTGGTCATCGAAACCGTGGCTGATCTCATGGCCGATGACGGCGCCGATGCCGCCGTAGTTCATGGCGGGATCTGCCATGGGATCGAAGAAGGGCGGCTGGAGGATGGCGGCGGGGAAGACGATCTCGTTGAGGGTGGGATTGTAGTAGGCGTTCACTTTCTGCGGCGGCATGCCCCACTCGGCGCGGTCCACGGGGAGGTGGAGGCTGTCGAGATCGCGCTGCCACTCGAAGCGGTTGGAGCGGTCGATGTTGCCGTAGAGGTCGTCCGCCTTGACGAGGAGGGCGGAGTAGTCGCGGAAGGTGTCCGGATAGCCGATCTTGACGCTGATGCGGGCGAGCTTGCGCTGGGCGGCTTGTTTGGTGGCGTCTCCCATCCATTCGAGGCGGTCGATGCGCTCGGCGAGGGCGGCGCGGATGTTGGCGACGAGCTCGATCATCTGCTGCTTGGACTCGGCGGGGAAATAGCGGGCGACGTAGATTTTTCCGAGATCCTCGCCGAGGGCGGCATTGGTGGAGGCGACGGCGCGTTTCCAACGGGCGAGCGGCTCGGGCTGGCCGGAGAGGGTCTTGGAGCGGAAGTCGAAGTTCGCATCGACGAAGGCCTTGGAGAGATAGGGCGCGGAGGCGTCGGCGGTGCCGAAGGCCATCCATGCCTTGAGCACGTCGAGCGGGGTGGCGGCGAAGATGGCGGCTTTTTTGGGGAAGGCGGTGTCGTCGGAAACGATGATGCGTTTCACCTCACCAAGGCCGCCGGCGGCTAACAGCCCGCGGAAAGCAAAGCCGGGAGCGAGCGCGGAGATATCATCCGGAGTCATGGCATGATAGGTCTTGTCGCGATCGCGCAGCTCGGTGCGGTCCCAGGTGACCTCGGCGAGCTTGGTCTCGAAGGCGAGGATCTCCGCGGCGTATCGCTCGGCGTCCGGCCATCCGGCGAGGGTGAGCAGGGTGGCGGCGTATTTCTGATACCTGGCCTTCGTTTCGGCGAAGGAGGGCTTGAGATAGTATTCCTTGTCCGGCAGGCCGAGTCCGCCGGAGCCCATGTAAACGGCGTAGCGGCCGGGGTCCTTGGCATCCGCGCTGATGCCCGCGCCAAACAAGCCGCGACCGAGGCCGCCGGGCTGGCCCATGATGGCCGCGAGGTCCTCGCGGGTGGCGGCGGACTTGATCTGATCGAGCTGGGCCTTCATCGGCGCGGCTCCCAAGGCCTCGACGCGCGCCTCGTCCATGAAGGCGGCATACCATGCGCCGATGCTGGCGGTGGCGGGCTCGGGCTTGCGCGAGGCTTCTTCAAGAATCTTGCGGACGCGCACTTCGGATAGGATGGCGAGCGAGTCGAAGTTTCCATAACGCGGCCGGTCGGCGGGAATCTCGGTGTTTTTCAGCCAGGAGCCGTTGGCATATTCGCAGAAATCATCGCCGGGTTTCACGGAGAGGTCGCGGCCTGAGAGGTCGAAGCCCCAGGTGCCAAAGCGCGGAGCGGCGTCGGAGGATTCGTCCGCGGCGCGGGCGGAGTGGATAGAGATGGCGGCGATGGCAAGAGCGAGGATCGGTTTCATGCGGTGAAGAGCGGCGGCAGGATCGGGTTTCGTTTGTCGGAAGGGCAATGGGATGGATTCAGTGGCGGCCGGGTTTCGCATGAAGCACAAAACCGCCGAAGACCAGCAAAAGGCCGAGCCATGCGAGCGGCGCGGGTGCCTTGATGCCGATCAGCAGGGCCTCGAAGATGAGAGTGAAGATGATCTCCGAAGCCTGGGTGGCTTCCACCGCGGCGAGCTTGTCGGGTTCCCGGCTCACGCGGTCGGAGGCGATGAAGAACAACGGCGTGGCGATCAATCCGGTGGCGGCGATGACGGCCACGGACAGGCATTGGCCGGATGATGGAGGACCCGCGCGAAACCATGCCCATCCGCAAAGCAACATCCAGAATGGCAGGCTCCCGAGGATCAGCAGGCACAGCCGGAGAATGGGATCGGATGGGAAACGGCTTTTCTCTAACAACAACATGCTGCCGCGGTTGCCGACCGGATGGGCGGTGGCGCTCACCAGCACCAGGACGAGACCGGTTAGAAGATCCCCGCGGTTTCCCGCGCCGAACTCACCGGTCTGCATGAGCAGCACGCCCACGGTGATGAGGAAGCTGAAGAACAACGCGCCGCGGGGAATGGAGCGGCGGTGGTCCTGATAGAGCAACGGGCCGATGAGGATGCCGATGACGATGGACACCGG
>DAISZP010000547.1:0-3276 GCA_036824745.1 Luteolibacter sp.
GCCGCCATGTTCGCCTTCGCCGCCCTGATCCGGCATCTTCATGGTGAGAGCTCCCCGTTGAACGAGGACATTCATCCGAACTTGCCGCTGGTCTGACGGAGGACCTTCGGATAGACATGCCGCTTCACATGAAATATCGATCACTGGTTTTCGACTTCGATGGCACCATCGCCGACACGCTCGGAGAAACCCGCAGGATCTTCAACCAGATCGCGCCGGACTACGGCATCCGCCAGGTGGAGGAACACGAACTCGATCACCTGCGCCATCTTTCCCTCAAACAGCTCCTCGAGCACCTCGACATTCCGAAGCGCCGCGTGCCCGCCCTCATTTCCCGCGGCACCGGGCTCATGCGCGGCAGCATCACGCGGCTCAAGATGATCGATGGCATGGCCGAGGTGCTCGTGGAAATGCGCCGCCACGTCCGCAGCTTCGGCATCCTCACGTCCAACGCCACCGCAAACGTGGACCTCTTCCTGCGCACCCACGGCATGCGCGAGCAGTTCGACTTCATTTCCTCCACTTCCAAGCTCACCGGGAAAGCCAAGCACCTCAAGGCCATCCGCAAGACCTTCTCGCTGCGCCCCGAGGAGCTGCTCTACATCGGTGATGAACTGCGCGACGTGAAAGCCGCGCAAAAGGCCGGCATCCCCATCGCCGCCGTCACCTGGGGATTCAACTCCCGCGAATCCCTCGCCGCCGAGGACCCGGACCACTTGTTTGAAAGGCCCGCGGATTTCCTCGGTTTGATTGACATCTGAGGTCCGAATCCGCCGATTGACACCCGGGAAACCGACGGGCAACCTCCGCCCATGTCAGACGAGAAAGACCCCGTCGAATCCCATGATGATGCCGCCTCCGACCTTCGCGCGGCGCCGTCCGCCAAGTCCGCCCTGCCGCCCGGGGTGATCCTCGCGTTTGTCATCATCGCGTTGTTAGGGGTGCTCATCGTGATGAATCTCAAAGGCCGGTTCGGCGCTTCCTCGGCGGATTCCGAAGAACTGCGCAAGCTGAACGCGGAAGTCACCGCCGCCCAGGCGAACCTCAACGCCAGCCGGCTCTCGCTCGGGCTGCGCCCGATCGAAGGCGGCGAGCCCATCGGCGATGTGGCCGCCCGCATGAAAAAGGACGCCGACACCATGGTCGCCCTCGCCACGAGCTATGAAACGATGCTCGGTGAGAAGGATCTCGAAATGAAGTCCCTCGGCGACAAGCTGCTCACCTCCGAGCAGCTCCGCAAAAGCCTCAGCGATGAGCTGGAACGTCTCCGCACCCAACTGAACAACGCCACGCTTGCCGGTCTTGATCTCGATAAACTCAGAACGCAGAACGACGCCCTCGCCGCCGAAGTCGCCCGGCTCCGAGCCAAGGGCGAAACCGTTCCCAAGGCGGAAATGGACGAGCTCCAGCGTCGTCTGGACGAAGCCTTGCGCGCCAAGGACTTCCTCGAAGCCCGCATCAAGGAACTCGACGGCCAACTCGCGAAAGCGAAACTCTTCGCCAGCTCCGAAAGCGAACTGCTTCCCGCCGCGGTCGAGTTGTTCCGCAACCTGCGCACACTCGAAGGCAAGGCGGATTCGGAAATCGCCACCGCCTATTCCAGCCTCGCCGTCAGCCTTGGCGCGAACGTCCTGCGCACCCTCAACTTCGAAACCGGCAAGAGCGAGTTGTCTCCCGCGGACGTCGAGGGCATCAATCAATTGGTTTCCGAAATGCCGGACGGTGATCTGCTGTTAGTCATCGGCTACGCGTCCGAAACTGGCAACGTGGACAGCAACCAGACGCTTTCCTCCGCCCGCGCCACCGCCGCCGCCGAGTATTACTCCTCCATCAAGCGCCCCGGCCAGCTCGTGCAGGCCGTTTACCTCGGCCAGACGGATCGTTTCAGCAGCCGCTATCCCGAGCGTAACCAGATCGTCGAGGTCTGGCGCATCCGGAAAAAGTGATCCGCCATGCCGCAGCCTCCACGCCGTCCGTTCCACCGCCCACAGGCTCGGAAACAAGCGTCTCCCCGACCTAACAAAAGCGACGGGGATCGTGGCTGGGACGAGGTGGCCGCTTGGTATGACAAACTCGTCGGCGACTCCGGATCGGACTATCACCGCAACGTGATCCTGCCCGCCGCTCTCCGGATGCTCGATCCGAAACCCGGCGAATCCGTCATCGATGTCTGCTGCGGCCAGGGTGTGCTGGTCGCACCCTTGTTAGAGGTCGGAGCCGCCCGCGTCGTCGGCGTGGATGCCAGCGCGCGCCTGATCAAGTCCGCCCAGGCCCGCTTCGGGAAGAATCCCAAGGTTTCCCTTATCGTCGCGGACGCTTGCAAGCCCGGCCCGTGGGCGGATGGCTCGCACGATGCCGCCACCTGCCTGATGGCCGTGCATGATGTGCCGGATGCCGGAGCTTTGTTCGCCAATATCGCGCGCTCCTTGAAACCCGGCGGACGCGCGGTGTTTGTCTTCATGCATCCCTGTTTCCGCATTCCCAAGAAAACGCATTGGGGATGGGACAACGACCAGAAGATCCAGTTCCGCCGCGTCGATTCCTACGGCAAGCCGCTGGAGATCGCCGTCACCACCCATCCCGGCAGGGATTCCGGAGAACAAACCGCCTTCCATCACCGTCCTCTATCAGAAATCCTCACCTCGCTCGGCAAGGGCGGCCTCGCCGTGACCGCCTGCGAGGAACTCTACAGCCACCGCCGTTCGCAAGGCTCCGGTCCCTACAGCAAGGCCGAGCACAAGGCCGCCGAGGAGTTCCCCCTCTTCATCGCGCTCAAGGTGGTGAAATTTTAGGTGGCGGAATTTCGTGTTTCTACGGCCACCCGACGCAGGCACCGGTTGCATGAGACGATGGCTCCGGCGCACGGCAAACCGCGGTCGCCCGCCTGCCGGTACACCGGAGGCGGGCTGGATGTGGCGGCGGGGAAAAACGCCGCCATCATCTTCCTAATTATGCCTGAGGTGTGGAGACCGGCACTTTGATCTTCTCCTCGCCTCCACCGTGGCGCGGCACATGGCTCACCGAGCGCCAGTTCGCCAGCAGTTCCGCGTCGTGCGCATAGGTGTTCTGATAGATCGCATCGAATGTCATCTTGCATTCGCGCAGGGTCTTGAGGAATCCCGGGATGCTTGCGGTGGCTCCGGTCTTCTTGCCGCGGGCATCCGCCTGTTCTCCCACGCTTTCACGCAGGTCCGCCGCCATCTCACGCAAATCTCCGGGCGTCACCTCCAGATTGTGCTCCAGCAGCCCTTGGGAAAGTCCTTGCTGCTCGATTGC
>DAISZP010000548.1:0-3270 GCA_036824745.1 Luteolibacter sp.
TCAACGTGCTCACCCGCATCCAGGCCATGTTCCTCGACGGGCACTTGGAGCTCGAGCAAACCGCCCGCAACCGCTCCGGCCGCTTCTTCACCTTCAACGGCACCGGCGGCATCTGGCGCAAGTCCACCATCACCGACGCCGGCGGCTGGGAGCACGATACCCTCACCGAGGACATGGACCTCAGCTACCGCGCCCAGCTCAAGGGCTGGCGTTTCATCTTCCTCAACGATGTGGAAACCCCGGCCGAGCTTCCGGTGGACATGGACGGATTCAAGAGCCAGCAGCACCGCTGGACCAAGGGCTCCATCCAAGTCTGCAAGAAGGTGCTCCCGGAGATCTGGAAGGCGAAAATCCCGCTCTTCATCAAAATGGAGGCTACGGCGCATCTCACCTCGAACTTCGCCTACCTGCTGCTCATCGTGCTGTGTTTCCTGATCTATCCGAACCAGCAATGGCAGCCGGACTTCGGCAAGCTCACCTACTACATCATCAACGTGCCGATCTTCTTCTTCTCGTCGGTCTCGGTGATCGTGTTCTACATGGTTTCCCAAAAAGCCCTCCGTCCGGGCACCTGGTGGAAGGAAATCCCGTATCTCCCGCTGCTGCTCGCCCTCGGCATCGGCATGTCGATCAGCAACGCCAAAGCGGTGATCGAGGCTCTGTTCAACCACCAATCGGCATTTGTTCGCACTCCGAAATACGGTATCGCCGCGCAAAACAAGCGCGCGGACTGGAAAAAGAGCAGCTACAAGGCGATGAAGACCCTCACTCCCTTCGTCGAGTTGCTCTTCGGTTTCTTCTTCCTTTTCATTGTGGTTTCCGCCGCCGCTGAAGCACGCTGGTCATCGGCAATTCTTCTGCTTCCCTTCCCGGTCGGATTTTTCTACACTTCACTGTCGTCGCTGAACCGCATGTTTCAAAGCAGCACTGCCGCGGTTGAGCAAAAGATCGTGAATCGCAAAACTCCGTGAAATGACCATGACAGGTTTACCCCGCGTCGTCCTTCTCACCACAATCAGCCTTCTCACCGCAATCGGATTCACCGGCTGCGTCAATACCCCCTTCGGCCGCGACAATCGCAACAAGATGATTGTCAGCGTTTCCGACCAGCGGATGCTGCTGGTCCGCGACGGGAAGCCGGTGAAAACCTACAAGGTTTCCACTTCGAAATTCGGTGTCGGTGATCGCCCGGGAAGCAACTGCACGCCGCTCGGCAGGCTTCAAGTTGCCAAGAAAATCGGCTCCAACTCACCGCTTGGAGCGGTTTTCAAAAGCCGCCGGCCTACCGGAGAAATCCTCAGGCCCAACGCTCCCGGCCGGGACCCGGTCGTCACCCGCATCCTCTGGTTGACCGGCACGGAATCACGCAACCGCAACGCGTTCAGCCGCACCATTTACATCCACGGGACGCCCGAAGAGCGCAGGCTCGGATCGCCCGCATCCTACGGCTGCATCCGGATGGGCAGTAAGGACGTCGCGGATCTCTACGACCGCATCGGATACGGCGCGGATGTTTTCGTGATCCGCGGATCGATCCAATCGAAGCGCTCCTATCAAGCATCCGCATCGGTGGGCAAGACCAGCGGACGGCAGGGTTCCTGATAGATTCCCATGCTGGAACCGCATGATCAATCAGGGAATCAGCGCGGTGCGAAGACCCGGAAGCGAAGTTGAGGACCTGAAGGCGCGCTCGATATCCTGAAGCGCGAATTCACTGCCAGCGAGCTCGCCGAAGGGGATCCTCGCGGATGCTTCTGATAGAAAATCCACGGCGTTGACGAGATCCTCCGGGCCGTAGTTGTGAAGGCCGCGGATGGTGAGCATGCGGCGGACGAGGTCGTTGGCATCAAGTTTCAACTCGGAACCGGGAGTGGTGGTTCCGGCGATGATGGCTGTTCCTCCGGTGCGGGTGGTGGAGAGCGCGCTGCTCACCGCGGCTGCGGCTCCTGAGAATTCGAGCGCGATATCAGCGCCCCGGCCACCGGTCAGACCACGCGTCATTTCCAACAGTTCATCAGGCGAGGTGAAGCAGGTCGCACCGAATCGGGCGGCGAGCGCGGATCGATCCGGGCTGAGATCGCAGGCGATCACTTGCGCGGCCCCAAGGAACCGGGCCATGGCCACCGCATTCATGCCGAGCACGCCGCAGCCAAGGATGGCGACGGTCGATCCATCGAGTGACCCGGCGAGGCGCATCGCCGCTGCCACGGTGGAGACCGCGCAATTCGCGGGTGCGGCGAGCGTGTCCGATAGATGATCGGGAAGTTTTACGACGCCCGTTCCAGCTGTCAGGATGCAGCATTCGGCGAAACCACCGCTGAACTCGCGGCCCGGGGCGATGGCGTTGTGACCGTATTTGAACAGGTTCTCGCATTTCTGGGAAAGGCCGCGGCGGCAGAAGAAACAATCCCCGCAAGAGGCGGCGATGGTCCAGGTGATGCGGTCGCCTTCGGTTAGATCCCCACCCTTGAGATCGACCCGTGGCGTGCGGGCACCGAAAGAAACGATGCGGCCGACGATTTCATGTCCGAGCACGCAAGGCGTGGGTTCCTGCCTGCGGCCGTGCCAGGTGTGGAGGTCGCTGCCGCAGATGGTGCTGCATGTGATTTCCACAAGGATTTCTCCGGGGCCGGGTTTCGGCACGGGAAACTCCTCAAGCCGGAATGGATGACCATGGCCGGAAAAGATGGCGGCGAGGGCGCGGGCGCTGGAGCGTTCGGTATTCATGCGGATTTGCGGATGAGTGCCATCAAGGCCGCGCCCAGGGCACAGGCGGCGGCGATGACGAAGAATATGACGTTGGTGTCACCACCCCGTTGATCGACGAGGTTCCCGATCAATGGTTCGCCGAGTCCGGCGAAAAGGTAGGCGAAGAAGTTCATGATGCCGGTGCCGGTGCCGGCGAGCCGGCTCCCTAACAGATCCGGGCACAGCACCCAGTATCCCGACTGAGGTCCGTAAACGAAGAATCCTGATAGAAACAACAACGGCATGACCCAGGCGGAATCATGCGGCAGTCCGGAGAGCCCGGCGGCGGAGGCGGCGGCGAGAAGCAGGAAGAGGATGATGGCTGAAGAACGTTTGCCCTTGAAGACGACATCCGAGATCCAGCCCGCGCTCAAGGCGCCGATGGCCATGCCGATGGGCAGCGCCATGGAAACCCACATGGTGCCGGATTGTTTGTCGTATCCCTTGCCGAGAAAATGGACTGGGACCCAGATGAGAAGGCCATAACGGGCGAGGTTCTGGAATCCGATGGAGGCACACCCC
>DAISZP010000549.1:0-3257 GCA_036824745.1 Luteolibacter sp.
AACTTCTTCACCAAGCCAAAAGCCGGATCCACCGGTTGGGCCAGGCTGGCGACATCGAAGCTGAGGCTTCCCTTCTTGATGATAACATCTAACAAAGTCTTTGCATCAATCGTTCGCGCCGGATCACCCGGCGGACCATACCGCGCGCTGACCACGTCAATGGCTGGCATCGGAATGGTGTCACCGACAGGTTTGCCATCACGAATCACCGAAACGATGGACTCTCGCGGAGCGGCCTCGGCTTGAAACACCACGAAACCCGATTGGCCGCGGGAAAGGGGGAGTTTCACGCGCGTACCTCGCGGCGTGCTCTCGTAGCGCGCCAACCGCTGCATGCCTCCCGTTTCCGGATCCCACCACTGTGGCACCATGCCCTTGATGCGAAACTCCATGTCCGCCACCACCGGGTGCTCCTTGGGATTTGCGACGAAGTAAACTTCACGGTCCGCCAGCCTGCGGTGGATCCAGTGGATCTCCTGGGTGGATTGGAAATCCGGGCCTTCTGCTAGATTGTCCAGCACCTCCTTCAACGGAGTTCCTTGAATCACCTTTCCCTTGCCAAACGCATGTTCTTCCGCATTTCCGCCGCCCCAGACTTCGGTGGCGATTCGCTCCACCTCCTTGTCGCATTCCGGATGGCCGCTCAGGCTCGGCGAGCGTTTCGGCTGCGGGCCGTAGATGGTCGCGCCGTCCGCCGCCAGATCGCGGAGTTTTGCTAACAGGTCCGGCGTCATCGGCGAGTCCGGCACGATCAGCATCCGGTAGCTCATGCCGTCCGGCAGCACGATCCTGCCGTCCTTCACCATGGCGCGGGCGATGAGTTGCCGTGCGCTGATGTCATCCGAGCGGTAGCCCGGCGGCAGTTCCGGTTTCGCGTCGAAATACGTCTGATCCGGTTGCTGGTGGCGAAGAAAGAGCGCGTCCGCCACGAAGTGTCCCTCGCGCAGCAGGTACTGGCAGCGGCTCAGGTATTGATGCCAAGCGCCGGTCATCGGCCACCACGTGTTCGTGCGTTCGTAATGCAGCCCCCACGGTCCCATCGTCGCACCTGGGAAACGATCCAGATATGGCTGCATCGCGTAGCGGTGGATCACGAAACGATTCACGCCTTGCGCGAACTGATAGTCGCCCATCGGCTTGATCAACGCTGGATGCAAACTCCAGCGATCCGCATCCGATGCGGTGAAGGCCTCCGCGCCGATCACCTTGCGGCCCGTCGTGTGGCCCACCGAAGCCATCTCATGTGCCTTGCGTGCGTTTTCATTTCCACCGGTGGACCAGAACTCGGTCATCGGTTCATCCGCGGGCGCGGTGTATTCCGCCTCGTCGCCGAAGGGCAGGTTGTATCCTTCCAGCGTGAAACGCAGGCCGTTCCGATGGGAAAGCTCCACCAGCGCGCCGATGTAGTTTTCGGATAGAAGTTCCGAGCAGGTCATCGAGAAATCCCAGCGGAAACGGGCGGTTTCATCCTTTGATCCGATCACCAGCGCCGGATCGTTTCCCGCCACCAGCGGCAGGTATTTCGTGAGATCGTAGCCACGGCGTTTCCTGAACTCCTCGGAAAACCCGCGCGTCCAGTTCTGGCTGCCAACTTCCCAGCTATCCACATGCGTCGCCACCAAGCCGCCATTGCGCGACATCGGAAACTCCTTCGCAAACTTCCCGATCACTTTCTGATAGTGCAGCGTGATCGCCTCCTTGCTGAACTTGTCCGCCTCCAGTCCGTTGCCGCCTTTCACCGGTGGCCGGGTCGAGGAGCCGGTGCTCGCATGACCGATCCGCCGCACGATCCATTCGCCGGCGGGCAGGGGAGTTTTCAGGCGACCACCTTCGTCCGTCTGTTTGGTTAGATCCAGCACCTCCGCGAGGCTCACCGCGCCATCCCGCTTCGGCCAGGCGAGCACCGCGATATCCTGATAGTAGGGTTCTCGGGCGAGCTTGCTGGAAAACTCGTCCCTTGGCAGCTCCGGCAGCGCGGGTTTCGCCAGAACCACCTCAACTCCGCCATTGGCTTCGGTGGTGGAGGAAACCAGCGCCTGCATGGAAAGCTCCGGCGTGATCCAAGGCCCGCTGCTGCCGCACCAGCCAGGACCGTTGGTGAGATTGATCTCGATCCCGAGTTCCCGGGCTTTCGAAATCGCTCGGGCCATCAGTTTCTGCCAGTGTTCGCCAATGTAGTCCGCGTCGCCTGCCGGTGGCGCGTGGCGTTCCAGCACGTCCATGTGGATCACGCCGCCGATTCCGGCTTGTTTCATCGAAGCAAGATCCGCGTCGATTCCTTCCTCGGTCACGTTGCCGTTGTTCCAGAACCAATAGACCCACGGCCGCGCCGAAGCGGGCGGATTGCGGAAACCCGCCGCGATCGGGTCCAGCGGCTGCGCGTTGAGATTGGAAATCATCGCGGCCACCAAAAGCGGGAATCGATGGAAGTGGCTCGGACGGGACGGCAAGTTCGATGATTGGTTCATGGCCATGGCTGATTGCGCGACAGAGGCCTTGCCACGGCTTGCCGTTTTGTTTGCGGCCATCATGCGACGCCGCCATCCGTGCCGCGAGCCGATTGTGCCTCCTTGATTCTGTAGGGACACCCGTGACCTTGGCAGCGCTCGGCTGACATTTTGGCAAAGTGGCTGGGAAGGGTTCCAGGACCACTCGGACCAGAAAAATCTCAAACTGACCCACTACCTTTTAATTCCGCATTACATACAGACTATCAGTGACTTACAGAATTCGACGATGGGGGAGCGCTTGAAACCGGGCTGTTTTCGAACCTCGGAATCGGTCGATTTTCGCGATTCCGAGCCGATCCCGTATGCCAATAATTCAGAACATCGACCCTCGAATAAAAATTTTCCCGGCCCACCTCAAAACGTCGAATCCAACCCTTCCGAGATGCAGCCAAGACACTCTGCGGGGTGATCCGAAGATACCCCGCCGCCAAACGGGGCGGAAATGCGCCTTGCTGGTCAAGCAGAAACCAGAACCACGCATCAGCTATCGGATGGGTTTTATCGTGCCTGCGAGGCATTGGACGAACCCCAACGCGTGCGAGATGCCGATCCAACGGAGTAATCCTAGAGCCCGCATCACGAAGCAACCCCGCCCGCTTGTAAGCAAGAAGATCGGCAAACGAATAAAACCGCTCAGATCCGACCTTGAAAAATCGAAGCCACCCCCGCTCAGACGCGGCATATAACCCTTGGGGAGTTAGGCCCGAATAAAGCCCGGCAATCTTAGGAGGGAAAAAGCCCTTTTCC
>DAISZP010000550.1:0-3252 GCA_036824745.1 Luteolibacter sp.
TGGAGGAAGCCGAGCCGATTCTCGTTCGCGCCCAGGAAATCGTCAGTGGCGTGGTCTCCAACGATTGATCCATTTTTCACCCCCCCCGATTCCCGAATACCAGAATAGCCGGATGCCCAAAAACAGCGATAGCTCACCCGAAAAAGAAGAGGTGCTCGATCTTCTAGGATCGAAAAAGAAACCCTCACGCCGTGAGCGCCAGCGCCAGGAGGCGGAAGCCATTTCCGCCCCCGTTCCGAGCAAGTTGGAAAAAGCCAAGAGCGAGGCCCTCGACCTGTTTTCCGAGGAGAAGAAACCGAAAGTCCGCAAGGCCAAGGTCGCCCCGAATACGGTTCTCGGATCCATCTCCAAGATTCTCGAAAAGGAGGAACCCGCCGCCGCTGCCCCGGCTCCCGAAGCGGCTCCTGTTCCTGCCGCGGTTCTCGCAGCTGCCGAGCCTGTTGCCGCCGCCGATGAATCCCCTTCGGATGATCCCAAGTTGATCGTCATCAAGCCCCCGATCATGATCCCGGATCTGGCGGGACGCCTCGGCCTCAAGCCTTTCAATATCACCGCCGATCTGATCAAGCTCGGCGTCTTCCCGTCGCCGAACCAACCGCTGGAGCCGGACATCGCCGCGAAAATCTGCGAACTCCACGGATTCACCTTCGAGCGTGAGAAACGGGACAAGGAAAAGGGTTTCCACAAGGTCGAGGAAGTCATCAAGGAGCCCGAAGCCCCCGTCGAGGAGCCGGAGGACCTGCTCAAAAACCGCCCGCCCATTGTCACCATTATGGGTCACGTGGACCACGGCAAAACTTCCATCCTCGACTTCTTCCGCAAGTCCAAGGTGGTCGCTGGCGAGGCCGGCGGCATCACCCAGCACATCGGTGCCTATCAGGTTATCCACGAGGAGCAGGAAATCACTTTCCTCGATACTCCTGGCCACGCCATTTTCTCTGACATGCGCGCCCGCGGCGCGGACATTACGGACATCATCATCATCGTGGTGGCCGCCAACGACGGCATCATGCCGCAGACGTTGGAAGCCATCAATCACGCCAAGAAGTCCGGCAAGACCATCATCGTCGCCATCAACAAGTGCGACCTGCCCTCCGCCAACGTGGACCGGGTGAAAGGCCAGCTCGCCGAGAACGGCCTGCAAACCACCGACTTCGGCGGAGATACCGAGTTTGCCGAAGTATCCGCCCTCACCGGCAAGGGCATGGAAAGCCTATTGGAACTCATTGCTCTCCAAGCCGAGGTGCTCGAGCTCAAGGCCAACCCCAAGGCCACCACCCGCGCCGCCGTCATTGAGGCCCGTGTGGTTCCCGGCCGCGGCACCACTGCCACCGTCATCGTCGAGTCCGGCACGCTGAAGACCGGCATGCCCTTCATCTGCGGCCAATTTTCCGGAAAAGTCCGCTCGCTCATCAACGACCGCGGCGAGGCCATCAAGGCCGCCCACCCCGGCATGCCCGTGGAGGTCATCGGCTTTGAAGAACTCCCGAACGTCGGCGATCACCTCACCGAGATGAAAACCGAGCGCGAGGCCAAATCCCTCGCCTCCGAGCGCCAGGAAAAAATGCGTCTGGAGCGCCTCAAGCCCCAGCACCGCAACCGCCTCGAAGACCTCTACGCCATGGTCACCGAAGGTGGCGGCAAGGCTCAGCTCAAGCTCATCCTCAAGTGCGATGTGCAGGGCTCCGTCGAAGCCATCAAGAAGGCCGTGCTCGCCATCGAGTCCGCCAAGGTCGAGTGCCAGTTCATCACCGCCGCCGCCGGGCCGATCACCGAATCCGATGTCACCTACGCCGCCTCCACCGATGCCGTGATCCTCGGCTTCAACGTCAAGGTCGAGGCCAAGGCCGTGAAGTCCGCAAAGGCCTCCAATGTGGAGGTGAAACTCTACTCGGTCGTTTATGAACTCATCGACCAAGTCCGCGAGGCGATGCTTGGTTTGCTCGAACCGCTCACCCGCGAGACCGTCATCGGCCATGCCGAGGTCCGGGAAATCTTCAAGATCAACCGCGGCCGCGTTGCCGGTTGTTTCATCACCGACGGTCGCGTGCACCGCAAGGCCCACGCCCGCGTCATCCGCGGTGGCATCCCGGTGTTCGACGGCCGCATGTCCACGCTCCGCCGGTTCAAGGACGAGGTCGAGGAAGTCCGCACCAACTTCGAATGCGGCATCCGCCTCGGCGATTTCAACGAATACGAGCAAGGCGACATCATCGAGTGCTACAAACTCGATAAAGTCCCACAGACGCTCTGAAGAGGTTGAGAGTCTTGAGTTGAGGGTTGGGAGTCAAATTCGGCTTTCTCATTTCTCGTCTTCCAAACTCTCAACTCACAAGCACACTCTCTCAACTTTCGCCAATGTCCCGCCGTCTTGATCGAGTCAACGAACTGCTCCGCCGTGAAATCGGCACCGTGATCCAGAAGGATTACGAGTGGCATGGCAAGCTCGTGACCGTCGCCGAAGTCGAAGTCACCCAGGACCTCAAGGAAGGCAAGGTCTGGACCAGCGTGCTTGGTGGCGAGGCCGGCCCAGTCATCGACAAACTCAACCGCGACCACGGTTCCATCCAGTCCAAGGTCATGAAGCGCGTGGTTCTCAAGTCCACCCCGGTCTTGCGCTTCGTCCATGACGCCTCCGCCATCCGTGGCGTGGATATCGTCAACCTGCTCGACGAAGTCGAAAAACTCCCCAAGGCCCCCGAAGCGGAGCCCGAGTGACCCCTCAGGAGCGGGGACACTCTTGTCCCCTCCAGCCACGCCAACGGTTTGAACGTCGAAGTGGCTTCAAGGTTTCGAATTCCCATGGGGCATTCTGAAGTCTCGAATTTGAGGCACAGGGCGTTAACCCGGCTTGGGTATGGACTTTGGACATACCGGCGGGACTATCTTTGGAATCGCCTTGGCCAATGGGCGGAACCGTAAACCCATGATTTCCCGTCAATTTGGAGCCGTGATTGGTTTTGCCGCGGTGATGCTCTCCGCTGAGCACGCCTCGGCGCAGCGCCAGATGGAAAACCTCAACCGGGGCTTGGTCGCGATCAGGAAGAGTTCCACCCAGGTTTACCTGAGCTGGCGCTTGTTTGGAAACGATCCGGCGGATGTCGCATTCAACGTGTATCGTTCCACGAATAGCGGAGCTCCGTCGAAACTGAATGGAACCCCTGTCACCGCCACCACCGACTACACGGACTCACCCGGTTCCACGAATCTAACAAGCAATGCCTACGCCTACCACGTCCGCCCGGTGATTAA
>DAISZP010000551.1:0-3245 GCA_036824745.1 Luteolibacter sp.
CGCCTTCGTCAGGGATGTGAATGGCGATGGGCTCGCCGACGTGCTTTCGGTGGCCTACGATCACGTTTCCTACTGGATCAACCTCGGCAACGACGGTTTCTCGCGACGCTTCGAGGTGGCCAATACTCCGGACTACATCAAGGGCACGACCGTGCTCCAACAGGCGGACATCAACGGCAACGGCTCCACCGATCTGCTCTGGGAAAACTGGGACCCGTCCGCCGGAGCTTACCGGGTCGCCTGGGTGGACTTCTGCGGCAATGTGAAACCCAACCTGCTTGCCGTGATCGACAACGGCATCGGCCTGCGCACCGAGTTGTCCTACCGAACCAGCACGGACTTTTATGCGGAGGCGCTCCGTGGGTCAAACCCCTGGCACACACGGCTTCCGTTTCCATCGTGGTGTGTTTCGAAGATTGGCAAACGCTTCGGACTGGATCTGGACGCCATCCCCGGCGAAGACCGCTATGTCACGCAGTTTTCCTACTACGATGGCTACTATGATCCCTTCGAGAAGGAGTTCCGGGGATTTGCCTTCGCGAAAAAAGTCGAACGCGGCGATGACCGGCTCACGGACGGTGGACCGGCGGCGGAGGTCAATTCTCCCAGCACCGTCACCCGCCTCGCTTTCCATACCGGCTTGCCGGACGGCGTGGACAATGACGGGGATGGAATCGTCGATGAGTTCGATCCACTGGGTGGCTACGAGGAGGAAGCGCTCAAGGGCAAGGTGCTTTGGACGGAAACCACCCTTATCTCGGCGGCATTCGACGGTGTGGACAATGATGGGGATGGCTTCATTGACGAAAGCGATGAAGGCGCGTTCGATGGCCAGCTCACGCCGGATTCCATCGTGTTCACCCGCGAGTATCAGACGTGGAGTCTGAAGACGATCCACGATGCGACCGGCGGCTTCACCCAGCCCGGCGCCTCCATTCCTTACGGCACCCTGAACGGTCAAAAGGTCACCTATCCGTTTTCGTCGTTCGTGGCGAAACAGGTAATCGAGGCCATGGGTTCCCTGCACTTCGCAAATCCCTTCGCCGCTGGCGTGAGCCCTGCAACGATCACTTCGGATACGCAGGTGGACTTCTTTGGCAATCCCACGCTTCAGCGGGAATATGGCGTCACCTCGGGTGGGGTGGTCGGCATGGCTTACGACGACGAACGGACTACGACCACCCAGTATGGCTTCAACCTCGGCGTCTGGATCATCGGTTTGCCCATGGAGGTGAGCGTCACCGATGAATCCGGCAATTTCGTCAGCAAGTCCCGGAATTATTACGACAATCTCGGCTTCGGCCAGATTGGCACCCGCGGACTCGCCACATCTGAAGAAAAATTCATCGGCTCCAGCGGCACCGCGTTTCCCGGCTACAGCCCGAATCCCGGCGATCCGCGGGTTTCCGGATCCGCCAGCCTTACCAGCACCACGATTTACGACAACTACGGAAACCCGACCACCGTCCGCGATCCCGCCTATGGCAGCGGCGGTCACGAGCGCGTCTATGGCTATGATCCCACCTTCCACACCTACGTGCAGACCGAGACGATCAAGGTGGGCGGGGGAAATCCCGACCTGATAGCCTCAGCCACCTACGACAAGGGCGCGGGAGTGATCACCAGCTCCACGGACTTCAACGGCAACGTCTCCAGCTACCTCTACGACAGTTTTTATCGCCTCACCGGCATCGTGAAACCAGGCGACTCGGCAGGTTCACCCACCCAGGTCTTCCAATACCAGCCCGGCGATCCGGTGCGCTCGCTGGACTACACCTACGACACCGCGGGAAACCTCAGCCTCGCCGTGTCCTCAGCACCGCTGGTGGTGAGCCGCGTTTCCGTGAAATCCCGCGAGCAGGCCGGCGGCGGCACATTCGACATCGTCCAGATCACCGATGGTGCGGGCCACAAGCTCGGCACCATCGAAGAAGGAGAAACCGGGAGCCAATTCGTTTACAAGAACGTCAAACGCTACACCTCCCGGGGGGCCGAACGGGATTCCTACCTGCCCTTCTTTGCGGGCAGCCCGGATTTCCGCAATCCTCCACCGGACGGTGCACGCGTCACCGACTACTACGATGCCGCCGGGCGTGCCATCACCACGGTTAATCCGCCGGAAACCTCAGGCGGTCCGCGCAAGGCCACCCGCACCGACTACTTGCCACAGAAAACCGTGCTCTTCGATGAGGAGGACAACGATCCGTCATCCTCACACAGCGGCACACCCCACCTCCAGTATCAGGATGGTCTGGGGCGTCTCGTCGGCGTGGACGAACTCAACCGAGAAGGCGCGGCTCCGGTCACCTATCCCACCCGCTACACCTACGACCTCGCGGACAACCTGATCAAAATCCTCGATTCGCAGAACAACCAGAAGTGGATGCGCTACGACGGGCTCAAGCGCATGGTCTTCATGCACGATCCCGACCGCGGCGTGATGACCTACACCTACGACGCCGCCTCGAATCTCACGCAAACCCTGGATGCGAAGAATCAGTCCATCGTCATGACCTATGACGGCGCGAACCGCATCAAAACCGAAGACTATCAGGACTCGGCAGGCCGGACCCCGGATGTGACCTATTTCTACGACACCGCATTCGCCGTTCCCGCCGGAGACAGCACCAGCGCAGCCTCCGCCCAAGTGCTCGGCAAGCTGGCGAAAGTGTCAGATCTCTCCGGTGAGGAAATCCTTTCCTACGATGCGCGTGGTCGCACGTCATGGAAGATTAAGCGCATCCCGGACCCCGCCAACGGCCAGCTCGTCAGCTACCAGTCGAAGTTTGCCTATGACTCGCTGGACCGCGTGACCGGCCTCACCTACCCGGACGGCGACACCGTTGGCTACGGTTACAATGCCCGCAATCTGCCGCTCAACATCACCGGCGGCCCGGGTGGATTCATCGTGCCGAACATGAGCTACATCGCCTCCGGTCAACTTGGCAGCACCACCTACGGCAACGGCGTCGCCACCTCCTATCAATATGACCCCCGCCTGCGACTTCGTGCGCTCACCACCGAGAAGGCCGCCACGCAGCTCATCAACTTTGCCTACAGCTTCGACGCCGCCTCGAACATTACGCGCATCGACGACAACCGCAGCGCCATCCCCACCAGCGATCCGCGCAAGAACACGCAGGTCTTCGGCTACGACGATCTCTACCGACTCACCAGCGTCCAGTATCCCGCCATCCTCAGCGGCTCTCCCGGCAGCATCAGCTACGCCTACGACCGCATTGGCA
>DAISZP010000552.1:0-3238 GCA_036824745.1 Luteolibacter sp.
GGTCGGGTGTGGTTCGAGTTCATCCTCCGCCATCGCGATCCGGATCTGGACGTGAACCGCCTTGTGGAGATCCTCCAACAGCTCGGTTGTCGTGCGGGCCTTCCGCGTTATCCGCTGTTGCACCAGCAGCCGTTTTTCACCGAAGGACACTGGAAAACCATCGGCCGTTATCCGGATGGACTGGCGCTTCCGGTCATCGCTGCCTTTCCCGTCACGGAATCCATGAACCGCCGGATGATCCGGCTGCCGAATTTCTGCCATCCGGACGCCGCGCCGCTCGTGGAGCAATACGCCGAGGCCTTTCGGCGGGCGATGGCGCTTCTGTGAGAAGTGGAAATTTTTCCATGAAACATCACCCGTTTCGTGGTGTGTATCCCGTGCGTATGAAAACACGATTTGTCCTCATGGCGCTCGCCGCCTCGCTGGTCCTTCCGCTTTCCGCCGATAACAAGAAAACGCCGCTCGGAAAGCAGATGGAGTCGTTCAACGATTCCTTCAAAGCCTTCCGCAAGGAGAGCGATCCCGCGAAATGCGCGGCTCTTGCCCGCGAAGCCCAAGCCGTGGTGGTCAAGACCCTCACCGAGACGCCGGACCTCGTGAAAAAGATGCCCGATGGCCCGGACAAGGCCAAAGCCGCCGCCGAATACCGCAAGATGATGGGCAAGGTCTATGTTTCCCTCTGCGAACTGGAGGGTGCCTACCTCTCCGGCAACATGGAGGAAGCCGGCAAGATCCTCGGCTCCATGCGTGAAATGAAAAAGGCTGGTCACGACAAGTTCATGGAAGAAGAGTGATTTCCGCCATCACCCGAAGCATCTCAAAAGGAAGGCCCGGATTCACTCCGGGCCTTTTCGTTCAAATCGTGTGTTAGGGAAGGAAACTCACTCGATCTCCACCTTGGTGCCGAGTTTGACCTTCGAGTAAACGATCGGGATCGTCTTGCTCGGGCCGCGCACGCAGGCGTGGGAGGCTGGTTTGCGGCGCACCGGGCCGATGTGATGGCCCACGCCGTCGTTGGTGAGGCGCATCCAGTATTTCATCGGGGCGCCGACAAATTTGCCACCTTCGGGAATCGGATCCTGCGTCGCATCCGCATCTCCATTCACCACATCACCTGCGGCATCGACGATCCTGCCGTAACGATTGGAACTCTTGTCCACCACCTTTTCGAGGATGTAGAAGGTGCCTGTGGGCGTGGGACGGCTCGGCACTCCGGAACAAATCGGATAGTCCATCGCCACCTCGTCGCCGTTCATGAGGAAACCGCGCTGTTTCTCAAGGTCGATCTTGATGTGCGAATTGCTGGCATCGGTCTTGGAGAGCAGTTCCTCGTTTTTCCACACATCGTAGGTTTTCGGATAGGTCGGCTCCGCCTTGAAATGATCATAGGTGCCCGCCGGATAGGGATTCACGAACTTGCCGTCCTTGGTGACCTGGGCTCCCGGCTTCTGGTTGGCGCAGTTCGCCAGCAGCAAAATTGCTGCGGCTGCCAGACAGCGGAAAACGATGCGGTGGAGGTTCATGTTCAAATGAGAGGGGGTTGCGGCGGTGGAACTAGGGCAGAATTTCAAAAATTGCAACACCCATGGATGGGGGTGTGTCTGACGTGAATGCGTATGCCGTGCCGGAATCCGAACCAAAATCCATTGATCATCAACGGATTGAATCCTGGTTTCCCTCCGATCACCGGATTCACGGGAAATTTCGCCGGATGGTTCCAATGCTTGAAGAATGGCTGCGAAGCAGGTGGAATCCCGCCCGCGCCATGCCAGACGCCACCATCCACACCCATGGCCGGATTCTCGAGAACCGCGGCCCGGTCCTCTACCGGGTTTCCCTCCCGAACGGAAAAATCATTCTAGCCCACCTCTCCAAACCCCTCGCCGACGAGAGTGCGGAGTTCCAGGTCGATGACCTCGTTTTGCTGGAAATGACGCCCTACGATTTCGACCAGGCGAGGATTTTGGGAAGCGCCGGGTGAGGAAACAACAGGGGGCACGACTCCCGATGGCGAAAAACCCGATGGACAGCAATCCAGAAAGCTGGAAAACTGGACTCATGAAAACTACTCTGGATTTGCCCGAGGAATTGGTTCGGGAAATGAAGATTCGCGCTGCCAGCGAAGGCCGCAAACTCCGTGATGTGGCGGAAGAGGTTTTTCGACGCGGCCTTGCAGCTCCCCAGACGGCCGCAGGAGCCGGAGCCCGCCATCGGGTGAAACTGCCCTTGATCCCGGCTCCGGCGGGTTCGAAGTCATTCGAAATCAGTGGTGAACGTCTGCTTGAACTCGAAATGGAAGCGGAAACCGGTGGTCCGCAACCATGATGCACCTTTGCGACAGCAATGTGTTTCTTGCGATTGCCGTTGGCCAGCACGCCCACCATTCGATTGCGGCGGCTTGGTTTGGTAATCTTGCGGATTCAGACACCGCCGTATTTTGCCGGGCCACCCGGATTTCCTTTCTTCGGCTGCTGACCCAGAAAATCGCAACGGATTATGTGCCTCTCACGAACCAGCAAGCTTGGGAGGCTCTTGACCAACTGATGGCGGACGACGCCACCCGTTTCGAACCCGAGCCGCCGGGCCTCGATCTCATCTGGCGGCAACTCTCGGAAATGAGATCGTCCTCACCCAAAGTCTGGATGGACGCCTATCTCGCCGCCTTCGCGATCTGCGGAGGACTCAGGTTGGTCACGTTCGACAAGGATTTCCGAAGATTTCAAACTGCGGGACTCGATCTGCAGCTGTTGTCCTGACTGCATGCGACGATGACGGAGCTTGGTCAATCAGCCTCTCGCAGCTTTGCCCGCAGCAATTCCGCAATCGTGCCATGCCCGTTCTCTTGCGCCCAGTAGAGCGCGTCCCGATTATAACCTTCGATGTGTCTGGGGTCAGCCCCTTGATCGAGCAACCACCCGACGGAGGATTCCCATCCACCTTGAGCCGATGTGATCAAAGGAGTCCTGTTATCGTTGTTCTTCGCATTGATGTCCGCACCATGTCGCATGAGCAATTCCATGACATCAAGCGCTTGTCCCCTCGCTGCTTCGAAAAACGGAGTTTCTCCCCGCCACCGGTGATGAATATCTGCACCAAGGTCGATCATCCGGACAATCCACTCTGGAGGAGTAATGCCGCAACAGGCGATTCTGAAAACGCTGGCTCCATATTCATTTTCCCGATTCAGGTCGATCCCCAAGGACAAGAAGTAATCCACAACTGCCCATTGCTTTTCCTT
>DAISZP010000553.1:0-3232 GCA_036824745.1 Luteolibacter sp.
GCCAAATTGATCATTTCGCCACGGGAATTCGATCATTTCAAATTCCGATTACCGACATCTCGGATGCGGAAGCCATCATGGTCTGCTCCATTCTCGGATCGTTCTTCTTCCCGGCGCTGTGGCAGACGATCTTCTTCAAGGGCGAGGGCCAGCGGATCGGAAACTATCTGCTCGTCTATGTGGGCTCCGGACTTTTCGCCTCGGTACTCGCCATTCTCGCGGAATCGATGAACAGCGAGGGCTTCGTCTGGCTCTTCGCATTCAGCCCCTTCAACTTCATGGTGATCTCGGAAAACGGCGGCCACGACTACCGTGAGGTGATCCTTGCGGCAAACGTCGCGGTGGACGCCCTCATCGCAGTCATCCTCGTGATCGTCGCGCTGAGGCAACGCGGAAAGGCCCTGTCGCAACATCTGTTAGCGAGTCCGGAGCAAACACCGGAAACCCCATGATCATTCCCGATCTCCATCGCGCCCAAGCCCACGCGCTCGCCGCGGCCGCGCGCCTGAGGCTTCCGCTGCGTTCCAAGTCATGGCGCGGCCAGGCCGGTGAGTTCGCGGGCAGCGGCACCGGTTCCTCGCTGGATTTCCAGGACCACCGCGCCTACTCGCCCGGCGACGATCCGCGGCACATCAACTGGCAGGCTTACGCCCGCACCGGCCACTACACGATGAAACTCTTCCGCGAGGAAGTCCGCCCGGTGGTGGACCTGATCGTGGATGTCTCCGGATCGATGTTCTTCGAGGAGCACAAGTCCGTTAGAGCCGCTGAGTTGTTCCACTTCCTCGTCGCAAGCTGCGAATCCGCCGGAGCCTCGCTCTCGATCCATCTTATTCGTGGAAACTCGGCCCTGCCGCTCGATCCCGCGCTCGCCCGCGGCCACGGTTGGCTCGATTTCCCGGATGCGCTGAAATCCGGTGATCCCGCCGCCGCGCCCGATGTGACCAAGGTGCCGGTCCGTGCGAATGCGATCCGGGTGTTTCTATCAGACTTGTTGTTTCCCGGCGATCCCGAGCCCATCCTCCGCCATTTCGGCCAGCGCCACGGCAGCATCGTGATCCTCTCGCCATGGATTCAAGCCGAGGCCCATCCCGATTGGTCCGGCAACGTGGATTTCATCGACGCCGAACTCAAGACACGCCATCCCCACCGCATCGAAGCCACGACCCTGCGCCGTTATCTCGATGCCTATGCGAACCATTTCTCCCTCTGGAAAAACGCCGCGCGCAGACACCAGGCCGCCTTCGCCCGCATCCCCGCGGAGGAAGAACTCGTCTCCGCCCTCTTCCGCGAAGCCGTGCCCGCCGGAGCGCTGGAAAGTTGTTAGCCTGCCTCACCCGGGCAGATGCTCCTCGCAGTATTCCCGGCCGTCCGGGCCCACGCGGAAGTGCAGTGCGGGATGGCTGATCTCCGTGCGGTCGCAGTTCGCGCAGGTGTGGAAGGATTCCTGGCCGCTATCACTCATCGCCTTGAACTGGCTGCGGCGTTTCGCGGCCTTCGCCACCCGGCCCACGCGCCGCAATGCGGGGATGCCGGCCCAGAGCAGGTAGTTGGCATAAACGACGAGGTAGCAGGGAACCAGATACGGGATCAGCGCGGGCTTGCTGAAGGCGCTGAAGATGATTCCCGCACCCGTTAGAAATCCGAGCCAGCGGATCTGCACCGGCAGGATGAAAAACATCAGGATCTCCACCGTCGGCAACACCGTCGCGAACGCCAGGAAGGCCGAGGTGAACAAGGCCAGCGGCAGCCCTGGATTTGGAAACACGAACATCACCGCGAGGATCAAGACCGCACCCGTGTAATAGAATAGCGAGGCCTTGAAGACTCCCCACACGGCCTCCAGTCCGTCGCTGATCATGAACGAGAACATCACCGCGAAGTAGAGGAACACCAGGTTGATCGGCGAGAAGCCGCCGAATCTGGAGAATGAAAAGAAACAAGTCACCACACGCCACACCTCGCCGCCGAGGATCTTCTCCTTGTCGAAGATCAGCAATTCAAACACCTCCGGCCGGAAGGCCTGCAGGAAAAACACCATCACATGCAGGATCGCGTAGTATCGCAGGAATCCGGGGAAGGAGAGCCAGCCGAAGCGGCGTTCCAGTTTGTCAAAGGACAGCATGGCGGAAACCATCGCCAGATCCACCCGCTTGACAAGTCCCGGCGAGGCGGAATCTCCACGCCACCGGGACCGTAAGCGGAACTCAGCGCTCCAAGCGCTCCGCGCCAAATTCGCCGAAGGGCACCAGCAGGTCGCCATCAGCGGCCACGCGGACTTGGTCGAAACCGAGCCCCCATCCGGCGAAGCGCCAGATCGTGGCCTCTTCCGCTTTGGCTTCCGCGGCGAAGAGCTTGTTCCAGGTGCCACCGAGCAGCAGCCCGTTTTCCCAGCGCAACGAATCCGGAGTCCAGCCGAGTTTCACTGAAGCCTCGTTCACAAACACGCCGCTGTCATTCAAACGGTGGCGCTCCACACCGCCTTTCGTGGCGAGGAACAACCTTCTTCCACCCGCGGTGGCGGCAAATCCCGCATCGGCATCCAGTCCGCCGATTTCGAAGGCGTCATAGCCATCGCAGGCGCTCACCTTGATGCCGTCACCCTCATCGTTTCGTGTGAAGGCGAGGAAACCCTCCGCATCGAGTTCGGAAACGGCGAACAAATCCCCCGGCAGATCGATCACCGGCCGCACCACCGGTTCTCCGGAAACCGGAACCTCGGTCACGTAGAGCGACTGCATCGCGGAACCTTCCGGATACCATTCGCCGTCGGACTCCTCTTTCCAATCGCCCGCACCGGCGACCACCAATCCGCCGGCCGCCTGATAGAATCCGTTAGGAATGGTGCGGGTATTGCCGATCCTCACCGGCTCGCCGACGGACGGAGCCGAGGCATCCGTCACATCGAAGGCCAGCAGGCGCGGCGCGCGGGCAGGACGCCAGAACGGGAAACGATCCGTCACGGGAAGAATGCCCACACGCTTCGGAGTCCTCGCCGCCTCAGCGAAGGAAGCCGCGCCGTTGGATTTCACATTGGCCAGGCCGAACCAGAACGACGATCCCGCGTCCAGCACCACCACCGGACGGTTGGCCTGCGGCCAGAGCAAACCGGTGCCCGCCACGCGCATCGATGATGGGATGGCACGTCCGCAGGTGCCGATCTTCGTCAGCGCGGGCAGGGCCGAGGCGTCATAAATATCCAGCGTGATCCTGCCGTTCTCCTCTTCCTCCG
>DAISZP010000026.1:0-20989 GCA_036824745.1 Luteolibacter sp.
CCCGAACGAGGCCACGACCTGGAGAGTCGTCGATGGAAAGGACATCGCCTTCGGGGTGTTGGAAGGGAAACTCCCGAATTTCAACTCGTTCCGCGCCTATCTGGCGAAGGATGGCGAGCAAATGCTGCTCGATTGGAAAGCCACCACCGCTTACAGCACCGCCACGTTTCCCGATCTGGAGAAACGCCAGGGGGATCCCTCCGAGATCCGCGGTTTCATCCTGCCATCCCGGTTCTTCACGAGCGTTTTCCCGGAGCAGGAGTATCTAAGTTATCAATTTCTATCTCCGGACCGCCACACCACCCTGTGGGCCTATGCCCGCCGCGACTCCAGCACCGGCTCCGCGATCGCCAAACTCTTCCGCTCCGGAGAAATCATCGATTCCACACCCGAGGAAACACCCGTCACGCTGCGCCTCGCACCCGGCCCTGCCGGCAGCCAGCCCAACCAATGGCTCGTGGATGAATTTCTTCACGACGACTGGCTCCTTCCCTGAACGCAACCCTCCGTGAGCGACTCCCACATGTTCTGGTTCCACTGCGGGCGCTGCGGCTCCCTGTTTCAATCCGAAGCCGGCGAATCGGCGGAGCGGCTTTGTTCCAAATGCGGCTTCGATCCAAGTCCCGCCATCCAGCCCCCCGCCCCCGTCCCGTCTCAGGCGGACCCGAACGAGGAAACGGATACCGACAACACGACGGACCCTAACAAGCGTGCCAGGCAGAAGGTGCGGCGGAGGAAAAACCGCCACCTGATGCTCAAGATCTTCGCCGCCTGGACCATCCTGCTCGCCATCATCTTCCTCGCGGTGCGATACAATTTCCGGGACGAATCCGCCGAACGGATCACCTCGAACGTGTCCGAGCGCCCAGCGAACGAACTTTCCACCGCGGACCAGGTTCTGTTGGAGAAAAACGCCCAAACCTGCGCCGCCACCCTGGCTGGATTCCTTTCCCAGACCGCTCCGGAACAATGCAGTGATTTCATCCTCACTCCGTCCGAATCCGTGGGCCGCATGATCCGTTTCCAAACCTACAACTCGCTGCCCAAAATCGACCCTCAGGGGTTGGCTTTCATTTCCCAAACCGTTCTCCATTTTCCGGATGGAAACGCGATCGAATCCCGCTGGGCCGCCCGGGAAGGATTTCAGTTGGAAACCGTCTTCCGCGAAAGCCAGGGCAGTTGGAAACTCGATTGGGATCACTTCGCGCGCTTCAGCGATTATTCCTGGTCGCTCTTCCTCGCGGGAACCGGTCCGGACGAATGCGAGTTCCGCCTGCTCGCCCGCGAGCGCCTGGTCGAGGTCCGGCAGGACAAGGACAAAACCATCAGCGTGGTCTTCTATGCGCCGAAGTTCGGCCAGCCTCTGGAAACCGGATTCCAATCACCCGAGTTTCTTGTCCCGCGCGATGCGAAAGCCGGCAGGATCCTCGAAGCCGGATTCCGCGACGCCGCGGCCGGCAAAGCACCCTTCGGCTCCAAGCTCCCCAATCCGAATCCCGATGGATTGATCCGCGTGCGGGTGAAGGTGAAACGCACCGAACTCAACGGCGAGCGCCGCTTCGAAGTGACCGATATCCCCGCCTGCCACTGGTATTCCACCGCGGACCCCGGAGTCGTTCTGGAATCGGCGGATGAAAAGCCCGCATCCGGGGAAAACTAGGCCAGCGCCGCCTTCATCACGGCAAGCGGATCCGTGCCCGGGAACCAATGCTGGAACGCCAGCGCGCCCTGATGGAGCAGCATCGATTTCCCGTTGGCCGTGCGGCATCCGGTTTGATTGGCGAGAGCGAGCAAGGGCGTCACCGGCGGCTGATAGATGGTGTCATAAACCAAGTGCCCGGCCCGCAGGCAATCGGCTGTTAGGATGGACGGATCGCCCTCCTTTAGCCCTACCGATGAGGTGTTCACGATGAGATCGCAATCCTGGCAAGCGGCCATGAGCGCCGCGCCGGTCAATGGAAACATGGACACCTCCGTCCTACCACCCAGCTCCCCGAGTCGTTCAGCGAGCGTTTCCAGTTTCTCCACGCTCCGGTTCGCCAGCACCAGCCGCTCCATGCCTAACAACACGCACTGTGTGGCGATCGCCTGCCCCGCACCGCCGCCCGCTCCCGCGATGGCCACCGTGAGACTTCCTAACGGAACGCCGAACTCATCCTCGATGGCATTCGCGAATCCCGGGCCGTCCGTATTGAAACCCCGCGTGGCATCCGCATCGAAGCGCACCGTGTTCACCGCCCCCAGCGCACGCGCGTCCGGGCGCACCTCGTCACAAGCCGCCATCGCTTCCAGCTTGTGCGGCACCGTCACATTGCAGCCGATGAAACCCAGAGCCCTCATCCGCGCGAAGGCTTCGGGAATGTTTCCAGGCTCCACTTCCAGCCGGATGTAACGCGCATCGATGCCCTCCGCATCCAAAGCCGGCTGGTGCATGCGCGGCGAGGCCGAGTGCGCGATGGGATACCCCAGCACCGCCAGCCTCGCGGGCTTGTGAACACCGGCATCCAGCACATCGCGGGAAACGAGGTCTTCGAGTGTGTAAACGGGCTTCATGGATCTATAGGAGCTTTTTTAATGCGAATTCTCCCAGCCGGGCCACACATCGGTCTTGCCCCAATAAATCCAAAATATCTTTCATGTCTGGCCCGTGTCTGCGGCCTGATAAGGCGATTCGCAGAGGAAACATCAGCTGGCCTGGCTTCAAACGTGCAGCTCGAGCGGCTTCATTAAGGACTGCTGTAGCGGCATCAGCAGACCATTCAGGAAGACCTTGGAACGCCAAAAACATGCTGCTCAACACCTCCAATATCGACGATTGCTCTTTTACCTTTGCCACCGCTTCGTCATCGTAGGCGAAATCGTCCCTGAGCAGGAAATCCACCGCGGCGGGCACCTCGCCTAACAGACGCACCTTGTCCTTCACAGCGGCGGCGACGGCGTTGAAGTTTTCCGGGATGGGCAAGCCGGCATCCTCGACGAAGGGTTTCGCGGCGGCGGCGAAGTCCTCCGCGCCCACCTTGAGCAGATGCTGCTGGTTCACCCACTTGCATTTTTCGAAATCGAAACGGCCGGGGGCGCGGTTGACGTTTTCGAGGGTGAAGCGTTCGATCAATTCGGCGGGCGTGAAGATTTCTTCATCGGTCTTGGAGGACCAGCCTAACAGCGCGATGAAGTTCACCACGGCGGAGGGCAGGAAACCCTGGCGCGGATAGTCGCCGACGGCGGCTCCGGCATCGCGCTTGGACATCTTCGATCCGTCCGGATTGAGGATGAGCGGGATGTGCGCGTATTGCGGGGCCTTGCCACCGAAGGCTTCTATCAACTGCAGGTGCTTCGGCGTGTTCATCAGGTGGTCCTCGCCGCGGATGACGTGGGTGATGCCCATTTCCAGATCGTCCACCACGTTCACGAAGTGGAAGACGTAGGAGCCATCGGAACGTTTCACGACCATGTCCGGCGTGTTCGACTCATCGCGGTAATCGATGGTGACCTCGCCGCAGACGAGATCGTTCATGGTGATGGGCTTGCGCTCGAAGCGGAAACGCCACGCGCCGCCGTCCTCATAGACGCGTCCGGCATCGACGAGTTTCTGGAACCACGCGTCGTAGACGGGCTTGCGCTCGCTCTGGAAATACGGGCCGCAGTTTCCGCCTTTGTGCGGGCCTTCGTCCCAATCGAGGCCGAGCCAGTTCATGCCATCGAAGATCGCCTGCTTCGCTTCGTCCGTGTTGCGGGCCTCGTCGGTGTCCTCGACGCGAAGAACGAACACTCCGCCCATCTTGCGGGCGAAGAGCCAGTTGAACAAAGCGGTGCGGGCACCTCCGACATGGAGGTAACCGGTGGGCGATGGCGCGAAGCGGGTGCGGACGGACATGCGCGTGGTGTAGGCGGCGGATGGCCCGCCGTCCACCTCCCGATGCGCTCAGAGCACGATTTTCTTAAACTTCGGCACCAGCAGGTGCATGAGGATCCACGCGGTGATGTAGGCGGAGCCGCAGATGACGAACAGGATGCCGTAGCCGACCTCCACCTTGCCTTCCTTGGTGAAGTGGGCGAGCAGCACACCGGCCGCGCGGGCGATGAGGATGCCGCCGACGGCACCGGCCATGCCACCGATGCCGGTGACGGAGGCGACGGCTTTTTTCGGAAACATGTCCGAGACGGTGGTGAAAATGTTCGCGGACCATGCGGCGTGGGCCGAGCAGGCGATGGCGATGGTTCCCACGGCATACCAGGTGTTGATCTCACCGAGGCGCGAGGCGAGCAGCACGCTGAGCGGGAAGAGCGCGAAGATGAACATCGAGAGCTTGCGCGCCTTGTTCGCATCCATGCCGCCGTTGATGAAATGCTTGGGCAGCCAGCCGCCGAAGATGGAGCCGAAGGTGGAGACGGTGTAAACCACGGCGACGGCAAAGGGCCAGCTGATCACGCCGGGAACATCGGCGGGAAGGCCGGTGTAGTCCGGATTCGCCGCCATGAACTCCTTCACCTTGCGGGCGTTCTCGCCTTCGAGGAACGCGGGCAGCCAAAACAGATAGAACCACCAGATCGGATCGGTGAAGAACTTGCCGAAGAAGAAGGCCCAGGTCTGGCGGAAGGTGAGAAGTTTGAGCCAGGAAACGCTTTCCGCATTCTTGTCCGCGCGTTCGGCCTCCTGCTCGTCCGCATCGCTGTGGATGTAGTCGTATTCGGCTTGGGAGAGCTGGCCTTTTTCAAGTTTCGCCGCCGGGGAATCATATATCGTGTACCAGAAGAACAGCCACAGCAGGCCCACGGCTCCGGTGATGATGAAGGCCCATTCCCAACCCCAGTGGCTGGCGATCCATGGCACGACGAGCGGCGCGACGATGGCTCCGACGTTGGCTCCCGAGTTGTAGAGTCCGGTGGCGAGAGCGCGTTCCTTTTTCGGAAACCATTCGGCCATCGTTTTGTTAGCCGCGGGGAAGTTTCCGGACTCGGTGACACCGAGCGCGGCGCGCCAGAAGCCGAAGCTCCACGTGTGGTGGCCGAAGGCATGACCGATGGCCGCCACGCTCCAGCCGATGAGCGAATAGGCGTATCCTTTTTTCGTGCCGACCTTGTCGATGATCCGGCCGGCGGCGAGCATGCCGAGCGCGTAGGCGAGCTGGAAACAGATGACGACCGTCGAGTAGTTGAGTTCCTGATCCGCCTTGTCCAAACCGAAGACGCCGTCCTCGGAGAGGGTTTTCTTCAGCAGGCCGAGAACGTTCCGGTCCAGGTAGTTGATCGTGGTGGCGGCGAAGACGAGCGCGCAGATCGTCCAGCGGTAGCGGCCGATCTTTTCGTTGGCTGAGGAAAATGACATGTCGGTGTGGACGGGTTTTCTATCGGATCGATGACGGAGCGACAGTTACGCCGAGTCTGGCCACGACCATACGCCTGACAAGGTGCAAAATGAGGTAGCGGAATTGCACTCTCAGCCCTGAAGCGCGCGCAGGGCTCCGCGGACGAGGGATTCCACGGCGGCGGCGGGCTCGGCATCGAGCACCTTGCGCACGGCCTTGCGGGCATCGACTTGTTTGTAGCCGAGGGCGATGAGGGCGAGTTCGGCATCGGCGGCGGAGGCGCTGACTTCGCCGGCGGCGGCGTCCTGCCAGGTATCGGCGACGCCGACCTTGTCCTTGAGCTCGAGCACGATGCGCTCGGCGGTTTTCTTGCCGAGGCCCTTGATGCGGGCGAGCTCGGCGGTGTTTCCGGAAACGACGCAGGATTTGAAACGGGAAACCGGCATGCCGCTGAGCACGGCCATGGCGATGGAGGGGCCGATGCCGCTCACGCGGTCGATGAGCATGAGGAACACGTCGCGCTCCTCCTCGGTGGCGAATCCATAGAGCGTGTGCGCGGTTTCGCGGATGTGGAGATGGGTGCGGAGGTCCACATCCACGCCTTCCGCGGCGTGGAGGCGGTCGAAGGTGGAGATCGGGATGATCACTTCATAACCGACGCCATGGACATCCACGACGAGGCGGTTCGGATAGGCTTCGATGACTTTTCCACGGAGTCTGGCGATCATTCGGCGGGCAGCTTGTGAGGATGGAGCGGCGCGTCAATGAAGATCGTTTCACATCTTCTTCCACTCACGGACGACGCTGCGTTTCACGGAACCCTGCGCTCTTCCGACGAGGTTGCCCTGGCCGCCGGATTTGAAGGATTGGATGGTATCGAACTCCTCCTTGAGGATGAGCGGATGGAGCAGGGAGAGCCAGATCCTGCCGGACTGGATGGTGACATCCTCGTCGGTGAGGTTGCCCGCGAGATCGGGGAATTTTTTCCGCGAGAAATCCCCCGTCACGGAGAAGACGCCGCAGGGATGGCCTGCGACGGGTTCGATGGATTCGTATTTGAGATGGAAGGTGCCTTTGCCGCCGACGAGCAGCATGGGCAGTTGATCGCCGGTGACAACGAGGGTGTCGCCGGGTTTCATGCGGCGCTTGCCGAACCAGAGCGGCCGGGGCGAGAGCGCGTGTTCTATCAGAAGTGTGTCGAACACGGGCGAGAGTTCCTTTTCCAGAACGGCGGAGCGGAAATCGCCGCCGTTCTCGACACGCCATTTCGCGCTGTTTTTCCGGAACGTGATGGGTTTGTTAGAGTGGGCGATCCGTTCGAGCGGGTTCTCGGCTTTTTTCGTCACTTCCGGATCATCGACGGAAGGCACCGAGAACTCGGACCGCTCTTCGGTGACGCGCACCTGGTCGCCGGCGCGTTCGAGTTTGAAAACCTGTTCGCGGATGCCTTTGACCATGCCGTTCTGGCGGCCGATCTCGGAAGCCTGCATCATCCTGACGGATAGATCGTCCACCCGCCGGATGCGGACATCGACGCGGGAGGGAAACGGCAGGTCCTTGCGGAAGAGCACGCCTTCCGCATTCTGATCGACGAGTTTCATCAACTCCGGATCGGCGGTGGATTCGCTGGATTTCCCGGCGGAGGCGAGTTCCTGTTTGACGGTCTTGGCGGCGGTATCCGCGAGGTTCTTCGCCTTGTCACAGGACGCGAGAACGAGGGCGAGGGCGGACAGGGCGAAGGGGCGGATCTTCATGGCTGCGAGAGTTTTTTCTGAAGGCAATCGAGCTTCTGGTTCATCTCAATGGCGGGGTTCCGCTCGCTGGATTCCCCGACGATGACCGCCGGCACGCCGGCCACGGTGGTGTGCGGCGGCACGTCCGCGAGCACCACGCTGCCCGCGCCGACCTTGGCTCCGGTGCCGATCTCGACACGGCCGAGGATCTTCGCCCCCGCGCCTAACAGGACACCGGAACGCACGATCGGATGGCGGTCGCCGGTTTCCTTGCCGGTGCCGCCGAGCGTCACTTCGTGGAGGATGGAGACGTCGTCCTCGATGATCGCCGTCTCGCCGACCACGAAGGAGGTGGCGTGGTCTAACAAAATCCCGCAACCGATGCGCGCGGCCGGATGGATGTCCACCGCGAAGACCTCGCTGGCCACGCTCTGGAGATAAAGCGCGAGCCAGCGGCGGCCATCCAGCCAGAACTGATGGGCGACGCGGTGGGTGGTCAGCGCGAGGAAGCCTTTGAAGAAAAGCAGCGGCTCCAGCGGGGAAAAGCAGGCGGGATCCCGCTGAAACATCGCGAGCAGATCGCGGGTGGCCGAGTGCACCACCAGCGGATGGTTTTCAAACACCTCCGTGAGCAGCGGCTCCATGGAGGAGCGCGGCATGTCCTCGCGGGCGAGACGCCTTGCGAGACGAGCGCCCAGCGCGGCGGCCGCGGTATCGCGGGAAAGGATCACATCGTCCACCAGCGCGCGCAGGGTGGGTTCCTCAAGGGAAACCCGGACCGCTTCATCGCGGAGGAGCTCCCACACATTCCGGATATCCGCGATCTTTCCCGCGCAGAGCTTGTCACTTGGTTTCTTGCTCGCCGGGAGGGATTCGGTTTGTTGGGATTCGCTCATGAAGATTTCTCAGAAGTTGGAGTATGCGTGCCGGGCCCTGGCTCAGCTCGCCAAGCACCATGACGGGAGGACTCTTACACGGCTTGAGGACCTCGCGCAACGCGAAGCCATCTCAGGAAACTTCCTCGTGCAGATTCTCAACGATCTGCGGCGCGCCGGCCTGATCGACAGCCGCCGCGGCAAGACCGGCGGATACCTGCTCGCCCGGAATGCCGCCCAGATCACCCTGCGCCAAGTGGTGGAAGCCGTGGATCCCTCGCTTCTTCAATGCTCCGTGGCACGGGATGGGGAATCCGGCCCGGCGGTGCGCGGCGCTTGGGAAAAAATCTCCACCGGACTGCAGGCGTCGCTGGACCAGATCACGCTCGAATCGCTTTCCTCGAACCCCGGAGGCGACATGTTCTACATCTGAAAGCTGTGAATGCTGGAAAAACGGGTTTTGTCAAGAAAAGTGGAATATTTAGCTGGATGAACTAGGGGGAATTTTGTAGGGCTCTTGCACCCTTTCATCCCCACGCACCCATGGCATCCCCCACCGAACACACTCACCACATCAAGATCCGGTCCACCCAACTGGAAATGCCGACTTCGGCGGGCTCGGGCAGACCCGAGGACTACGACCGCAAGCTGCGGGACGCCCAGGAGGAGATCGAGCGCATCCAGCAGCAACGTGAGGAACTCGAGCGCAAGAAGATCGAGCTGGAGGAACTCACCAGCCGCAAACGGAATTTCGTTTCCCAGCAGGTGGAGCTCACCGAGCGCCTCACCTCCGCGATCACCCTGATCGAGCGCGAGCTGTATGAGATGCGCAACGAGACTTCCGATCTCGAACAGTGCCGCGCGTGTTTTGCCGGCCATCTGGACAAGCTCCAGAAGATCAATCCGGAGAACTGGACGCGTGAAAACACCTCCGAGAAGCTGGAAAAGGCGATGGTTTCCGTGGATCTCGCGGCCGATGAATACGACCAGGCCGCCGCTCACTTCGAAGGCAGCCGCAGCGGCGCCATCTTCGGCCGCGCCTCCAAGAAAGCCCGCAGCGCGGCGCGTGGCGGCTCCACGGGAGAATTCGCCTCCAACTTCCGCAACGGTCTCGCCTTCAACCTGCCGATCGTGATTCTCGGCACTTTGGCGTTGATCGCGTATCTGTTGAAATGATTCAACCCCTCCTGAAATGAGCCGCTCGACCACGTTCAAGGAGGATCTGGAACTCGACCAAATCCGCGAAAGGGAGGAGGAACTCGCACGGCTCAAGCGCGAGTTTGAGGAAAACCACCGCCGCCTCGCCGAGGAACGCAGCGAACGCGAACGGACGATTCCCCCGCTGGAGGAAATCCAGGCGCGGATGGAACGCATCCGCCATGAGCAGAGCGTCACCCGCGGTGAAATCGCCAACGTCCGCCGCGATCAGAACCGCAGCATCGTGCTGCTCGTCCTGCTGCTCGCCGCCACCGCCGCCTTGATCTGGTGGGGACTGAAGGTGATGCAGGGAGGTTGAACGGATCAGGCTTTTTTCTTTTCGAACTTCGCCTCGAGCCGCTGGCGCAGTTCCGGCCATTGCTCCCGGCTGACGATGTAGCCGATGCACTCCGGCCGGCCGCACAGACACGGATGGTCTTCGAAACAATCCACGTCGAATCCGTAGTCGAAGGTCAGCTCCTCACCCGGATCAATGTCGCGCAGCGCGTGGATGAAAATCTTGCGTCCCTCGATCCATGCCTCGCAGTTCGGCGCGCAGGAATGGTTGATCAGGCGCGCCGTATTCCATGGCACGTTGCCGTCGAGGTCGTAGTTTTTCGAAAGCGTGAAGATATAAACCGCCGCGTCGCCGGTTTCGAGGGATTTGGCGTGTTGGGAAATACCGCGTTTCTCGCTCTCCTTCTTGTCGATCAACTCACCGACGTATTCGATGATCCGCGCCTCCTTCGGAATGAACGTCGTCGCGTAAACGCCGCGGCCGTGGATTTCCGAGTTGCGGACCTCGCAGTATTCGCTCTGTCCCCGCTTCCAGAGCTCGATGAGTTTGCGGTGCAGGATGTTCTCGCCGGGTGTTCCCTTTTTCCTTGATGCCATGATTGTGATCTAACGGACTTCCTTTTTCTCCACGGCGGGCAGTTTCATGTCCTGAGGGAGAGTGATGAACAGCGCGCGCAGGTCGGCGACGCTGAGCCCCGCGCCGTCGATGAAGGTCCAGTTGTTGGCCCCCTTGTCGGAAACGGCGACCTGATAGCTGGTGCTGTCGATGACGATCGGCTTCGGAGTCTGCCCGTCCTCCTTGCGCATGATGCGGAACCGGGTGACGGTGGGCACCATGACGAGCCATTTGGTGTAGCCGTATTTCTCCACCTTCGCGCCGTTCACGGTGACCGTGCGGTTGCCCGGCGCGACCTGATAGACGGTCGGCGCGCCCTTGGGCTTGCAGGAGATCATGCTCACGCCTTGCTGCACCATCTGCGCGGCCACGCCGGCGAGTTGTTTCTCAAGAACCTGCATGCCACCCGCGCGGTTCGCCGCGCGCTCCTTCCACTTCGGATACATGCGCTCGATGGCCGCCTGGTAGCGGCCCATCACCACTTCATCGCCGAGTTTGCCGACCGCCGCCACCGCCGAAGCGATCACATCCGGCCCCACCGGATCCGCCTGCACCTCGGATTCCGCAGGCTGCGGCGCGGGCGCCGGATTCTGCTGGGCGGACAAATGACCACCCCAAAGCAGCGATGCCACGCACAAGAAGACGAGTTTCGTCGGTTTCACGCGCCATGGATGCCCTCGCCCCCCGCCCGCGTCAAGCCTTGGCGAGAGATGAACGCCTGTCATGAAAAGTCCGCCGGAATTCCGCTTGGAATCCACAGGGCCTTTGCGTAATGCTCCCGCCCCCATGGCGAAACAGGCACTCGGAAAAGGACTCGGCGCTCTCATTCGGAAGAACCCCGCGAATGCGGTTCCCGAGGCCACCGTTTCTCCCGAGGATGCCAAGCGCGTGCGTGATGTCACCCTCGACATGGTGGTGCCCAGTCCGCTTCAACCGCGCACCGTGTTCATCGAGTCTCCCTTGGATGATCTCGTCGAGTCGATCCGCCAGCACGGCATCATCCAGCCGCTCATCGTGCGCCCGGTGAACGGCAAGCTCGAACTCATCGCCGGCGAACGCCGCTGGCGCGCATCCAAGAAACTCGGCCTCGCCACCGTGCCCGTCATCGAACGCGAGGCCTCGGACCGCGATGTGTTAGAGATGGCGCTCATCGAGAACCTCCAGCGCGAGGATCTCAATCCGATGGAAGAGGCGAAAGGCTACGTGCGCCTCGCCCGGGAGTTCTCACTGAAGCAGGACGAGATCGCCGGCCGCGTCGGAAAATCCCGCGCCAGCGTGGCCAACGCGATGCGCCTGCTCGACCTGCATCAGGATGTGCAGATTCTCGTCGCCAAGGGCCAGCTCACCGTCGGCCATGCCAAGGCGATCCTGTCCATCAAGGATCAAGCCAGCCAGCTTCTCGCCTCGGACAAGGTCATCAAGGGCCAGCTCACCGTGCGCGCCACCGAGAGACTCGCCCAGACCTTTCTCGACGACGAACCCTCAAAACCCGGCGATCCGAAGAAACCCGCGACCGGTCGTGATGTGGACATCCACATCCGCGCCATTTCCAACAAACTGCGCGAGCACCTCGCCACCCACGTGGCCATCCAGCACGGCTCCAAGAAAGGCCGCATCGAGATCGAATACTACGGCGACGACGACCTCCAGCGCCTGCTCGAACTCATCGGCATCAAGAGCGCGGAGTGATTCCCGGCACCGATCTCCGCTTGCCGAACCGCCCCTCCCCGTTTAGCAAACGCGCATCAAACGTCGTTCCTTCAGCCTCCTCCTCGCCCGGCGGTATCTCAATCCCCGCCGCTCCATGCTTTCGTGGTTCACCTTGATCTCACTGATCGGCGTGATGCTCGGGGTTTTCGTCCTGATCGTCGTGATGTCCGTCTATGCCTGGCTTGAGCGTCAGGTGAAAAAACGTTTCCTCGGCTACTCGCCCCATGTCCTGCTGCAACACCAGGCAGCGGGCTACGGCCAAGTCCCGCCGCTGGAAGAGTGGCGGGAAATTTCCGCCGAGGCGAAAAAACTTCCCGGCGTCCAATCCGCGACGCCCTTCGTGATGGACAGCGTGATCATCGACACCGACTTCGCGAAAGACTCCGGCGTCTTCCTCGGCATCGATCCCTCGGACAAGGAGCAGATCAAAGCCATCGACAAGCTTCTTGATCGGGAGGCCTATCCGGATTCCTCGGCCGATTTCGGCATCGATGACCAGATCGTCATTTCCTCACGCGTCGCCACCGGCTACGGACTCGCGGTGGGCGACAAGGTCCGGCTCTATTCGACCAGCAACCTCCGGGGAGTCATGGAGGCCTACAAGGCGAACGACCGGAAGCTGCTGCGCGAGGAGTTTCCCGATGCGTGGAACGGCACTGCGAAGCTCGCCGCCTCTTGGAAAGCGAAAGGCGACGGATTCACCATACCCATCCACACGCTGTCGGCGATCTATCAGCCTCTCAGGGACTTGTTGGACACCAAGACCAAAGCCATCCGCGTTCCCGAGGAAACGTTGTTGAATGAACTCATCTTCGCCATGGAGGAAGCTGAGCGGGACGAAGCCGCCGGCGTTTACGTGTTTACCGGAGAAGGCAGGAAAACCATCGACGATATCGTGTCCCAGCTCAACTCGACCGACACGGAGAAACTCGACGCCCAGTCCTTCAAGTCGATCAAGACCCTGGTCCTGCCGAAGGAAGCGACGGTGATCGGCGTCTATCAGGCATCGATGATGGTCATCACGCCGGACATCTTCATGCCGCTGCCGCTCGCGCAGAAACTCTCCGGGCTCGATGACAGCGTGCAGGGAATCTCGCTCCGCCTGGAAGATCCCTACGCCGCCAACCAAGTGGCAGCGGCGGGCAGGAAAACGCTCGGTGACGAGTGGTTCCTCCTGCCATGGAGCGAACAGCCGCAGTTCCGGAACTTCTCCATCCTCATCAACCAGCAGCGCGTGATGATGTACTTCACGCTCTCCATCATCATGATCGTCGCCGCGTTCTCAATGATGGCGAACATCTTCACCGTCACCATCCAGAAGCGCCGCGAGATCGGCGTGATGAAGGCGCTGGGAGCCGCGCCCGGCCAGATCGTGCGGGTGTTCATCTATCAGGGCATGCTTCTCGGTCTGTTAGGCGCGGTGCTGGGCGTCATCCTCGGCCGCGTCGTCATCCACTACCGCGGCCCCATCCAGGGATTGTTCCGCCATTTCGGCTTCGATCCGGTTTCCGCCACGATCACCGGCTCCGGAGTGATGCCCGCCTACAACAATCCGGTGGAGCAGCTCTGCATCGGCGTCATGGCCTTCGTGCTCTGCACCCTGGCCGCCCTGGTTCCCGCCTACCTCGCCTCGCGCGGCGATGCGGCCAAATCCCTCCGCAACCTCTGAACCATGGACATCTGGATCATCCAGGACGGGGAGAAAACCGGCCCCATCCACGATTTCGAAGTCCGCCGCCGGATCGAGAAAGGCGAACTGCATGCGGACACGCCCGTCTGGCATGAAGGCCTTCCGGCGTGGCAGCCGCTGCGGAGCATCCCGCTCTTCGAGCATGAGTTCGACAAACCTGTCGAGCCCGGCGCGATCGAAGACCCATACCAGCCACCTGTCGCCACCGGGCCGCTGCCGCCACCACTGCCGACGCAGTCTCACATCTACCGGCGCTTCTGGGCGCGCTGGTGCGATCTTCACATCTATTCCGCCCTGTGGTGGTTCGCCCTTTGGCTAGCCGGGCGCAACATCGGGGATCTCATGATGGATCCGTGGATCTCGATGCTGCACTACATCCCTTGGTTCGCGTTCGAGGCCTTCCTCATCCACCGCTTCGGCACCACTCCCGGCAAGTGGCTGCTCGACCTCTCGGTCCTCAACCCGGACGGCGGGAAACTCAATCTAACCGAGTCGATCCGCCGCGCGTCCCGGGTGATGTTTTTCGGAATCGGCCTCGGCTGGTATCTGCTCACGCTGATCTGCCAGATAATGGCCTTCTTTACCACCCGCAGGCTCGGCAAGAGCCTTTGGGACCAGGCCGGAGGACATCAAGTGATCGGCCGGCAGGTCCAGCCATCGAAAGCCTTTGCCTTCGTGCTGGTGTTTTCCGCCGCCTTCATGGTCCAGATCTTCGTGTTGCTCCCGTATTTCCTCGATCAGGCGTCCGAGGCGAATCCGCAATACAAGAAGGAGTATCAGGAGATCCGCGAGCGCCTCTACGGCAAACCCGCGAAGTGATCAACGGCTCCACTGCCGGACTTCGAAGTCGGGATGCGTCTCCACCAACTCGCACCTCGGAAACTGCGCCTCGAATTCCGGAAACCACGTGTCACCCTCGCAGGCCGCGTGTACGTGACTCACTAACAGATCGTCCAGCTGAGGCATGAACGCGCTGTAGATCTCCGATCCGCCGATGATGAAGACCTGTCCCTCCAGCGCGGGCAGGATACACAAGTTCTCCGGACTGTGAATCACCTCCACTCCCGAAGCGGACCAGGATTTGTCCCGGGTGAGCACGATGTTTCTCCTCTTCGGCAGCGGTTTGCCGATGGATTCGAAGGTCTTGCGCCCCATCACCACCGGATGGCCGGAAGTCGTGCGCTTGAAAAAAGCCAGATCCTCCGGCAGATGCCACGGCAGGGTGCCGCCGCGGCCGATCACACGTTCGGGCGTCATGGCGACGATGGCGGTGAGGTGGAGGCTCATGGCGGCGCATTCCTATGAAGCGTGGAAACGCCCGGCAAGCAACATCCGAGGAGCTGATGGAACGAATGTAGCGGCGGACTGTGTCCGTCGGGCCATAGAAGTGAGCTTCGCGCCAATTCATTCACGCGAAGCACATGGAGACGCCGCTACATTCGTTCCATGGACTTCCTCCACACACGGATGGCCTCCAGGAACGGAGCCAGGTGCGTCTTCGTCTTGGCGATGCCGATGCCGGGCACCGCCAGGGCGTCCCGTTCGTTTTCCGGCAGGTAGCGGACCATCGCTTCGAGTGTTTTGTTAGGGAAAATCACATACGGAGGAACGGCTTCCTTCTTCGCCATTTTCGCCCGCAGATCACGCAGCATCGAGTAGAGCTGACCGTCGAATCCATGGTCCTTCAACGGCACGGCGTTCGCCTTCGTTTCAGAGTCCGGCCACACGAGTTGATAGGACGAAGCGCCGCGCATCACCTTGTCGCCGAGCGGAGTGAGAGTCATCAGGGGATAGTCGCCGGTGGTGACCGTGCAAACGAGGCCAGCGTCCAGCAGCGAGCGCATCAGGCCGTTGAGATAACCCGAGCCCTTGTGCTTGAGGATGCCGTAGGTGCTCAAGCGGTCGAGCCCGACTGATAGAATCTCCTGTGAACGGCTGCCCGCGAGCATCTGGACGATCCGGCCGCGGCCGAAACGCGCGTCCCATCCGTCCTTCGTGCGCCGCGACATGCGGGCCACGCCGCTGAGCGCCATTTTCACCATCCGGTCCTCTTCCTCCGTCGGCGATCGCAGCTCCCCTCCCCCGCCCTCGCGGCAGACGTCGCAGTTTCCGCAGGCACCCGCGTCATGCTCGCCGAAGTAATTGAGGATCCACTGCTGGCGGCAGACGCGCGAGTAACACATCTCCACCATCGCCTTGAGCTTCTCGCGGTCGCGGCTGTCCTTCTCCTCGATCGCCGCCTCGTCGAGCGTGAGCTGACGGGTGAGCACATCCGGTTTCAGCAATCGCGTGCCGCGCATCCGGCGCTTCGGCACATCGAAGCGCTCGATGTAGCCCGCCCTCGCCAGCACGCTCAGCGCGCTGCCCACCGACATCGCGTTTTTCAGATCCGCGCCTTCCGCGATCTCTTCGAGAGTACGATGGATCTCGTATTCACGGTCCGCCTCGTTGAGCAGATACTGATAGATCGAGCGGATCGCCGCGGCGGTGGGATTCGCCCCCTCGATGAAAAACTCCTGCGTGCGGGTGTCCGCGTAGTTGAAGAGCAGCTCGCACACGGACGCCTCGCCATCGCGCCCGGCGCGGCCGGCCTCCTGATAGTAGGCCTCCACGCTGCCGGGCACCTCGTAGTGGATCACGAAGCGCACGTCGGGCCGGTCGATGCCCATGCCGAACGCGTTCGTCGCCACCGCCACATCCGCCTTGCGGGAAATGAAGACATTCTGCGCCCGCTCGCGCTCCTGATCGCTCATGCCGCCGTGATAGGCCACGCACTTGAGACCCCAGCTCGCCAGTGTTTCGGAAACCGCCTCCACCTTCTTTCGCGTGGCGCAATAGACGATGCCCGTCTTGTGCGCGGCAATCACGGCGCGCATCCGCTCGTCCTTGTGCGCCGCCTTTTCCACCGCCGTGATCGCGAGTGACAGGTTCGGCCGCGAGAAACCACTCACGCGCTCGAAGGGCCCGCGCAGGCCGAGCACCTTCATGATGTCCTCGCGCACCATCGGCGTGGCCGTTGCAGTTAGAGCGACACATTGCGGCCGGCCGATCTTGTCCAGCGCCCTGCCGAGCCGCAGATAGTCCGGCCGGAAATCATGGCCCCACTGGCTGAGGCAGTGCGCCTCGTCCACCGCGAAGAGCGAGATCTCGATGTCCTTCAGCGCGGAAAGGAAACTCTCCGCCCGGAACCGCTCCGGAGCCACATACACGAGTTTGTATTTCCCCTGCCGCATGCCATCGAGCCGCTCCTTCTGCTCCGGCCAGGAAAGCGTGGAGTTGATCACCGTCGCTTCAATTTCACGCCCCACCAGCGCGTCCACCTGATCCTTCATCAGCGCGATCAGTGGCGAGATCACCAAGGTCACACCATGGAAACACAAGGCCGGCACCTGGAAACACAGCGATTTCCCGCCGCCCGTCGGCATCACCACCAAACCATCACGCCCGGAAACGATCTCCGAAATCACTTCCTCCTGCCCGTCCAGAAACCCCGAAAATCCGAAATACTTCTGTAACGCCTCGTGAGGCGACATCAGCAGGGATTTCGTTTCAAAATCGGACATGGTCTGCACGGATGAACAACGAGATTCAAACGTGAGTCAATCCCATGAATCGCCTGCTGCTTCATCTCTACGAGCGGCGCGGACTACCGCATCGCAATGAATCCTCACGGCTCGGTCACGTTGAAGCGGAAGAACATTTTCCCGCCGGGGGCATCGGGCAGGGGGAGTTCGGTGACTTCGTCTTCAGACTGATAGGCGCTGTCGATCTGCGGGAGGCTCCAGGGCGTCCAGTTGACGAGGTCGTCGCTGGTTTCGATGGCGTAGTAGCGGTGGGCCTGGCGGTTGAAACTGAGCATGCCGCCGCTGATGGTGGCTTGCCAGGGATTGGCTCCGGAGATCGGCGAGGTGCCGCGGAGGTATTCCTCGTAGTTGCTGACGCCGTCGTGGTCCGGATCGTCGGATTTTCCGTTCTCCGGATCGAAGGACGAGAAATAGGAATCGCGCCATTGGTCGTAGAGCGGACGGTCTGGAAGCTCGGTGCTGATCCAGTCCGAGATGAGCTGGATGTTCGCCGCATCCAGCTCGGTGGTGCCGAGCGGCGGCATGCGGCCGAAGCCATTGGAGGCGGCCATGCGGCTGAGCACGATGCTGTGCACGGGATCTCCGGGGACGATGTATTGGTTGAGCGGATTGCCGCCGTTGTTCACCGCGGTGCCGTGGATGAGGCCGGTTTGTTCCAGGGTGAGGCTGGCGCGGCCGTCCCAGAATCCGCTGACGCTGCCGCCGCTCTGGTGGCAATACGAGCAGTTCACCGCGAAGTAGGAGCGGGCGCGCTGCTCTAACGGAAACTGGCTCTCCTCCGGCCTCACGTGACGCGGCAGGCTGGAAACGGGCGGCGGCGTGTTGGCGAGGAAGCCGTTTTCCGATAGAAGCGGGATCTGGTTGCCGGTGTGGCCGTGGATGGTCTCCACGCGGTTGAGCTGGCGGGTGTTGAACGAGAGCGCGTGCCCGGCCTGCGGCGTGTGGCAGGTGAGGCAGCTCGAACGCCCGGGGATCTGCCAGCGCTGGGTGTGCGGGGAGCCGTGGTCGTCAATCGCGATGTCGAACTCCAAACCGGCGTCCTCGACGAGCGTGGCTTCGGTCTGCGCCTCGTTCCACCGGTAGCTGATGCCGTAGGAACCGCTGTCGGTCTTCACCAGGACACGCGTTTCGATGCGTTTCTTGGTCGCCGGATTGCCGCGACTGAGTTCCAGGTCGAAGTGTTTCACCCAGACGGTGCCGGTGGGATAGGTCCAGCTTCCCTCCTTGCTCCAGGTCATCTTGCTGGTGGCGTCCGGGATGGTGAACCAGCGGCGCTTGACGGCGTGATCGCTCCAGAAGGTGAGGTTCGGCTGATAGGGCAGCAGGCCGGGTGCGGGCGAGAGGTCAGTTAGATCGGCGAAGAGGCCGGTGGCGGAAAGCGTGGTGGGAAAGTCTCCGTTCGCCGCGTCGCCGGTGGTGAGGCGCATGATTTTTCCGGAGAGATATGTGGCGAAGAGGATGTCCTTGTTGAAGGGATCCACGCCTTGCGAGGAGATGACGCCGTAGGCGCCTGGCAGACCTGTGATGCGCACGGTGGCTCCAGTAGTGGTGTCCATCTGCCAGACATGGCCGGAAACGGAATCGCTGAAGATGTATCCGCCCGCAAGCGATGGGAAACGGGTGCCGCGATAGACACGACCGCCGACGATGGAGTTCCCCTTCAAGCTGGCGTCTCCGCCGGCGATGGCGGTGTGGACGTATTCGTAGAACGGATCGATGCTGGCAAATCCGGGAGGAACGGGCGTGCGGAGATTGGTGTCATGCGCGCCTTCCCGATAGACCCAGCCATAGTTGCCGCCCTTGGTGATCTTGTTCACCTCCTCATAAGTGTTTTGTCCCACATCGCCCGCCCAGAGGTCTCCGGTGGCGGAGTCGAACGACATGCGCCAGACGTGGCGCAGGCCGGTGGCCCAGAACTCGGAGCGCACGGTTGTTAGATCGACGATCTCCACGCCATTGTGGAATCCGTTCCACGCTCCGCCGAGGCTGGTGTGGACGAAGGGATTGTCGGCCGGGATGGAGAACCGGGCGATGCCGGAATCGGTGGGAATCGACGCGTGCGGATTGGGTTCCAGGTTTCCGGGTTTCTTGTCCACATCGATGCGGAAAATCCCTGCGAAGAAATCCTTGTCGATGCGCTGGCTGTTGAGACGGAAGTCGTTCGGGTTCTCCTCATCCCCCGCGGCGTAGTAGAGGTAGCCGTCCGGGCCGAAGTGGAGATCGCCGCCGTCGTGATTGGATCCTTCGTCGAGTTGTTGGAGCAGGATGAGCTCGGATGCGGGATCGGCCACGTTCGGATCAGCGGCGCTGACCTGGAAACGCGAGATGCGCTGATGGTAGGAAGCTCCATTGATGCGCACGGTGTAGGCGACGTAGAAGTATCCGTTTGCCGCGTAGTTCGGATGGAACGCCAAGCCTAACAAACCGTGTTCGTTGTTGCCGCCGCCTTCGATCGTCTCGACGGGCGTGCGTCCGGCGACAACCGTTTGCAGGTCGAGGAACACGTTCTGGGTCGGCGAGGCGGCGCTCACATCGGGCACGTGTTTGATCTTCGCGAGACGTTCGCAAACGAACAGCCGCTTGTTGTTTCCAGGGATGGAGGAGATGCAGAGCGGCTCGTCGAACACAAGACCCGGCAGCGCGTCCACGAGCTGCCAGCCGCTGGTCGGCGGGGCCACCGGCATGGCGAGCGAGGGATTCGCGATGCGCAGCGAGGTGGCGAAATGGATGGTCACCGTGCCGTCCGATGTGGAGCCACTCACGTTGCCGACACGATAGGTGAACGTGACGGGAGCGGAACTGTCGCCGCTGTGGGCGTAGAGGATTTTTCCTCCCGTGACGGTAGCGCTGCCGGTCGCGGGCGGGTTGATGATTTGAAGCGTGTGCGCGTTCGGGCTATTGGCGTCGTTGGCGAGCACATCGACGAGCACCTTCTGCCCGGCATGGATCGTGGCCTCGTCATTGGCCGCCACCGGCGAGGGGAAACTTGTGTTAGGGCCGTTGGTGTGGGATGAAAGCACCTCGCCGGCACTCAGGGCCCGGTTGTAGAGACGCAGTTCGTTGATGGCCATGTGGGCGTTGGTGTCCGCGGACCATTGCGAGCGGCCGATCCAGTTGTTCACGTCCTCCATCTCCGTGAGGCGGAAGGCGAGATCGGCGGAGCCCTGGAGCTCGCCGTCGCGATACCACTTCACCTGGCAACCGGATGAGCCGTATGCGCCCGCCGCATCCTGCACGGTGAGGACGTAGTGATACTCGGTGCCCGCGGTGGTGGAGCCGGAGAGGTCGGTGTCCACTGTTAGAACGGACGCGTTGTCGAGCATGCCCTCCAGGCGGTGGCTTCCGAGCACGTTGTTCTTGCTGTTGGAAAGCATCAGGTTGTCCGACGCCTGGGAAACGCCCGGAGCCGCGGGTCCGTCGATGATCTCGCCGTTCGCGGCACCGACGCCGCTGGTGATGGTGCAGTTTCCGAAATCAAAGACCCGCTGCCAGTTCTTCGAAGAAACCGGGGTGATCCATGCCTCAAAGGTGAGGCTGGGGCGAGAGGAAAGCGTGCCGTTGGCGAGATCCAGATAGGCGGAGATGTTCGCGGCGGATTGATTTCCGCTAGAAGTGCCGGGCAGCACCAGCGCCGTGCCGCTGAGCGTGGCTCCGTTTCCGCGCACAGTGGCGGTTTCGCCCGAGGCGGCGTCGGTGAAGGCTCTGCCGGATGCCGCCGCACCAGGAGCGTCGTTGAAGGACCAGCGGGACTCCGGCAACTGCGGCGGCACGGGAGGTTCCGGCGCACCGGCACCGGGATCCGGTCCGGCGGTCTTGCTGGCGAGAATTTCGCCCGCGGTGAGCGCGCGCTGATAGATCCGGAGTTCATCAAGGGCGAGGTGGGAGTTCGAATCCCCACTGTACATCGAGCGGCCGATCCAGTTGTTCACGTTCTCCATGTCCGCGGCGAGAAACGGGAAGTCGTCGGAGTTCTGGAGCACT
>DAISZP010000554.1:0-3193 GCA_036824745.1 Luteolibacter sp.
GCTCACGTCGTGGCTGTTAGCGGCGGTCGGGCCGTAAACCATGCTCGGTGTGGATCTGTCGTAAACTATCTCGGAGGCGGCCATCGCGACCATCGCGGGCAGGCCCTTGGCACCGGGTGTTTCGTTGAAATACTCGCCACCCTGATAGGTGAGCGTCTCACCGCGCTTGAGCTTGGGATAATCCGTGCGCCAGAACGTGTTGTAGAGCACCTTCACCGGATTGAGGCTGGCGCCTGTGCCGGTGTAACTCAGGCCGTTGTCCGGCAGCCATGCGACCGGAGTTCCCGCCTGCGCGCCGGGCAGGTAGAAATCGCCGCGGAACGGATAGAAGAACTGGTGGAAGAATTTTCCGTTGCCGGAAACCACCCATGCGTTGCTGTTGACGTCCCGCCAGAGCGTCCGCTGGTTGATACCGTTGACCTGCAGGCTGTTGCCGCGGGCGTCGCGCATCGCCACATTGCCGATGACCAGGTTGAGCGGATACGGCGGGATGAGCAGGTCGCCTGCGAAGACCGGATATTCGAACTGATAGCTGAAATCGATCGCCTTGGTGGAATCGATCGTGAGGAATCCATCCTCCGGATTGGCCGCCGCCTCGTAAGCGAGGCCGGAGCCGGGCGCGTTCACCACGGTGGTGCTGGGCCGCGGGAAGGCGGTGGCTCCGTTACGGGTCTTGAACACCTGATAGGCCGCCATTTCCGGCTCGCCGGTCGTGAGATTCTTCACCTGCACCAGCACCCATGGATCCGAGGTGTAGGTCGTGCCCATCGTGTTGATGTCGCGCTGGAGCGCGAAGGCCGCGAGCGGCGGGCTGTTAGGAACATCCTCGCCGAGATTCTTCACCTTGAGCGCGGCACGGCCGCCGGGCGCGGCGATGGCGTGCTCCTCATTCGGGTTGTAACCCGCGAGCGCCGGATTCCCCTGCTGATAGACCTGCAGGTCCGAGTAGTTCGCCGCGTCGAAAACGGGCTGGGCGTAGCCATTGCGGTCGACCCCTTCGGAGCCGATCCGGCTGGCGATGTAGATCGCCTTGTCCTTGTTCGGGCCGACGGCGGGGAACACCACGTCCTTGTATTCCGTGGCGACATAGGGCCAGGCGACGTTCGGGTTTGCGAGACGGTCCGTCAGATAAGGATTCTCGTAATACGCCACCTCAAGTCTCTTAGCGGTATCCGTAAAGAGTTGGTTGTGGTTGACCGGGAAAATCGGACCCCAGGTGCCGACTTCCGCGCCTCGGGTGTAGAGGCTGACGTTGTAGTTGGAAACGGCGTTGAGGACGTAGCCGCTGCCGCCGAACGAGGCGTTGTCCAAGGTGCTTTCAAGCCGGGTTGCGACTTCCTGAAGATCGGTATCGGCCCACTTGCCGGCATAGAGGCCGGAGCCGGTGACGGTGCCCACGCCCACGTTCTGCGATGATCCCTGGTTGGCGAACCATCCGCTGCTGGGAGCGCTCTCGAAATTGAACGAAAGCAAGGGCACCACGTTCCGCAGTTGTTTCCCAACCACGGTCATGTCGCGCTCGGCCCTCAACCGGCGGATCTCGCCGGGATTCAAGTAGCCGAGCGGATCCGCCCCCAGACTGAAGACGCGGAAATTATCGAGCAACAGTCCGCTGGCCGCGGTCGCATCGACGCCGAAGCGCAGCGAGCTTGCGGACAATCCGGCACCCACGGTGGATTGCGCCGAACCGGGGAACCAACTCGTGACGAATCCTTTCTCCTCGCGTACCCCGTCCAGATAGAAATCCACCACCGCGACTTCCACGCCGAAGAACGTGTAGGTGAACGCGTGGATGGCATAGTGACGCCAAGCCACGCCCGCCTTGGGAAGCGGGTGGCTCACCTGGACACCACGATAGTTGGCGGTGGCGGTGGAGCCCTCCGGATCGAGGCTGACCTTGAGGCTGCCGTTGCCGGTGGTGAACACCGTGACGGGTTTGTTCGTGGCTGTTAGGGAAAGAGCGGTGCCGTTTGCAGTGGCCGGAGTGCTGAGTTGCAGCGTGGTCGCGTTGGTGATCGCCGCGATCTTGGTTCCGGAGGGAATGTTGGTGCCTTTGATTCCCATGCCGGGAACCACCGCGGAGGTGCTCGCACACGTCACGGTAGCCGAGCCGATGACGGTGGCGCAGTTTGAGAGTGTGACCGGAGCGGAGTTTTTCAGTCCCTTCGCGTTGAGCCAGAAATCGACGACAAACTTGTTTCCGGGATCAATGCTAGTGGTCGCAGGACTGCCCCCCGTTTGTAGGACGCCATAAGCGCCATCCGGGCTTGAGCTGGTTCCCAGCTGGAGCGCGTGGCGGCCAAGCACCAACCTTTGGTCATTGCGGGAGATCACGCTGGTCGGCGTCGAGGAAACCACGCGGACGGCGAGCTTCTCTTTGGTTAGATTGCCATCGGCGACCTCATCGGAGTTCGGACGGAAGCTGTAGAGCACCACGCTGCGGCCGGTGCCGCTGGTGCTGAACGGCGTGCCGGTGGCCGACTTGTCGGCCGTTGCCCCGGTTCCCTTCTCCGCGAACGGCAGGTCTTGGAACGCCCACTCGTCCGTGGAACTGAGATCCAGCTTTGTCGGCGGGCAGCGGCCCGGCACCGGATCATAGAGATGGCGGTAGTGCGCGCCGGGCGTGGCCGGATAATCGCTCGTCACCTGGGCGAGCGCCGGCGTGTTGAACAGATAACCGGGAGGCGACTGGCGCGTGCCATCCTCGTCCTCGCGTGCCGTCGTGATCGGCGCGGAGTTGCCAGGCAGGGCGCTGGCGATTTCGATGGTGTAAACCTCGCCGGATCCGCTCGCGTCCGGCCATGTGATGCGGTGGCAGCCCGGATGGACTGGGAAAAGCTCCTGGGACACCGAGTCCCATCGCACGGGAGTTCCGTTCAGGACGCTCCCGTCCGGAGATCCGATTTTCGTTTCAATCGTGGCTCCGGGTCCCGCTCCGGTTACCCTCAGGAATGCTCCGGTCGCCAGATCGGGGACCAACTGCACGTCGGGATCCTTGGGGTCGAAACTCTGCCCTAACGGAATTTCCGCCCGGAAGATGGTGGGATCATACACCCAGTGGATGTCCGTCGGCGTCGTCGCCGCCTGCACGGTGTAGAGACGGGCAAGCCGCGAGGCATTCACCGTGAGATCGTCGGCGAGCGAGGAGACGAATCTTCCGATGGGAGTGAGGTCGCCACCGGGCGCCGCCTGA
>DAISZP010000555.1:0-3191 GCA_036824745.1 Luteolibacter sp.
TTCTCACTCGACACTTGGCACTCCCACCAACGCCGCCGACATCTACAGCTTCGACAATCGGTTGATCCGCAGAACGCACTCTAACGGACTTACGATTGACCTCACCTACAACCCCGACGGCCACCGCCTCACCAAACTCGTCTCCGGCGGCGGCCTCACCCAGCGCGTCCACCACTACCTCACCGACCCCAACAACCCCACCGGCTACAGCCAGGTCGTCGAAGAAAAAGACCCGCTCGCCTCCGCCGCCGAACAGCTCCAAAAAGTCCACCTCTACGGCCACGACCTGGTTTCCTCTGAAATCTCTTCCACTCCGAATCCCGCACTCCGCACTCCCCACTTCTACACTTACGACGGCCTCGGCTCCGTCCGCGGCATCATCGACGAGTCCGGCGAACTCCAGGAAACCTACGATTACGACGCCTACGGCACCCTCATCGGCCTCGCCAAACGAAACGCCGAAGGCGTTCTCGAATCCTCCCCAATTTCCAATCTCCAATCTCCAATCACCCAATCGGAATTCCTCTTCACCGGCGAACAATGGGACGCGGACCTCGGCATGTATTTCCTCCGCGCCCGCTACCTCAACACCAACACCGGCCGCTTCCACACCCAGGACAGCTACGAAGGCCGCAACGGCGAACCGCTGACGCTGCACAAGTACCTCTACGTCCACGGGAACCCGGTGATGGGGACGGATCCGAGTGGAAAATGGGTTCTACTTCTGGCCTCAGCCGAAATCGGGTTGGAATTAGCGCAGGCACTTGACAACAGTCGCGTCCATTTGCAGAGATCAATCATACGCCAAGGAATCAGAGGCTCACTTGGAAAGTTCTACCAGAGACTAGGAAGAACAACGGAAGATCACATTCTAAATGCACTCCAAACCCTTGAAAAGCAGGGGGCCACAATACGATTCGCCGACAATGAAAATAAAATTCTTGGAAAATCCGGAAATTCCATTCCCGATATCATTGTCGACTGGGGGAAACAAGTGGATATTATTGAAGTAAAATATTCACTACCATCCAAGGCCGGCTTCTCGCTTGATCGCCTAGGAAAACAACTTTCCAACATGGATGCATCCAAGAGTCTTCGTTTTGGCGAAAATTCAACAAAGGAGATTCGTTCGCGAATTCTTATTACCCACAAGCCGCCAACTTCGAAACAACTAAAACTTATTGAATCAGTATCACCAGAAGTGCAACTTTTAAATGCCGCCCAAGCAACTCGCGCTCAAGAAACTTGGTTGCTAAGCTTGTATTCCTCAATTTTATGAAACCCTTTATTCGAATGGCCTGCTCCAGAACACTGGAAAAACTCGTTTGTACAAATAATGACTTTAAATTGCATACACCAGATCCCGATCTCGGCCGCATTCTAAATTTGAAGCGCAAGGATCAGATGGCCTCGTCAACCAAGCGATCCACTCAAATCTTTGTCACCTGCAAACCGCATGATAAGCATAATTTTTTCACCGTGGGATTCGGTTGGCGCCAACTCTCGCGATCAACAATCAATTTCAAGGCCATTCTTCCGGATTTCCAGCATTCCGAATTAAATAGCCCCACCGGATATATATCAGACATTGGAGATGTCGCCCCTCACTTTGGAGTTACTTTACCTAATCACACTAGGGGGCAGTTCCGATGGATGCCACACATTGAACTTGGCAAACAAAACACGTTTATTCCGGTGGAAGATTGGCTCCCAATCGAATCGGCGATTGAAGAAAATTGGCCGACATGCCCAGCAAACTTCCTTCAAAACATGGAAATCGTGACTGATAAAGCCGCGGAAGTCACCAATCAAATCATTTTGAAATATGAACCAATGTTGATAGATCTGTGGGGCAAGTGAAAAGTGAACTGCACGCGCCAACCAATAGCCGGTTCTTCACGGGTTTTAGTGGGCCGGTTTTTGGTCGCATGACCAGGAGGTGGCGGTTAGGGGTAGGGCATGGCAAACTGAACGCCACACGCCAACCAATAGCCTTGAGCGTGCCAAGCTATTTGAAATTCGAGGCAGGAACGGCTTCTCGACGGTTGAACTCCCTTGGAATCATGAAAAACCTGCCAGCAGGACAATCCTCAGGCTCTGGTCCCTCTCCATCTGGAGCGATTTCCCACTTCGTCGTCTCACGGGAAAAGCCCGTCTACATCAAACTGAACACTCCAACGCCATGCCCGCCTCGGAGCGCTGTCCCGGTTAACCGAGGAAAGCCCTGAATTAATGCCATGGCGGACTTCCGACAGGAATTCGGTTAGGAATGCGACACGTTCCATGCGATATCGCAAGGAAGCTGACCGATTCCAGCTTCCCTCTCAAGCGGCGATTCGATGGTGGTTTTGGTGGAATGCTGAAATCATTTGGGCGGCAGGTCCACGCGGCGGCCGGTGCGGGCGGATTCGTGGGCGGCATCGAGGATTTCCACGACGGTGAGGTTTACCGAAAGGGATGAGAGGCCGCTTGGACTGATTTCGCGGCGGACGACGGCGGCGAGGTAAGAAACCGGGTCCGCGTGGGGACCGGTGAGAGGAGGCGCTTTGAGGACCTTCGGTTGGTCCCGCTCGCTTGGGCGGAGGGTGAGGGATTGGGAATCGGGCACGAGGAGGTATCCGTTGCGGCCGTAGATTTCCATGTCCTTGCGGTTGCAGGGCCAGTTCCAGGAGGCTTGGAAAACCGCCTGGGCCTGCGGGTAGGTGATGATGATGGTGGCATCATCCTCCACATTCGGATAGATCTCGGGTTTGATCCGCCGTGTGGTGGCGGTGACGGAGAGCGGTCTTTGTCCGTCCATGAGCCAGGTGGCGAGGTTCGCGCCGTAACAACCGAAGTCGTTGAGGGCGCCGCCGCCGTTTTTCACGGGATCGGTGAGCCAGGCGAGGAAGTGCTTGGAACAGCCGATCTCGCTGGGGCCGCGGTGGCCGTCGTTGACGACGATGCGGCGGATGTCGCCGATTTCCCCGCGCTCGCGGACGATCTGCCAGGCGGCGTGGTTTGAGGGATACCAGCTGGTTTCGTAGTTCACGAGGATCTGTATGTTGGAGCGCATTGCCGCGGCCTCAATGGCGCGGGCGTGTTCCATGTTCACGGCGAGCGGTTTTTCCATCATGACGTCCACTTTCCGGTCGGCACAGCGCTCGACGACGGCGCGGTGCTCGAAGGTGCTGGTGAAAACGGCGACGGCC
>DAISZP010000556.1:0-3181 GCA_036824745.1 Luteolibacter sp.
CCCCAGGCGTTGGAAAGTGTGTCGTCGCCGGCATCGAGTTCGAGTTCCACCGAGACCGCGCCCTCCGGCCAATCGCGCTCGGCGAAGACCGAGGTGTCCGGCAATGCCATGATCTCACCGGCCTTGCCTTCGTTGGAAAATGACGACCGGGCGTGCGCCTTGCTTGCGGTGATCGACCATCCGGCCTTTGGTGGAGAGAACGCTCCGAATTTCTCCTGATAGAGAACCGGTCCGCCGAGCTTCAGCGCCGGAGCCGCGGGCGGCGAGTAGTGCATCACGATGTGTTTGCCGGGAGGCGGCCATGGGAGGTCGCGCGAGAGCCACTCCGGGCGCTTTTTCCAATCGAGCCGTTTGGAAACCGGCCGCTCCTCCCAACGGGAAAACTGATAGGGGCCCGGCAGTGGTTTCAGATCCTTGATCCAATCCTCCTTCAGATAGTTCTGGATGCTCTGCCCGGTGAGGCCGCCGACGGGATACTCCGTGCCATCGATGGTGACACGCGCTTCCGGAGCCACGGCGCGCAGCAGGTGTTCGCCGCTGATCAGATTCTCAAGCGTGACCGTGGCGGCGTTCGGCGCGAGGCGGATCACACGGCGTGCGAGACCGTTTTCAAGTGTCAGGCTGCCGGTGGTCCGGTTCTCGGAAATCCTGGCCTTGTATGGGGCAGGGTTCACCAGCCAATCCGCGTCAGGATCACCGGGGATGGATTGGGCATGGGTGAAACCAATGGCTGTTAGATGCGCGAGGAGTGTTGGGAAATACTTCATGGGAAAGGCTTTTCGTGAGGAGTTCGCGCTTCAGCGTGTCTTCAAAGAGGCAACCTGAAGGTTGAACTCCAGATGCCGGGCGTGGAGGTGATTCTCATGGCTTGCGGGACTTCATGTATTCCTTTTCCCCGGCTTCGGTGAGGATGGGATTGCGGTATTGCTGTTTGAGTTCCTCAAGCCGCCTGGTGAGACGCTCCCGGACTTCGGCATAGGCGGGATCGTCGTAAACGGACTTCATTTCCTTGGGATCCTTTTCGAGATCGTAGAGTTCCCAGGTGTTGTCCGCATCCGCATAGAAACGGATGAGCTTGTAACGGCCCGTGCGGACTCCGTAGTGCTTTGCCACGCCGTGTTCGCCGGGGCCGTCGTAGTAGTGGTAGTAGAGTGCGTCCCGCCACTTCGGGGATTCGCCCTTGAGCAGGGGGACGAGGCTCTTGCCCTGGATGTCCTTCGGAATCCCGCATCCCGCGGCTTCGAGGAAGGTGGGCGCGTAGTCGATGTTCTGGGTGAGTTGTTGGATCTCCGTGCCGGGTTCCACCACGCCGGGCCAGCGGACCAGGAGCGGCATTAGGAAGGACTCCTCATACATCCAGCGCTTGTCGAACCAACCGTGCTCGCCCAGATAGAAACCCTGATCCGAGCTGTAAACGACGATGGTGTTCCGATCGAGTCCGCTCTCCTTGAGATAGTCGAGAAGCCGGCCGACGTTTGAATCCACGGAATCCACGCATCGGAGGTAGTCGCGCAGGTAGCGTTGGTATTTCCAGCGGACGAGATCATCTTCGGTCGGCTTCGCGGCGTTGAAGGCCGCGTTTTCCGCCGCATAGGTTTTCGTTAGATCGGCCATCTGGGATGGATCAAGGCGTTTCACATCGGCGGTCTTTTCCACGGGCAGTTTGAGATCGGATCCCATGACCATGTGCCGGCCGATGCCCATCTTGTGTTTCGCGGCGGAAAGCCGGCCCGCGTAGTCGTCGAACAGGTTGTCGGGTTCCTTGAACTTCGTGTCCGCGTAGTGATCGAGCGTGTCGGGTCCCGGGATCCAGTTGCGATGGGGAGCCTTGAACTGGCACATCACGAGGAAGGGTTTGCCGTTGTCCTTGTGGCGTTTGATGAAATCCAGCGAGAGATCCGCGGTGATGTCCGTGGCGTATCCTTCGATGCGTTTCGTGCCTTCAAGCGTGATGAAATCCGGGTTGTAATAGGATCCTTGGCCCGGGTGGACCATCCATTCATCGAAACCGGTGGGATCGGAGGTGAGATGCCATTTTCCGAAGATCGCGGTCTGATAGCCGGCCTCGTGAAGGGTTTTGGGAAACGTGAACTGGCTGCCATCGAAGGTCTGCCACTCGGTGACGCCGTTGATGTGGCTGTGCTTGCCGGTGAGCACGCTGGCGCGGCTTGGCGAGCAGATCGAGTTGCCGCAGTAGTTGCCGCGGAAGATGGCGCCTTCCCTGGCGAGGCGGTCGATGTTCGGGGTCTGGTTGAGCGAGCGACCGCGGAAGTTGTAGGCGCTGATCGCCTGGAGCGCGTGGTCGTCCGAGAATATGAACAGGATGTTCGGGCGTTTCGGCGCGTCCTCCGCTTGTGATGCTGCGGTTGCGAACAGCGCGAGGAGAATGGGAATGGCTTTCATGGATCGGGAATGTCTAACGGGAATTGCCAACCTGGTTGTCCCTGAGGGTGACGTCCTGGCAGGTGCCGGTGTGGATGGAGACGTCTTTGGAGAAACGGTTGCCGGTGATGGTTAGGCCTTGGACACCCTTGGCATCGATGCCTGATTCGTCGAAGAAATTGTCCACGATGCGGATGTCGCGGTGCACCGCCTGATCCGGCGTGCGGGTTTGCGGGTTGATGTGGATGCCGCAGCCGATGAACCGGTTTCCACGAACTGTTAGATCACGGATGGGGCCGGATTCGAACCAACCGTTCGCGTCGTTTTCTATCAGAAGCCCCGGCATCGCGCAGCGGTGGAAGGTGTTGTCCTCGATCACCGCCTTGCCTCGGGTGGTGATGAGGAAACCGCGGCAGGAATCCATTTCGACATGGTTGCCGCGCGCGGTGACGTCCGGATACCACGAAACGTTGTCGATCACATCGTCCTGCCCGAATGCCGGCGCGGGTCCATCGAGCGTGAGCAGCCAATCCTTGCCGGAAGTGTCGCCGGGTTTCGGCCCTATGGCGGTGACCTTGCGGCGTGGATTGCCGGGGAGTTCGTTGAGGTTCGTGTGGTTGATCACGGCCACCTCGTCGCCCGGTGCGAAGGCGGCGAAACCATAAGTCTGCGGGTGCATGAAACGCAGGTGCAGTTCATTCTCAGCCGTCTTTCCGATGATGCGCAGGTGGGTGCCGTGGACGTTGATGGGATCATCCTGCAATCCGGAGAACCGGCAGTTTTCCACGAGGATCCGCCC
>DAISZP010000557.1:0-3156 GCA_036824745.1 Luteolibacter sp.
ATGCCGGATGCGACCGGCAGCGACCCGCGGGACCTGTTCGCCGCGATCGATCAACCGCTGCTTTACGGCTCGACGTATTACTTCCGCGCCAGGGGAACCAGCTACCGGGATTCGGTCATCGGGGCGATTCTCAGCTTTGTCACTCCGCAGGCGATGGAGGAGGTGTTCGCCGGTTCCAGCACGAGCGCTCAACGCCTCGATGACCAGCAAACCAGCGTCGTGGACTTCGGTAACACGCCGACCGGCCAGCCGGTGCCGCGCGCGTTCACGATCTTCAATCCCGGAACCTGGCCTCTAACCGTTGGCTCGGTGAGTCTGCCCCCGGGTTTCCAACTTTCCGGCAGCTTCGGCGTGATCAGCCCGGGGACCTCGGGCACCGCGAACATCGTTCTAACAGCCGCTGCCGCGGGGAACTACGGCGGAAGTGTCGTGATCACCAGTGACGCGCCGGAACAGCAGTCGTTCACCTTCCCGATCAGCGGCGTAGTCATCGATCCCCCGGCCGTGCTGACCCAGGCGGCCACGGACACGGCATCCGGCATCGCCACCTTCCATGCGACGGTGAATCCGAAGGACAGCAGCACCACGGTGTGGTTCGAATGGTCGCAGGATCCCGAGTTCGACGGAGTTTCCGTGACTACCCTGGCCGGTTCGTCCGCGGGTTATGCGGAAGGCGCCGCCGCCGTCGCGAAGTTTGACCAACCCTCCGGCCTCGTGACCGATGCGGAAGGAAACACCTACGTCGCGGATACTTCTAACAACCGCATCCGCAGGATCGCCGCCGATGGAACGACCAGCACCTTCGCGGGCACCGGAATCGCAGGTTTCGCGGATGGTGCGGGTGCAAACGCGCAGTTCGACCACCCGGTCGGCCTCGCCATCAACAGCGCAGGCGTGTTGTTTGTCACGGATTCCGGAAACCACCGCATCCGCTCAATCACTTCGGAAGGCGTGGTTTCCACCTATTCCGGTCTGGGCACTCCGGGATTCACCGATGGCATCGCCGTCGCGGCCCGCTTCAGCAGTCCGGCCGGACTGGCGATCGATGCCGCGGGCGTGCTCTACGTCGCGGACACTACTAACAACCGCATCCGCAAGGTGGCGCTCGATGGATCCGTGAGCACCCTCGCCGGCACCGGAACGGCCGGTTACACCAATGGCGCGGCCAACGTGGCGGAGTTCAACGCGCCGATCGGCATCACCAAGGACACCGCGGGATACGTTTACGTCACGGAGTCCGCGAGCCATGCGATCCGCCGCGTAGCCGCCGATGGAACCACCAGCGTGTTCGCCGGTTCGGTGGCCACGCCGGGACACATCAACGCAAGCGGCGGCGCCGCCCGTTTCACCAATCCATCCGGCCTTGCCGTGGGCGTGAACGGACTGATCTACGTCGCGGACAAGGGCAACCACCGCATTCGCTCGGTAAGCCCGGCGGGCCTTGTTGCCGCGGTCGCGGGCTCGGGCACCCAAGGGACGCTTGACGGCCTCGGCGATGCGGCCCGGTTCTCCAGCCCGTTCTCGCTTGCCGCCCGCGCGGACGGCGGTCTGGTGGTTGGCGAGGCCGGCAGCTCGGCCGTGCGGAACATCGAGTCGCTGCAGGTTCTGCTGGAAGCCGCGACGGGACTCACCGGCACGGCGGACATTCCCGTCACCCTGCCCGTCACCGGCCTCCCGACCACCGGCACCTATTATTTCCGCGCGATCGCGACCAATGGTGGTGGCACCACGATTGATGGTGTCATGTCCGTCAACGCGACAACCACCTTCACCGGCTATGCCGCCTGGCAACTCGACCAGTTCGGTGCCGATGCCGGAAACCCGCTCATCGCGGGTCCGTCCGCAAACCCGGCCCGGGATGGCGTGAGCAACCTGCTGAAATACGCCTTCGGTCTGGATCCGTTCGCTTCCGCGGTGGGCCAACTGCCAGCCGCGGTCCTCAGCGGCGGATCGCTCTCCATCACCTACACCAAGGTGCTTGCCGCCACCGATCTCACCTACACAGTCGAGTGGTCGGATGATCTAACGAGTTGGAGCGCCTCCGGCATCACCGAACAGCTCGTCAGTGGAGATACCGAGACCCAGCGGATCCGGGCCTCGGTTTCCGGCGCTCCCGCCACGGCCAGGTTCCTCCGGGTCCGAGTTTCAAAGCAGTAATCCCCTTCCATTCAGCCCATTCTCATGAAACACCCGATTCTAACATCCTGGCGCACGGTCACCAGCCTCATCGCGGGAGTGATCATGGCCGCCGCTCCGGCCCGCGCGCAGACCGCCGATCAAACGCTGACGCTTTCCCCGGGGTGGAACGCGGTCTGGCTGGAAGTGCAGCCCGTGGATGCGAACGGCCAGGCGAAGAGTCCTGCGGATGTGTTCAACAATCCCGCCGTCCAGGTCGTCGCGACTCCCAAGCCGACGGCCGGTCTATCAGAATTCTTCGCGAGTGATCCCGGCACCATCACCACCTTCAATCAGGACGAATGGCAGCAGTGGAAACGCAGCGACCCCGCCGGGCAAAACAACCTCGCCCTGATTTCAGGAAACCACCCGTATCTGGTCCAGGTCAGCGGAGGATCCGCCGTCGTCCTCACTCTAACGGGCAGAGTGAGCTTCTTCCGCCCCGCATGGATCCCGGACCGTTACAACCTCGTCGGATTCGGATTGCAGGGAACCCCCACCTTTGACGCGTTCTTCGGTCCATCCGGCACCAAGCACCCGGTCAGCAGGATCTTCAGCCTCAACGCCGCCACCGGAAACTGGGAACCCGTTTCGGGCAGCGCCCAGATGGTGTCCGACAAGGCATACTGGGTGTTCTCCAACGGACCTTCAAGCTACACGGGTCCCGTATCCGTGGACTTCGATCTCGCGGCCACAGGCAGACTGGACTTCGCGGGACCGACGGACACGCGGGTCGTTGGCAGCGGCGTCGACAAGCTGGAGCTCGATCTGGAGGAAATCGTTTTCACCAACGCCGGCGGGACCTCGGCCACTCCGGAGCTGGATCTCATCACTGCGGATCCGGGCTCGGGCAATCTCGCGCTCTACGTCGTCAACCCCACGTCCACCGCACTTGCCTATCAGCGCGGAAACCAGGTGGATACCTCCGCCGGCGCGGGCGCCAGCGCCTCGCTCGGAAAAACGATCAACTCCTCGCAAACC
>DAISZP010000558.1:0-3147 GCA_036824745.1 Luteolibacter sp.
TCACATAGCGCCAAGTGGTCGCGGCGCTGGTGCCGGATCCAGTGCCGGGAACCTGGCCCTTCTTGTAGATGCCGATCCAATCGCTGGCGTTGCCCGGTCCATTTTCGAAGGCCACGGCGATGTCCTCGGTGGGAGCATAGATGGATTTCGCGAGGGTGATGACCGGATTGGCGGATACACTTCCAGTGACTTGGAAACTCACGGCATCCGACCAAGCGGACCAAACGGCGTTGGTGTCGCGATGACGCACGCGGGCGAAATAGGTTCCGTTAGGAAGGCCCGTTGCTACGGAATAGCGCATGAGATCGACTCCCGCGTGGATGTTCACCGGTTCGTAGTTCGGCGCTCCGGTATCACCGAAGTAGTTCTCCGCGTCCCGGATGCGGTCGTGCTTGAGATTGGTGAAGCCGGCGTCCGCCGCGACCTGGAACCATGTGCTGTTCAGGGATTCTCCGGCGCTGGAAGCGAAGGCGCTCGATGTCAGTTCCGCCGGGAGGGTGACCGGTGCGGTGAACACATTGGTGAGCGAGGGTTTCGAAGGGGCGGCGACGCCCAGACGACGATGAAACGAATCGATCAGGCGGCTGTTGTAGGCCTGGGTCGTCCAGCGGGTCTCGGCGGGGAACTTGACGTTCGCCTCCGCGTAACACTGGACATCCATCGTCCGGTTCACGAGATCGAAGTCGAGGACCTGCCATGCCCAGTGGGCGATGGTTTTCTGCACATCATCGTAATCCGCCTCCGTGGATTGCCCCCAATACTGGTCCCATGCGGTGCCTCCGGAGATGATGTGATAGATCGGCCACTCGCGCGTCTGGCCGCGGGCATAGAGGTGGTGGTGGGCGCCGATGTTGAGCACGTGTTTCTCCGTTTCCGCGAGCATCGGCATGATGTTGGCGCGGAACCAGGATGAGATGTCGCCGATGTATTGCTCCGCCTGATAGGGCCGGTGAACCACTGAGACACAGAGGTCGGTGGTGGTGTCGGTTTTCAGCGCATCGACGATCTGCCGCAGCCAGTCTCTCTGCGTGGTGCCGCTGGTATGCTCGCTGCTTGTGTGGATGAAACAAACGCTGCCCACCTTGTAGGCGTAGTAAACCTGCGGATCCGGGCTGACGATGCCCGCGTAGCTCATGCCGGTGTAGCGGACTATCTTCTTGTAGGTGGCCAGTCCGGTGTCGCTGTAGGTTTCGTGGTTTCCCACCGTGGTCATGATCGGCAGGTTCGGCGAGATGAGTCCGTTGAATTTGAAATGGCGGTCGCGGTATTGGTTGATGGTGCCGGCATCCACTTGATCGCCGGGCATGAGGACGAAGTCGATGGCCTCCTCGATCGGCACGCCATACATCTGCTCGACCTTGTATTTGGCGCAGGCGATGAGTTTCTCGAAACGATTCTCCGCAAGCTGGTTGTCGCCCGCCACCAGCACCCGGAGCCGTCCGGTCTTGTTGCCGTCAGGTTTGGGCGTGCGGAAACGGAAGACTTCGGAAGTCGTCGCCCCGTTCCGGACGCGGTAGTAATAATAGCTGTTAGGCGAGAGTCCGGTGATCTGTCCGATGTGGTAGCGGTAGCCGGTGCCCAGGGTCGTGTCCGTGCTTGCCGCCACGCTGTTGTTCAGACCCGCCGCCGTGGTTCCCCATTCGATGGTTCCCGTGGATTCCGCTTCCGTGAACCACGAAACCCAGATCGAGTCCGGCCGCATGGACTGCAGATAGGGCCGGATCCCGACGGGAATTCCCGTGTATCCGGCGGGTAGCGCGAAGGAACGGCTCGCGAAACCGAGCGTGCCGAGCGTTGAGAGTTTGATGAATTGGGATCGGGTGAACATGGAGGCTTTGGAATCAGTATCGGACGGAAAGTCTCCGCTCCGATGACGTTCGGAGCGGAGACTGATGGAAACGCGGACCCGACTCACGGGGTGGTGAGTACGACCGACAGCCTGGCGAAAGTCTTCGCCTTGTTGGCTGGCAAGGTGCAGGAAATCGTGGTGGCGTTGTTGGTCGTGTAGGACGCCACTTCCTGCCACGGATCGGTGGATCCCAAATCATCCGACTCGACGATCTTGTACGAAATCGTGGGGTCTGAAGCGGCTTCGGCCCGTTTCGAGAAGCTGAGGAGCAAGCCGTTGAATGTGCCCACAGGTCCGTCTGACAGCCCCGGGTTGCGGCCTGCGATCGCGTATTCGATGAGGTTCGAGACACCGTCGCCATCCGGATCGTCATTCGGACCACGCTGGCCTTCGGGAATGTTGTAGGCACCGTCCGCGATCCATGAGGAGAAACCAGCGTTGGCAGCGGTGATCACGACCTGCAGGCTGCCGTTCTGGAAATAGGCCTTGTTGCCGTTGGTCAGCGTAATGGCGTTCGCCACGCCGACATTGCTGACGTTGGTTAGATTGAAATTGGCGGCGGATCCGGCGATCAGCGTGTAGGTGCCGGGCGCGGCGTTCTGATAGTCCCATCCGGTGAGATTGGCGAATCCGAAACCTCCGAAAGTGACGTTGCCGCCGACGGCCAGCGGATCATTGAGGTCCACGATGTCGAGCGCGGCTCCCGCAGCGAAGGACAAGTCGCCTCCGATGGTTCCAGTTCCCCCGATGACGCCGGATGTGCCCACGGTCACATCCGAATCCGCGTGAAGCGAACCGTTCACACGGAGCTTGCCGGCGTTCACAAGGGTGGTGCCGGTGTAGGTGTTCGTGTTGGAAAGCGTGAGGGTGCCCTCGCCGACTTTTTCGAGACCGTTCGCGCTGTTTTCGGAGATCACGCCGGAGATGCCCGCGGAAATCCCGGCGCCCACGCCGATTCGCTGGCTCTGGTAATTGATCTTCACCTCGTTGGCGATGGTGAACGATCCGGAGAGTTGGAGGGCTCCGTTCGCGTTGTTGTTGCTGTCCAGAAGGATCGTGGCATTTCCGGCCGCGTTTGAATTCGCGAGGATCAAGGGGCCGCGCTGGACATTGATGATTCCGGTGAATCCCGTGTTATTTCCTGTTAGGGTGAGTGCTCCGCTTGAAGTTCCGCTGGTGCCTCCTTGGAAGAACAAGGTGGTTTCCGCTCCTCCTCCGCTGAGAGTCCCACTGAAAACGGTGCTGCTGTTGACTGGAGTGAGAATGGTGATGTTCCGGTGCCCGAGGCGGGGAACACG
>DAISZP010000559.1:0-3143 GCA_036824745.1 Luteolibacter sp.
CCTGATCTTTACCCGCGAGCCCCCAGCGGGAGGCGAGGGTGTCGTTGACGGCCATGTAGCGGCCCTTCGCGTCTTTTACGAAGAACACGATGTCCGGCACGCCATCGAACAGGCGGTCCACGGGCAGAATGCCATCGAGCGATTCGACAAATGATCTGCGGAGCGATGACGCGGTTTCCATGGAGCTTGTGTTGGCGGAGCTTATGCGAATTCGAAAGTCCCGGCTAGCCCTTTCGCCTAGACTCGGGTGATACAAAGAGTGCTTCCCATGAGCCCGCGCAGCCTCAAAGTCATCGATTCCCACACGGAAGGAGAACCCACGCGGGTGGTCGTTTACGGCGCGCCGGATTTGGGAAATGGCCCGCTCGCCGAACGTGCGAAACGGTTGCGCGAGGAGCACGACTGGCTGCGCAGTTCGGTTTGCAACGAACCGCGCGGCCACGAGGCGATGGTCGGCGCGCTGCTCTGTGAAGCGCACGAACCGGACTGCGTGTGCGGCGTGATTTTCTTCAATAATCTCTCCACGCTGAACATGTGCATCCACGGCACGATCGGACTCACGGTCACGCTCGCGCACATGGGAAAAATCGGTGTGGGCACGCACCGCATCGACACTCCGGTGGGCGTGGTCACCGCCACGCTGCGCGAGGACGGATCCGTCGAGGTGGCGAACGTCCCGAGCTACCGCAAGACCGCGGATGTGGCCGTGGACGTTCCCGGCTGGGGCATGGTGACCGGCGACATCGCGTGGGGTGGAAACTGGTTTTTCCTGATCAACGAACAAGGCCCGGAGGTGGCGTTTTCCAATCTGGAGGAGCTCACGGATTTCACCTGCGCCGTCCGCGACGCTCTGGCTAACAACCAGATCACCGGCGACCACGGCATGGAGATCGACCACATCGAGTCATTTAGCCCGCCCTCCGATCCCGCCGTGGCGGACAGCCGGAATTTCGTGCTCTGCCCGGGCAAGGCCTATGACCGCTCGCCCTGCGGCACCGGCACCAGTGCGAAACTCGCCTGCCTGCACGCCGCCGGAAGACTCAAGCCCGGTGAAATCTGGCGCCAGGCCAGCATTCTCGACACCGTGTTCACCGGCAGCGTGGAAGAACTCCCCGACGGCAAAATCATCCCCCGCGTTTCCGGCCGCGCCTGGGTGAACGGCGAAAGCATTTACTTTTTTCACTCCAACGATCCGTTCCAACACGGCATCCCCACAAACATCTAACACACCTGCACCATGAGCATCGAATGGAAGGGCGTCATGCCCGCAACACTGACCCAGTTCAACGAAGACCTCAGCATCGACCACGCCCTGATGGCCGCGCACGGAAAATGGCTGATCGAGAACGGCTGCAGCGCCATCGTGGTGCATGGATCGCTCGGCGAGGGGGCCACACTTTCCTTCGCGGAAAAAGTCGCGCTGCAGAAAACCTACGTCGAGGCATTGCCGAACACTCCCATTATTCCGGGTGTCGCCGCGCTTTCCACCAAGGAGGCCGTCGATCTCGCCAAAGCCGCCAAGGACAACGGCTGCCGCGGGCTTATGGTGCTGCCTCCGTATCTCTACTCGTCCGACTGGCGCGAGATGAAGGCCCACATGAAGGCGGTCATCGGCGCCACCGATCTGCCCTGCATCATCTACAACAATCCCGTCGCCTACAAAACCGACTTCCAACCCCTCCACATCAAGGAGCTCGCCGACGAACTACCGAACGTGGCCGCCGTGAAGGAATCGTCGACCGATGCCCGCCGCATCGCCGGCATCCGCGAGGTCTGCGGCGACCGGGTGGTGCTCGGCGTGGGTGTGGATGATTGCGCGCTCGAAGGCTTTGCCATGGGCGCGAAATTCTGGATCACCGGTGTGGGCGATGCCTTCCCGGCTTACAACGTGAAGCTGTTGGAACTCGCCATGGCCGGTAAGATCGAGGAGGCGATGCCGCTCTATCACTGGATGCTGCCGATGCTGCGCATGGACACCGTGGTCAAGTTCGTGCAGCTCATCAAACTCCAGCAGAACCTCGCCACCGGCGGAAAACTCGGCAACAACCGCGTCCGCCCGCCGCGCTTGGAACTGGTCGGCGCTGAACTCGCCGAAGCCACCGCCATCATCGAGAAAGCCCTCGCCACCGCACCGGCGGTGTAAGGAGGATGGACGTCTCGTCCATCCTGACCCACATTATCCTCCGCTCATGACTCTCCTCGGCACTTCCTTCATCGGTTACTCGCGTTCCACCGGCACCGAGACCTTCCTGCGCGCATCGCAAGCGGGCAGCGGCACCGCGCTCGAGCCCTTGTTTCTCTCCGCCACACCGGCCGAAGTGGAAACGGCGCTCTCGCTGGCATCCTCCGCGTTTGCCATCTATTCGAATCTATCAGGAAAGAAGCGCGCCGAATTCCTCCGCGCCATCGCCACGGAGATCGAAGGAGTCGTTGAGGACATCGTCGCCCGCGGACAGCTTGAAACCGCCCTGCCGGAAGCCCGCCTGCGCGGTGAAACCGCCCGCACCACCGGCCAGTTGCGCTTGTTCGCCAACCTCATCGAAGAAGGCTCATGGGTCGATGCGCGCATCGACCGCGCCGATCCTGATAGAAAACCGCTTCCAAAGCCGGACATCCGCTCGATGCTGCGTCCGCTTGGCCCGGTTGCCGTGTTCTGCGCGGGCAATTTCCCCCTCGCCTATTCCGTCGCCGGTGGCGACACCGCATCCGCCCTCGCCGCGGGTTGCCCGGTCATCGCCATCGCCCACGAAGGCCATCCGGGCGTCGCCGAAATCGTCGCATCCGCTGTGATTCGGGCCGCACAACAAACCGGCATGCCGGAAGGCGTGTTCTCCCTGCTTTTCGGTGGCGGCCGCAGTGTCGGCCAGCAGGTCGTGAAACATCCGGTCACCCAAGCCGTCGGCTTCACCGGTTCCCGTGCGGGAGGCACGGCTTTGCTAGACATTGCCAACAATCGCCCGCAGCCGATCCCGGTTTACGCGGAAATGAGTTCGATCAACCCGCTCGTCATCCTGCCCGGCGCGCTCGCCCGGGGCGAGGAAGCGCTGGCGGAGGCATTCTTCGCATCGCTCACTCTCGGTGTCGGCCAGTTCTGCACCAACCCCGGCCTGGTGTTTCTTCTTGAAGGAAAAGGCGACGGATTT
>DAISZP010000560.1:0-3140 GCA_036824745.1 Luteolibacter sp.
AGAGTGGGAAACAACGGAGCGCCAGGAAAGCTGCGCGCCGCTTGCGTGAATCCGCGGCCATTGGTCAGAAGGCTCTGAAATTCAAGCCTTGCCAAGGATCGGCGGTTTCCGGAGGATTCAAGGCGTTCCATGCCGCATCACGCGACGAGCAGCACCCACGACGCCCCGCCAGCCAAGCCGCGGGTGCAACGCGCGCGGTCGCTTCCGTCGGCGCGGCCATTCCGGATGGCGGTGTTTTTCACCGCACTGTTTTTCCTCGGGCTGGTCGCAAGCATCACGGCCGGCGTCTGCGTGATCAGGGACCCGAACCAGTTTTCGGTGCGGATTCTGGTGGCGGCGATGGGATTCAGCGTGGTGGCGTGGTTGATCTCATTCATCAAACGCCGTTCGACCTTCTGCCCGCTTTGCAAGGGCACTCCGCTTCTGAATTCCGGCGCCCGCGCGCATCAGAAGGCCTGGCGGCTTTATCCCTTGAACCATGGCATGACCGCGACGCTCTCCATCCTGGCCTGCCAGAAATTCCGCTGCCTGTATTGCGGCTCGGATTACGATCTCTTGAGATCCTCACGCCGCCTGCACGGGGAGCTTCCGGATCACGAATCGTGAAGCCGCGCGTGTCGCTCGGCCATGGTCCAGGCGACCTCGGGAACGAGTTGCTGCCAGCTCGAATCCCCGTCATGGATCATGCGGCAGACATCGCGCCCTGTTAGAGCGAGCAGCGATTCATCCGGACAGTTCACGCCCATGATGCGGCCGTTCTCGACGAAGTGCTGATAGAGGTGCACGCAGTTTTCCGGAGCCTGGAAGTTCCCGCAGGTGACCAGTTCGCCGGTCTTGCGGTTTTTCCATGGGAAAACGAGCAGTGTGACACCCACCTTGAACAATCGGCCGAAGGATTCCAACAAGCCTCCGGCGAGATTCTCCGACCACTTCGCTTTGAAGAGTTCGTTGAGCAGGCCGATGCTGAGGATGATGCCGACCGGCTTGCTCGTGCAGCGGTTGAGAAACGCGGCGATGCGGTGGAACTCGGCGCAGCGCGAAACGAGCACGGTTTTCCCGAGGGATTGCAGCGCGTCCGAGCGGTCGATGAAGTCCACGGGGTCCACGCCGGGTCCACGGAGCAGGTTCGCCATGGAGATTTCGCACAGCTCGATCTCGGATCCCCGATCTTCCGGATCGAGAAGTTCGCCGAAGGTCACGCGCGATTGTTCCAGCATCGAGAGATGCAGGTTCATCACCGGATCAAAGCTGCCGCGCAGGAGCAGCACGGGTTTCTTGTAAAGCGCCTCGGCGGGTTGCACGACCTCGCCGTTCGGGAGGAACATCGTGGCGTCCGTGAGGCCGCTGTCCACGAGTTGCAGGGCGCAGAGGCGGTTGTCGAAATAACCATACCCGTGGCCGGTGAACTTGAGCAGATCCACCTCCACCCGACCGGCGGCGAGGTTGTCCGAAAGCGATTCGACAAAACGTTTCAAATGAGCGCGGTGGCGGAATGCGGCGTGGATCAGATTGAGCCCGACGACGCCGAGCGCCTCCATCTGCTCGAGGTTTCCCTGATCGAGCAGGCGGACGTGAAGAATGATGTCCGAAGGCGGATCACCCGGTTTCATTTGGAATCGGATGCCGAGCCAGCCATGGCATTCGCCGCAGTCCCGGTAGCCGCGGGCGCGCACGGTGTTGCAGAACGAGAAGAAGGTCGTTTCCTTGCCTCGCTTGGGACCCAGCCGCTCTAACAAGATCGCGTATTCATGATCGAGCATCGACCCAAGCCGGCCCGCGGAAACGTAGCGGTCCGCCTTGCCGTAGATCGCGTCGCTCATGGTCATGTCATAAGCGGAAATCGTCTTGGCCACTCCGCCCGCCGTGCCGGACACCTTGAAAAACCAGTTCGCGGTTTCCTGGCCGGCTCCAATCTCGGCGAAGGTTCCGTAGATCAGCGGATCCAGGTTGATTTCGAGCGCCTTGTCGTAGGAGGAGGGAGTCATGGGGAGGGTTCTGTATCGATCACCCAGCTCTCCGAAACGATGCCCTCGATGAGCACCTGATTGTCCGAGCGGGCGTCTGACGGGAAACGCAGATTGAGGGTGAAGTCCGCCGTTTTCTCATCAGGTGGCCGGCGAAGCTGCTGGTCCAGCGCCGAATTCCGCTCCACGTATCCGTAAACCGACTTGTCCTGCCCCGGGCAGGTCAACTGATAGCTCTGCCACTTCGCATCATCCGTGAAGCTCATGTTGTAGTATTCCTGGGAAGAAAGGCTCACACGGAAGATCAATGCCTCCGCGGGCTTTTTCGCTAGAAAATCTTTCCACGGCATCTCCGACCACGCGACCCAGCTTTCCCAATCGATCTTCAATCCGTCGGGCGTGTTGAAAAACGTGAGATTCCGCTCATCAAAGTTCTTCGTCCGCACCTTGACGGTGAGGTGCTCGCCTTCATGCACGACTTCGCTGTCGGTATTAAACTGATCCAGGCCGACAGGCTGGATGCGCCGATCCGGATAGAGCGTCTTCATTCTGGGCTCCGCGACTAGCGGATTGCGTGCCAGAGGCAGGACTTCATCGATGGATTTCGCTTCGAGAAATGTGCGCGCCATGGGTTCCGCCAATCTCGCGAATTCAACGTCACTCAGAATCCTCTTCGAAGCATCGGATTGCACGACCGGCGCTTCGACCTTGGGCTTGGAAACGACCACGGCGGGAGATTTCGAAGCTCCATGCATGGCCGCGAGAACCGCGATCACGATGGAAACAAACAAGGCCGATCCGCCTGCAAGCCACCAGATCATCTGTTTCTTCTCATGGCGACGGGAACGGAACTCTCCGCCCGAGTCGCGATCCCATGAATGATCCTCGCCGCGGCGCGACTTGCGTTTCCTTCTTCTGCCGTCCGCCATGGACACAGCTTCCACGGTGACCTCCTCCCGCGGAGGCGTCCTGAAGGGCACCACCAGGGGCGGCGGGCGATCTCCCGGCAGCGGGATTTTCAACATCCTGCGGCAACTCGGACAAACCACGCCCGCCCCGTCATGATCACGCGGCACCCGGAACACGAAACGGCAATCCGGGCACACATATCCGTTCCATCTGCGGGCACTCTCCGTCGTCTCAGGCACGCGGCGAGCCTGACGCGCCTCCGCCTCT
>DAISZP010000561.1:0-3137 GCA_036824745.1 Luteolibacter sp.
TCAACACGGGTCAGAATTCTCACGGTTTGCGGCAGGTTCCAAATCGTGCGGAACGCCGTGGCGTCATCCTCGTCGAGCACGATGAGGCTCTCTCCGGCACCGAGTTCGCAAGGCGGGAACACCGCTTGGAACGGGGTGTCGCGATTGTCATCCCACGAGAAACCGGTGAGATCCACCGGGTAAACCGCGTTGTTGGTGAGCTCCCACCAGTCGCCATTGGCGGATGAGCTGCTGTGATTGCTGCTGGACATGATTTCCGTGATCACGAGCGCGATGGGTGTGGCCTGAGGATCGACTGGAACTTGGATCTGGGCGATCAAGGCTCCGGTTTCCGTTTCAAGCCGGAGTGAATCGCCATACGCAGACAAGTATCCGCTGTATGGCCCCACGACGTGGCGGTTCTCATTGGCTTTCGGGGAAACCGATCGCGCTCGGAACGCCGAGACATTGCGGGAAACGAAAAGACTGTTTCCCGCGGGAACCACGGTGCCGGCTTCGAACGTGAAACTGCCAGTGACGCCGGTGAGTTTCCAATCGCTCATATCCACCGAATCCGGGCCGGGATTGATCAGCTCGATGAATTCCTCGTCCGAATTGCCGGAGACCGGTTGGGACTCGATGGTTCCGAAACGGATGTTAGGAGACGATACTTGGGCGTCTGGAATACCCGCATTGTCATTGTTTCCAATGCCGATCGGTTTGGCCGTGTTTTGGATCGAGTGCGTGGTGTAAAAGTGCGTGCGGCGAGGGGCGAGGAACGAGGTCTTGACGGCGGTGAGTCCCTGGCTGGCGGAGGGGTTGTTGAAAAACCCATAAGGATAGGCTCCGTTTGGCCACCCCCATCGGCTGCGGTCGAGCACCGCTTCCGCGTTGATTTGAGCCCCCATCGTGTCAAAGCGGGCTTCCAAGGGCGACAATGCCGGACTTGTCGCAAGGTAGCGATCCATCAGCGTGCGGATTCGTCTGAGGAGCATCGCGCGGGTGGCAGGAGTTTGGATGACGGCGTCGTAAAGGCGGTTGTAAGAAGTGGGGGCGTAGGAAGGGCAGCAGGCCGAAGATCCGTAAAGGGGATGGCTCTTGTTGTTGTCGTTGGTCGCTTGGACGCCACCATTGGTGGATGGACTGTCACCATAAAATAACTGACCAAACGACAGATTCACGTCGAAGGGAATGATCCGCCACTCCTTCGTCCCCTCGCTGTCTCGATAGACCGTCATGTTTGCCCAGACGTCATCGCTTTCCTGGGCGATGCGCGCGACGGCGAGGTAGTTGATAACCGCGGGCAGATGCAGATTGTCATAGATGAAACGCGATCGTGAACCCGCCGGAGCGGAGGCCGAGATGCCTGCGGCTAGCTGCGCCAGATCTGTGTAGTTTTCCCATCGACGTGTCTTCTTCTCGCCCTGGCTGTTGCTGAGCGTCCAAACCTGTTTGTACAGGGCTCCTTTCGGATTGAGGCCCATGGTTTCCAGCAGTTCGCCATCCGCCGAGTAGGTGTGGAAGGCGAGTTTCCAGTTGGATCCATTCAAGGTGAGCTTCACCGGAAAATGCGGCGCACCGGAGTTTCCGGAATCGCGGTGCATCCAGAGCTGCAGATTCTGGCGAAGATAGCTAGGGTCGAGATATTCCGCATTCAGGTTGAGTTCCCGTTGCGGCGGCAGGTCGTCCGACCACTCGAACTCGCGGCCCGGGTTGAAGTCGATGCGGTGCGAGTGTTTGGCGAGGTTGAGGGAAGTCGTGCCTTTGGAACGGACGAGCACGTTGTCGTAGAGCTTTCCACCGGCGAAGAAGGCATAGCGTCCTCCGGTTTTGGTGTCCGCGGATGGAGTCGCGTCACCGAACAACTGATAGACCGGCATCAGCGCGGAGGTCGCCCCGCCGCTCACGACCGTTCCCTCGTAGTTGGGCAGCGGTGTGCTGGGGCTGAAACCGGGTTTGAGAATCGGCCAGTTTGAATTTCCGGCAGTGCTGCTGGTCATTTCGATCCGCCAACGAACCAATTGGCCCTTGGTGGCGGTTCCGGGGATCACGGCCCCCCACAGGGAATCACCGGCGGCACCGTCGCCATGCAATCCGTCGTCGGAGAAATCCAGTTTCTTCTCAGCCTGTGTTGAGAACCGGTAGTACAAAGAAGGCGGCAAGGTGAGAACGGTCTCCGGGGTCATTTTCAGAATCACCGTGATCGGGTCTCCCGGGTTGGGCAGTGAGGGAGAAAAACCTGTCTGACTGATGGCGGCGGCGGAATACGGCGAGGTGGCATTCGCCGTTCCCGGGGTGGGCGGGAAGTAGCGCCACTGGACGCGACCATCTGATGGAGCGGTGCCTGCCAGCCCGAAGGAAACGTTTCCCTCCTGGCGCGGATAGCCGTCGTAGGCGTGGAGGACCGCTCCCGTAGGATCGGTTAGAGCGAGGTATCCGCCGGACTGCGAGAGCTTGAAGTCGGTGTGCAGGTTTCCCGCCGCATTGCTCCGGTTCTTTCCCGAGGCGAACACGGTCCTGTATTCCCCGGGTCTGAGAATCGCGGAGGGGAGTTTCCAACCCTTCGGACGCGCGGGATCGTTGGTGAGCGCCCAGCCGGCGAGATCGACATCGGCGCTGCCGGGATTGTGGAGCTCGATCCAGTCCGGCGTGTCATGATCCTCATCCTCCAAGCCGCCGACATTTCGGGTGAGAAACTCCGAAATGATGACTTGCGCGGGTGGAAGTTCGGGGACGAGCAAAGCGGACCAATCGGAAGGTTGTGCCGCGATTCCGTTGGTTCCCGTGATCCCGTGGTCGGGGCTCCAGGAGAAGTTCACATCCCCTTGCGGAGGTGTTTCGAACTGGAACCGGTAGCGCTTGGAATCAAGGGCGGTGACGCTGTTTGTGCGGATGCCGTTGACGAGCAGGTCCCAGGCTCCCACGCCCGTCACCGGATAGGAGAAGCGCACTTCCGCGGAGTCGATCCTATTTACGACCTGTTGTTGTTGCGGCAGCGTGTCAGCGAGGGAAGGCGCCAGGTTGGCTTCCGCGCCGTACAACAGAAGGCCGATGACCTCCGGTTCGTTGAGCGCGTGATTGAAGAGGGCGACCTCGTCGATGATGCCCGTGAAGTTGCATGCGGTCCCCTGGGACCGGCTTCCGATGTTGAACCGGGC
>DAISZP010000027.1:0-20597 GCA_036824745.1 Luteolibacter sp.
TCGAACCACACCCGCCCGGTGCCGGGTGTCGCTTGGAAACCATCGAACCCGAGCGGCTCGATGGATTCTAACAAACGCTGGTGGTTCCGGTTGCGGATCGCGTTGGTTTCCGGAAGCCGTGCAAGCATCGCCCGCCCGAGCGCGGCGGACATCGGGGCGATGCGCGTCTTGATGCCGAAGCTGGTGGCGGCGAATCGCATGTCCGGCATCGGCATGTGGATGATCCGGGTGATGTCGCCAAGGCACAGCGCGCGGTTGTGGAAACCGTCATCGTCCGTTAGAAACACACCACCCTCCCCTGCCGGCACGAGTTTGTCGCCTTGCAGGCTCAAGACCGAGATGTCACCGAAATTCCCGCAAGGCACACCTCCGACGGAAGCGCCGTGGGCATGCGACGCGTCCTCGATGATTTTCAAGCCATGCGCCTCCGCCAGTGATTGGATCTCACGCACCTTGCAAGGCAGTCCCCACAAGTGGACGATGACAATGGCCTTCGTGCGCGGCGTGATGCGCCGCGCGGCGTCCTCCGGATCGATGCCGAGCGTATCCACCTCGCTCTCACAGAAAACTGGAACCAGCCCACACCAGATCATCGGCAACACCGAAGCCCAGAAGGTGGCGGTGGGCACGAGCACCTCATCGCCGGGTTCGAGACCGAGCGCGTGAAACGCCGCCATCAATCCGCTGGTGCCATTGCAGTGGGCGAGCGCGTGTTTTCTTCCGGCGAACACGCGGAAATCCTCCTCCAACTCCTGAATGACCGGATGCTTGCTCACGTTTCCATCGCGCAGAATCCGCAGCACGGCGGCTTCCTCGGTGTCGGAAAACACGGGCCACTTCAGCAACGCATCCTGTGGAATAGTGACGACGGGAGTCATGACATGGGGAGTTTCGTTCACACGGACAACAACGGATCATGCTGCATACGAACCCGTCGCTCGTAAGCGTTCACCATTTCCTCCGCATCATCCGGATCACTTGCGAAGGCGGCGGCGATATCTAACAACCCATCGCGATTCCCACCTACAGATCCCAGACCCATGCGCGGCGTCCATTGCGCGATGTTGGTGCGGCGGCGGAGATAATCGTCAAGCGTCAGGCAGAACTCATGATCACGCGCCCATTCCGGCGTGACAAACGCATGGCCAAGGCTCTCGTGAACACGGACCTCCGGTTCTCCACATCTCGTCGCAGAAGGGCTGTGTTTCGGGGAAATCCATCGTTTCAGCAAATCCGCCGCATGCTCCGCCACGTCCACGCTGGAGGTGAGTTTTCCGCCATAGAGTGAGACCGCCCTTTGATCCGGATGCGCGACCACATGATGTCTGCGCGAAAGATCGAGCGGATAGACGTCGCGGTTGAAATTCCGCGGCACAGCGAGCGGACGCACGCCGCAGCGGATGGAAACCACGTCCTCCGCGCCATGCCCCGCCCCGAGGCAATGGCAAGCCTGATCCAGCAGGAACCGGATATCCTCGCGATCTGGTGTCAGACCGGGCTCAAGGATTCTGATGCTCGTTTCCGTAGGTCCCCACATCATCACGGGTCCCCATGGCACGTGAGTCAGGACATCGCTGCGTCCCCGCATCGGATGCACGCGGGCCTCCTTCTCCCCCTTTCGCGGGAAGGCCAGATAGACGCCCTTGCTGAACACATGCTTGTAGGGGGAGTCGAGACCGGCGAGTCGGTTCAACTCATCCGCCCAAACGCCCGCGGTGTTGATGAACGCCTTCGCGCGGACATGGTGCTTTGAACCGGAAACCTCATCCGTCAGATCGATCCGCCACACAGCGGCGGACGAATCGTAAGAGGCGTTTACCAACCGACAATAGTTCAAGGGGATGCAGTGCTCCGAATCGTGTCCGGCGATGCGTTCGACCACAAATCGGCTGTCCGAGGAGCTCAGCATGCCTTCCTGATAGACATGGATGTTTCCCGAAGGGGATTTCCGGATACCCGGCCGCCTCAATTCACACCCGCCGAGCAACCAGTAGAGCTGCAACGCGGCCCAGACCATGATGGATTGAGCGCCGTGATCTCCCGCAAGGTAGTGGAGGTCCAGCGGAGCGGTGTCTTTGGAAAAGCGCTTGAGCAAGCTCTTGCGGGCCTTGCACAGTTTCACGACGGTGGAAAACTCCAGATTTCGCAGATAGAGCAAGCCGCCCCAGATCAACATGCCGGAGGCTTGGCTGGTGCCGGATGCGAAGTCCCCCTTGTCGATCAAAGCCACACGGTATCCGCGGCGGCCGAGAATCTGATAGAGCGGAGCACCGCTGATGCCTCCGCCCACGATCAACACGTCCAGGATTCCGCCTTCCGCCAGATTCCGGAATCGATGGGCCCGAGTTTCCATCCCGCTGGAGCCGGACCCGCTCACTTCGCAGGCACGAGACGCACGATGCGGTCCGGACCGTTGAGGACGACGTAGATGTAGCCATCCGGCGCGCCGGTCACATCGCGCACGCGGCCGATGTTTTTCAGGATGATTTCCTGAGAGACCACCTTTTTGTCCTTCACACGGATTCGGCGGATTTCCTGCTGGGCGAGCGCGCCGGCGAGCAGGTCATTCTTCCATTTCGGAAACTTGTCGCCGGTGTAACAATCCAGTCCGCAAGCCGCGATGGACGGCACCCAGAAGGCGATCGGTTGGTCAATGCCATCCTTGCTCGTGACGGAGGTTTTGGTCTCACCGTCCTTGCCGCGGTAGGTCATCGGTTTGCCATCGTAGTTCATGCCGAGCGTGACGATGGGCCAGCCGTAGTTGTGGCCGGGAAGCACGAGGTTGAGTTCGTCGCCGCCGCGCGGACCGTGTTCGGTGTTGTAAAGCGCGCCGTCGCGGGGGTCCATCGTGAGGCCCTGCGGATTGCGGTGGCCATACGACCAGATGCTCGGGATGGCATCCTTGGTATTCACGAACGGATTGTCCTTCGGAACCCGACCATCGTCGAAGAGGCGGTGGATCTTCCCGTTAGGCCGGGTGAGATCCTGCACTTCCATCAGGCCGCCGCGCTCGCCGATGACGAAGTAGATGTAACCCTTGTCGAACACGAAACGGGTGCCGAAGTGGACGCCCGCGCCGGAGCGGAACTTCGGATCCGGCCGATAGATCCACTCCTGATCGGTCCACTGGTGGTCCTTGATCTTTCCGCGGACCACGGCGGTGATGCAGTTCTTGCTGCCGGGCTCACCATCGGCGAGGCCCAGATAGATCCAGCCGTTCTTCTTGAAGTCCGGATGCGGAGCCACCTCCATCAATCCGCCCTGGCCCTGCTCGACCACATGCGGCAGGCCTTCCACGGGTTTCGGATCGAGGTTTCCGTCCTTGTCGATGATGCGGAGGCGTCCGGCTTTCTCGGTGACGAGCTTGCGTCCATCCGGCAGGAACGCGATGGCCCATGGGTTTTTGAGCCCGTTTTCAACGATCATCTCAATCTTGTAGTCGTGAAGCTCCGTCTTTGTTACTTTGTCGGGAGACGGCTTCGGATATTCGATACCCTTGGCGAGCGTTTGTTTCTCCTTCTCACGGAGGAAAATGACCATCGCACGGATCTGATCGGGTGAAAGCACGCCTTCCCACGGGTTCATGCCGAGCTGAACGTTTCCTTTGGCGATGGATTTGTAGATGTCCTCGTCGGAGTTTCCATGTTTCCACTCGCCGTCCGTGAGCACGCCGCCCTGGCCGCCCTCGAAGTTCTTGCCGTGGCAACCGGAACAGTAGGTCCCGTAAATGTCCTCGACCTTCATGTTTTGCTGTGCGGCGGCGATTCCACAGAGTGCGAGGAGTATGGGCAGGATTGGGCGCATAAGGCGGTATTTTAGGGCGGTTCTGGAAAACGCAATCCGGGAGTGGATCTTGCAGGAAATTTTTCCCCGATCGGGGGGCTCAGAATTCCAACGTCACTCCAGCCCACAGCGAGCGCGGGGCGGCGAGGGTGCGCAGTCCGTCGCTGCTCACGCCGGTTTCGATCTCCTCATCGAAAAGATTCTCCACCCGGATCTGATAGAGCGCGTTTCCATGGCGGTAGGAGGCACCGATCCGCACACTGGTGTAGTCGGAAATCTCGCGGGTGGCCAGGGCGTCGTCGTATTGCGAGGAGCCGTATTCCACGCCGCCGAAGAGCGAAAACTTCTCATTCGCCCGCCACTCGCCGCTGGCGATGAGCCGCAAATCCGGAGCTTGTGGAAACGGATTGCCCTCCAGCGCCGGTTGCTCCGGGGAATCACTGAACTCGGTCTCCGACCACAATCCGGAAATCCCCAGCGTGACGTCCTTGTGCGGCAGCCACTCAACGCTGCCTTCCACGCCAAGCACGCGGGCTTGATCGACGTTTTGTTTCTGCGCGCCCGTGCCACCCGGTGGAAGCACGCCGAACAGCTCGGTGATCTTCGCGGGATCGGTGACCGGCACATTGGCGATGGCGTCCTTGATCCAGTGGTGAAACATGGAGGCGCTGACGGTTAGATCCCCCGCGGGTTTCCAATCGAGGCCGGCTTCAACGCTGAAGAACCGTTCGGGATCGAGATCCGGATTCGCCTCCGTCACGTCATTGCGAACCCGAAACGGGCGGTAGAGTTCGTTGAGGGTCGGCAATCGGAAGGCCGTTCCGGTGGAAACGCGGCCGACGAGGCAGCTGGCTAGATCGTGCTTCAATTCGATCGATGCCGAAGGCTCCAATCCATCGCGGTCTTCCGGGTGATCGTCGCGGAGAATGGAGCCGTCCGCTAGAGAAACCTCCTTGCGGTGGCCGTTCATGATCTGCCAGGCGTCCAAGCGCAGGCTGCCATCCAGGCGCGTCAGATCATCCACCTTGTATCCGCCGGATACGAAGACGCCTTCGAAGGCCTGATCGCCACCGGCCGAGCGGGTCCGGAAAACACCGGCATCCTCGTTGGTTTCGCCGGTCACCCAGCGGAAATCCGTTCCCGTGGTGATCGTCCAGCGGTCCGCGCCGTCCCAGCGCATCGTGAAGGAACCACCCGCTCCCTGCCCGGGCACGTCGTATTGATCGAGCGCCATGACTTCCTCGGTGCGGTCCTCGTTTACCGAGCTGAACACCGATTCAAACGTGCGGTCCTGAAACCATCCGATCGCCTGCCACGAATGATCGCCCTCATCCGAAGTCACGCGCAGCGAGAGATCGAGCGCGTCGGTCGAGTTTTCCGTTAGATTCGTGCCATTGCAACGGTCCTCCGTGTACCATGAAATCGACGGTTCGACTGTTAGACCGGGCGCGGCGAGCCAAGCACCTTTCAAATTCGCTCCCCACAGATCCGTTTCAAGCTTCCGATCAACCGTCCCGCGCTGCGAGGGCGAAAGCGCGTAAAACCCGTCCGTGTGGAAACCGAATGCCGAGAAGGCCACCGAACGCGTCTTCTCCTCGTTGGTCATCTGATGGTAGGTGGATCCGCCCACCGAGCCCTGGCTGCCGCCGCCGAGCCTGAGGATGTGGCGGTCTTCAAACGCGGGGTTGCTGTTCATCTGGACGACCCCGGCCGGGCTTTGGTTGCCCCAAACGGCGGATTGCGAGGACGGCACGATGCGCACCGAGTCGAGCGCGGCCGCATCGTAACGCGCCCAGTAAATCCAGCCGCCGAAGGGATCGTTCTGCGGCACGCCATCTAACAACACCAGCGTCCGCGATGCCGCGGTGGCACCGGTGTTGCGCAAGCTCACTCCGGCAGCCGACGGGTTTCCGAAGACCGAGGTCTGCCGGCGGTAGAGGGAAAACGACGGCTCGCGGGAGAGCACCTCGTCGATCGCGCGCGGCGACTCTTTTTGAATTTCTTCATGTGTCCACTCCGCCACCGAATCCGCCTCATCCGGATCGTTCCGCCTTTCGGCCAGAACCACCATCTCCGGCAGCAGATCCGCGGATTGGCCTGAAGCCCTTGTGTGGAACGTCACCGCCAGCAGCGGCAACCCGAGTTTCAGCCAATCCATGCGTCCTGCCATCCGAAGTCAGTCTTTGTTGGTTTCCGAGTTGTCCGCGCTGTGATCGCGGAAGGTCAGGGCGAAAATCACGGCAACCACCAGCGCGATGCCTGCCGGCATGAGCCAGAAGGTTTTCGCGCCCGTCATCCAGCCTTCCTTGGTGGTTGAAACGAGTTTCGAAGTTCCCGCCCACCAGTCGAGCACCTTGTTTCCGACCAACATGCCGGCACCGTAAGTGAGCAAGCCGATGAGTCCCTGCGCGCTCGCGCGGATTTCCTTGGGAGCCTTGCGGTCGGTGTAGAGCTGGCCGGTAACGAAGAAGAAATCATAGCAGATGCCGTGAAGCACGATGCCGAAGACCAGCATGGCGGGAGCGGACGGCATCATGCCGAAGACGGCGTAGCGCAGCGTCCACGCGAGCATGCCGACGAGCAGCATCCACTTCACGCCGAGCTTGCGGAAGAAGAACGGCACCAATGCCATGAACACGATCTCGCTCACCTGGCCGAGCGCCATCACCGAGGCGGACTTCTTGCCGAATGCGGCGAGTTCCACAAACGGATAGGTCATCGCGTAATAGAAGGCCAGCGGGATGCAGACGAGGAAGGAACAGATTGCGAAGACAGCGAAGGCCGGATCCTTGAAAAGCTGGAGCGCGTCGAGGCCAAGCATCTTGCCGATGCTGATCGGCTGGCCTTTTCCGTTAGGCGGCGTGGCGGGCAGTGTGAAACTGTAGAGGCCGTAGATCAGGCTGGCACCGGCCGCCAGTTTCATCGGGAAAGCGGTCGCGCCCGCATCCTCGATGCCCGGCAGGATCGGAAACGGCATCAGGCCGAAAAGCGACTCCGCCACCACAAGGCCGGCGACGATCCAGCCGATCGTGCCCCAGAGGCGGATTTTGGGAAACTCGTCATTGGAGTTCGCCACGTTCTGGAAGGTGATCGTGTTCACCAAAGCCAATGTCGGCATGTAGCAAAGGAAGTAAGCTAACAGCCAGGTGAAGAGCTTGTCCGGACTATCCGTGATCAGTGAACACTGCCAGAGAAGCGCCGCCCCGATCAGGTGCAGGATGCCATTGACGCGCTCCGCGTTGAAAAACCGGTCCGCCACCAATCCCACAAACAGCGGAGCGATCACACCCGCCCAATTGTGGGTCGAGTAGATGTGGCCGACCACGTTCTGACCGGCGAAGATTTTCCCGAGGTAACCTCCGAGCGGCACGAAAAACGCCCCCCAGATGAAGAACTGGAGGAACATCATGATACTGAGACGGATCGTGGTCGAAGGTGATGTGGCTGACATGGCGGGTTTCTGTTACGGGACGGAATGACGGAAATTTCAGGCCGATCCCATCAGATTGCCCGGTCGCCGCAAGCCCCAAGCACCGCCCCATTCGGGGTTGCGTTGGCCCCGGCGATGTCAAACGATGCGCGGAAACCAGCACTCCCTGTTTCATGCTGACAAAAACCTTCATTTCCGTGGATCTCGGGGCCGGCAGCGGCCGGGTCATCGCCGCGCATGCGGACTCGCACAAGATCGAGCTTGAGGAGCTCCACCGCTTCGACAATCCCGGCACGGATCTGCCGGGCGGATCGTTCTGGAACGTCATCGGACTCTATCGGGAAATCCTCGAAGGCATCCGCCGCGGCGTGGAGAAACACGGTGACACGATCGTTTCCATCGGTATCGACACCTGGGGCTGCGACCACGGGCTGATCGCGCCGGACGGCGGCCTGTTAGGAATGCCGCATCAATACCGGGACACCCGCTACGAGGGCATGGCGGAGCTGATGCACTCGCTGATGAGCGAGGAGGAGATCTACGCGCACACCGGCATCAAGACGAACTTCTACAACAGCTCGCTGCACCTGCTGGCGGAGGCGGAGAAACAAAGTCCGGCCTTGTTCGAGGCGGGGCGGCTGTTGTTCATCCCGGATCTGTTAGCCTATTGGTTCACCGGCCGGATGGCGGTGGAGCGGACCATCGCGTCCACCTCGCAGTTGCTGAATCCGAAAACCCGCGGCTGGGCGAAGGAGGTAATCGAAGCGCTCGGCCTTCCGCTCAAGCTATTCGGGGAAATCGTTTCGCCGGGCACGGTGCTCGGGCCGGTGCGCAAGGAAGTGGCCGCGGTGATCGGCAAGAGCGGCATCCCCGTGGTGGCATCCGCGAGCCATGACACGGCGGCCGCGGTGGCGGGGATCCCGATGAGCGGCGATGGCAATCTCTGGCTATCGTCGGGAACGTGGTCGATCATGGGCATCGAAACGCGCGATCCCGTCACCACACCCGCGGCGCTGGCGCTGGGTTTCTGCAACGAACTCGGGGTGAACGACAGCGTGCGTTTCCTGAAAAACATCTCGGGCCTCTGGCTCATCCAGGAGTGCAAGCGACAGTGGGACGCCGAAGGGAAAAACTACGACTTCGCCAGCATGGCCGCGATGGCCGAGGAGGCGGAACCGTTCACCGCGTTTGTCGATCCGGATGATGCCTCGTTCGCCAGCCCCGGTGGCATGCCCGGGAAAATCCAAGCCTGGTGTGAAAAGTCCGGCCAACCCGTGCCACAAACACCGGGAGCCATCCTGCGCGTGGCCACCGAGTCGCTCGCACTGAAATACCGCGTCGTTTTCGAGAGCATCAAATCCCTCACCGGAAAGGATTTCACCCGCCTCCACGCCGGTGGCGGCGGCATCCAGAACGAGGCGCTTTGCCGAGCCACCGCGAACGCGCTCGGCATCGAAGTCGTCGCCGGTCCGGTGGAAGCCACTTCGTGTGGAAACGTGATCACGCAGATGATCGCGACAGGTCACGTGAAGGATCTGGATGAAGGCCGCGAGCTGATCCGGCGCTCGTTTGACTTCCGGATCTATCAGCCAACGGACCGCGGGGAATGGGATGCGGCCTTGGAGAGGTTCAAGGGCTTGATGGGGAAATAGATCCGGGCGGAATGAATTCCGCGCTCCCGGCAAAAAGCCCCCGGACCTTGCGGCGCGGGGGCTTTTGAAATGGATTCGTTAGAGGGTTTCCTCAGTTCGTCACGCGCATCGGCATGAGGACGTAGAGGAAGGTGCCTTCGATGCGCAGGACGCCGGGGCTCATCTCGTCAATGAGGTCCAGATAGACGTCGTTGGTGTCGAGGTTGCGCAGCGGGGCCTGGAGGAACTCCGGATTGAAGGCGATCTGCATCGGTGGACCCTGATAGATCACGTCCATCGATTCCTGCGCCTCACCGACGTCCGGCGAGTTGGCGGTGACTTCGATGCGGTTCTCGCTGAAGACGAGTTTCACCGAGTTCGACTTGTCGGAAGAGAGCAGCGAGACGCGGCGCACGGTTTCCAACAACGCCTCGCGGCCGATGACCACACGCTCGTTGCTGTCGCCCGGGATGACCTGGCGGTAGTTCGGATAGTTGCCTTCGATGAGTTTGCTGCAGAGCAGGCTGTCACCGATAGTGAAGGAGATCTGGCTGTCGGAGAGCTTGACGATCACGTCCCCTGAGTCGCCTAACAGACGCTGGAGCTCCTGCACGGCCTTGCTCGGGATGATGACATCCGTTTCATGCGAGGCGGGGAATTCCAGATCGGCGTCCACCATGGCGAGGCGGCGTCCGTCGGTGGCGACGAGGGTCATCTTGCCGTCGCGGAACGAGGTGAAGATGCCGTTGAGCACGTAGCGGGTCTCGTCGGTGGAGATCGAGTAGGAGGTCTTGCGCAGACCATCGCGCATGACGTTCTGAGGGATCTTGAACTGCTTGGCGTTCGCGAAATCCGGCAGCGGCGGGAACTCGGAATCGCTCAAACCGATGATCTTGAAGAACGACGGGCCGCTGCGGATGGAGGCGTGGTTTTTGGAATCCACGGAAACCTCGACCTCGCTGGCGGGCAGCTCGCGGACGATGCTGACGAGGCGCTTGGCGGGCAGCGTGGTGGCTCCCTCCTTGTCGATCTGGGCCTCCACCGAGCCGGTGATTCCCACGTCAAGATCGGTCGTGGTGAACTGGAGGCGGCCGTCTTTGGCGACGAGCAGGACGTTGGAAAGGATGGGCAGGGTCGTGCGGGAGCTCACGACGTGCTGGACCTTTTGCAGGCCGTCGAGAAACGCTTCCTTGGAAATACGGAACTTCATGGATGGGAACCGGGGTGATTGTTGCGGAGGAGTTTCCGCTTTCGATGCACCTTGGCAAGCCTTCTGTGAACTTCCGTGAAGAATCCCGCAAGTGGCTGGGGATCAACGCCGGAGTTGGGACTCCAGGCGGGCCAGCGTTTCCTTGAGACCCGGCTCGTCATCGATCCGCTCGCCGACCTTCTTGCAGGCGTGGATGACGGTTCCATGATCCCTTCCACCGAAGGCCTCGCCGATCTCCATCAGCGAGCCCTTGGTGAGATTCCGGCTCAAATACATGGCCACCTGCCGGGGAAACGCGATGCTCGCCGGGCGGCGGCGGCTCGTCATGTCCGCCAAGCGCACGTCGAAGTGCTCGGCCACGGCTTTCTGAATGGCATCGATGCTCACCTGACGGCTCGCCTCCTCACGGATGAGGTCGCGGAGCAGGTGCTCCACCTTGTCGATGGAGACGGACTCGCCGGCGAGGGAAACGTAGGTGGCCACCCGCATGAGCGCGCCTTCGAGGCGGCGGACGTTGGTGCGGATGCGCTCGGCGAGGAACACGAGGATCGATTCGTCCACGCGCACCTTCCAGTCGATGGACTTTTTCCGCAGGATCGCGAGACGGGTTTCCATCTGCGGCGGCTGGAGCTCCACGGTGAGACCGCACTCGAAGCGTGAGATGAGGCGCGGCTCCACGTTCTTGATCTCACAGGCAGGCCTGTCGCTGGTGAGAACCACTTGGTTCCGCCCGTCCAACAGCGTGTTGAAGGTGTGGAAGAACTCCTCCTGCGAGCGCTCCTTGCCTGCTAGAAACTGGACGTCGTCGATGAGCAGCACGTCCGAGCTGCGGTAGCGGCGGCGGAACTTCTCCAGATCGCCGCGGCGCACGGAATCGATGAACTCGTTGGTGAACTTCTCGCAGGTCAGATAGATCACGCGCGAACCGGGCTGGCGGCGGAGGATCTCCTGACCGATGGCCTGCATCAGGTGTGTCTTGCCGAGGCCGGGGCCGCCGTGGATGAAGAGCGGGTTGTAGCCGATGCCGGTTTTCTTGGCCACCGCCTCGCAGGCGGCGTGCGCGAACTGGCTGTTAGTTCCGACGACGAAACTGGAGAACGTGTTCGCCGGATTGAGACCGCTGGTTTTCACGCGGCGCTCAAGCGCCTCGCCTTCCAGAGAGGCGGCCTTGCCATGGCGCGCGTGATTCGGTTTCGCCGCTCCGTTCGAGTGGCCGTTGTGATGGGAAAAATTTTCTGTTGGAACGCCACCCACCTCCACGCGCACTTCACGCACATCGCTGAAGTTGCGGTTCACCGCCACGGTGAGCTCCGGGAGGTAGTTCGTTTCGATCCACACCTGATGGATCTCGCCCGGCACGCGGACCGTGGCGACACCATCCTCCGCACCCGCCCATGTGGCGGCGCGGAACCAGCGTTGAAACGCGTCTTCCCCGACAATCTCACGCAACGATCCGCACACGCCATCCCAGTCCCCTTGTTGCGGATTGTTCACCGCCATCTCCTCATCCATCCTCTGCGCTAAAGCGTCCGCCGTATCCATTGTCAGTCCTGTTCTTGAAAATTGTTGGGTGATGCGGCTTCGTCACTCCCCCGAGTGGCGAGGTGCGCCGCGGGGGAGAAATTGACCGGCCTCAGACGCTCTGTGAAAAGTTTTTTTAGAGCTTCTAACAACGAACAGGCAGACCCCCTATTCCACAAGCGTTCCACGGCAAAAATTTTTAAATTCTTGACCCGATATTTGATACGGCATCCCAAAATATTTTCGGCACCTGAAATCATTCACCGATGCATCTGATTGAAAACGAGTCGCTTCGCGATGTGACGAAACCGCCACTCATGGCCAGCTTCTGCTAGAGCGGGAATCCGCCGCATCCAACATCCGCTTGAAATCCGTCATCGGATTTCCTCACCGCGCGGCATCCGAAGCGCGCGCCGCGGTTTTGAAGCAGAGCGCCACTGCTACGGTGACCAGCGTACCTGCCAGAATCCGCCAGGGAAACTCGATGATCGGCAGCCATGCGGGGTTTTCATAGAGCTTCCCGCCAGCGATCATGCCCCACAACTGGTTGGGCAGGTTGCTGAGGAGGGCGACGACGAACACACCCGCCGCCATGGCGATCATGTTGCCGGTTTCACTGCCACGGCTGCGGGTGAACAGCGCCACGATGAACACCCCTAACAAAGCGCCGTAAGTGTAGCCGAAGCTGCCGAGGATGATGCCGATGATGCTGAGATCCGGATGGTGGGCTTTGACGAATGCGGTGGCCAGCCCCACGAGGATCAGGATCAAGGTGAAGCCGACGGTGGAGAGCTTGATGATTTTCACGCGCTTCGCGTCATCGTCCGGAGTCTTGAACCAGCGGAAATGGAAATCGCGGCTGTAGCTTGTCGCGAGTGAATTCATCGCGGTGCCGAGCGAACCCATGGTGGTGGCGAGCACGCCGGCGATGACAAGGCCGCGCAGGCCGCCGGGCATCACATCCACGACGAAGTAGGGAAAGATCCGCGTGCTGTCCGGCTTGCCCGCAGCCATCGGCAGCGAGGGATCGTTCACCACATGGCCGTAGTAAACGGATAGAAGGATGCCGATGGTGAGCACGGCGTAGGTCACAGGGATATCGGCGATGCCTGATAGAATGGTGGCGAGGGCGCTCTGGCTCTTGTTCTTCGCGGTGAGCATGCGCTGCACCATGTCCTGGTCCGTGCCGTGGGTGGCCAGCGTCACGAACAAGGAGCCGAACACCGCGGCCCAGACGGTGTATTCGGTTTCCAGCACGCTCTTGATTTTCCCCCAGGCGGTGTCGACCGGACTATCGCCCTGCCATTGCCAGAGTTTGAGGTCATGGGCATCCGTGAGGTGGGTCTTCGCGCCTTCCCATCCGCCGGGGATGTGGCCTAACAAATACCACACGGAGAAACCCAGCGCGCCGAAGAGCACGGCGATCTGCAGCACATCCGTCCAGATCACCGCCTTGATGCCGCCCACCGCGGTGTAGGCGGCCGTTAGAAGGCTGATCAGCACCAGCGCCGCGCCGGTGAACCAAAACTGTTCCCAGTTGGTGAGCGGATGTTCCGGGTTCAGCTTGTCCCAGATCACCAGCAGCAGCAGCGTGGGCACCCACAGCCGCGAACCGCTGGCCAGCGAGCGGGTAAACAGGAAAACCATGCTTGCGATGCTGCGCGTGCGCGGGCCGAAGCGGGTTTCCAGAAACTCGTAGATGCTCACCACGTTGTGCTTGTAATAAGCGGGGATGAACACGGCGCTGACAATCAGCCGCGCCAACAGGTAGCCGACCATCAACTGCGCGTAGGTGTAGTTTCTCAGCCGGAAGCCCTCGCCCGGCGTGCCGAAAAACGTGCCCGCGCTGATTTCCGATGCGAGGATCGAGGCGAGCACCGCCCACCACGGGATGGAACGCCCGCCCAACGCGAATTCCGACACATCCTTGTTCCTCCGGCTGAAATGCACGCCGATCCCGATGATGATCGCAAAGTAGATCCCGATGATGAGCAGATCGAAGGCAAGGGCCGGCATGCGGGAAAACTAGGGGCCAGTGGCGCGGTTCCAAGCCCGGAATTCACCACTGTCACCCGAACATGGGATGGACGGACATGCAATCGGCGGCCATTGATGCGGCATCGATGAAAAGCCACCAGTTTTCCCGCCGGAGATGCTTCGCCTTGATTCTCGCCAGCCTCGTATCGCCGGTTTTCGCCGAGGATGAGCGCCCGGTGGTGGATGACCGGGGCGTCCAGCGCGAAAAAGCCGCCAAGGCCGATCTTCCCACGCTCTGGATCGCCGGAGACTCCACGGTGAAGTCCAACAACCCGATGCGCGGCTGGGGCCAGGATCTGGGGACGTTTTTCGATCCGAAGAAGATCAACGTGGTCAACCGCGCCATCGGCGGCCGCTCTTCGCGCACGTTTTTCACCGAAGGCCGGTGGAAGGAAATCGAAGACGCGCTCAAGCCCGGGGATTTCGTCCTCATCCAGTTCGGCCATAACGACGTGGGTCCGCTGGACGAGCGGGGCAAGTTCCGCGGATCGATCAAGGGCATCGGCAACGAGACCGAGAAGGTGACCAAGCCGGACGGCAGCGTGGAGGAAGTGCACAGCTTCGGTTGGTATCTCAAACAAATGGCCGCCGGAGCGCGGGACAAGAAGGCGAAGGTCATTCTCTGCTCGCCGGTGCCGCACATGAAATTCGACCGATCCGGAAAGTTCGCGCAGGACTGGAAGGACCACCGTGGCTGGGTGGAACAAATCGCGAAAGCCGAACGCGCCGCGTTTCTCGATCTCGCGGCCATCATCGGAAAGCAATACGCCGCTCTGCCAAAGGCCACCGTGGAATCCTACTTCGCCGACAAGGGCACTCACACGAATGCCGATGGGGCGATGTTCAACGCGAAGGCGGTGGTGGCGGGATTGAAAGCCATCCCGGGCGCACCGTTGGATGCCTATCTGAACGAAAAGGCGAAGGAGATTCCTGCCGCGCGAAAATGACGAACACTTCCGTTCCCTGAAACGGATTTGGCTTTTCGTCAGTCGCTGGGATGCTCAATTTATCCACCAATGACGGAGAAACCGAAACTGGTGGTGGATGATCCCTGGCTGGAGCCTCATCAAGGTGCGATCGAGCGGCGGATGCGGAGGTTCAACGAGGAGCTTTCGGCCATCGAGCACCACGCCAACAAGCTCAAGGCCTACGCGACGGGTCACAAGCATGTCGGCATTCATTTCCACGCGCTTTCCAACGAGTGGATCATCCGCGAGTGGGCCCCCCTCGCCCGGGCGGTTTCCCTGATCGGGGATTTCAACGGATGGAACCGCGAGGCGCATCCGATGGAGCTGCTGCCCACCGGGGTCTGGCAGCTCAAGCTTCCGGCGGACACGCTAGCCCACGGACAAAAGGTGAAACTTCATGTCGTCGGCGCGGACGGATCGCGGAGGGACCGCATTCCGGCCTGCATCCGCCGCGCGGTGCAAGATCCGGTGACGCACGACTACTGCGGCCAGATCTGGAATCCGCCGGTGCCACATGACTGGAAACACGAATTCGATCCGTCATCGATCCGCACTCCGCTCATTTACGAATGCCACGTCGGCATGGGCGGCGAGGAACCGCGGGTTCACACCTATCGGGAATTCGCCGACGATGTGCTGCCGAGGGTTCGCAAAGCCGGATACAACACGATCCAGATGATGGCGGTGCAGGAGCATCCGTATTATGGATCGTTCGGCTATCATGTTTCCTCGTTCTTCGCGCCGTGCTCGCGTTTCGGCACGCCGGAGGATTTGAAATACCTGATCGACACCGCGCACGGCATGGGCATCGCGGTTTTGTTAGACATCGTGCATTCCCACGCGGTGAAAAACATCGCCGAGGGCCTGAACGACTTCGACGGTTCCGGACACCAGTATTTCCACAGCGGCGGGAAAGGCGACCATCCCACATGGGATTCCAAGTGTTTCGACTACGGAAGGCCGGAGGTGCGGCAGTTCCTTCTATCAAACGTCCGCTACTGGCTGGAGGAATTCCGTTTCGACGGCTTCCGCTTCGATGGCGTGACGTCCATGCTCTATCACTCGCACGGCAACAAGTCCTTCGGCTCCTACGACGACTACTTCGGCATGGACGCCGATGAGGACGCCATCCTCTATCTGCAGCTCGCGGCGAAGCTCATCCACGATCTCAAACCCGGAGCCATCGCCATCGCCGAGGACATGTCCGGCATGCCCGGCCTTTGCCGGCCGATCGAGGAAGGCGGCGTCGGTTTCACGCACCGGCTCGCGATGGGGATCCCTGACTACTGGATCAAGCTGCTGAAACACAGCCGCGACGAGGATTGGAATCTCGACGAGTTGTGGGGCACGCTCTCCAACCGCCGATACGGCGAGAAAACCGTCAGTTACGCGGAGAGCCATGACCAGGCGCTCGTCGGTGACAAGACTCTCGCCTTCTGGCTGATGGATCAGGAAATGTACTGGCACATGGCGAAGGATGATCCGCATCCGGTCATCGACCGCGGCATGGCGCTGCACAAGATGATCCGCATGATCACCATGGTGCTCGGCGGCGAGGCCTGGCTCAACTTCATGGGCAACGAGTTCGGACATCCGGAATGGCTGGATTTCCCGCGGGAAGGCAACGGCTGGTCATTCCACTACTGCCGCCGGCAATGGTCGTTGTTGGACAACCCGGAGCTCAAATACCAGTGGCTGGCGGACTTCGACCGCGAGCTGATGGAACTCGCCTCCCGCACCGGATTGTTAGACTCCCCGCCCGCCCGCTGCGTGCACATCGATCACGGCCCCAAGATCCTCGTCGCCGAGCGCGCGAACCTCATTTTCGTGTTCAATCTATCCATCGGCGATTCGATCTTCGGATACCCCGTCCGCGCGGATGGTTTCGAAACGCGCCAACTCTCGCTGGACTCGGACCACATCGACTTCGGCGGTCACGGACGGGTGGATCACTCGTTCCACTATCCGGTGCATGCGGACGGCTTGATGAAAATCTACAGCCCTTCGAGAACCGCTTTGGTTTTCGAGAAAATGTAGTCCGCTTCCGGCCTTGCGGCGTTTCCCGGATCAGGATTTCTTCCGGCGGTGGAAAAATTCCGCCCAGTGGTATTCCCAGACGTGCAGCCACGGATGGTGGCCGTGCTCGTCCGAGGCATAATAGGCCGACAAGGCGATTCCGGCGATCCACGCGGCCGGAACCACGATCACGGAGAATCCGAGGGTGGCCATTCCCAGCAGCAGCGAAACGAAGAGCACCAGCACGTTGCCGATCGTCAGCATGCCGAACCCGGCGAGGTAGTGGTGTTTGTAGAGGTGCCCCAGACCGGGAAGCACGCTCATCGCCATCGCGACCTTGTTGCGGTCCACATGTTTCCAAGCATCAATGAGTTCTTTCATGGCTATGGATGAGGTTTTTTCACTCATTTGCACGATCCCACCCCGCCCATCCCGATGCAAGTACGGAATTTGAGCAATCCGGCCGATTACAAATCAGGAACCACGGCAATCCAATTCCAAGCTTGTCATCAATCCTGGCTGGTTTCATACCCGACTTATGACTAGGAAACTTGTATTGGGAGGGATGTCTGTTCTTGTTTGCCTGAACCTGGCTGGAGCGGAGGATCAAAAGACGGAATCGAACACGATGAGCTTCGAGGAGCGCGAAGCCTCGGTCGCCAATCTGGAAACCCACATCGCGCAGCGCGAGGAACGCCTCGCCGAGTGGGGAAAAGACATCGTCGAGCTCGACGCCCGCATCGAAAAGCGCGTGGACGAACTCGTCAAAATGCTCGCCGGACTGAAGGATTCACAGGAGTCCAAGAACAACGTCACCCAGCTCAAGAAGGAAACCATCGAGGGTCTCAAGAAAGGCATCCAGATCTACGTCAACAAACGCAAGGAAGTCCGTGAACAGGTCCGCCGGGGTGACGCGTCCGCGCTCGGCGATCTCCAGAAGTTCGACACCCGCATCATCAAGCGCGTGGACCAGATCGCGGAACTCACCAAGTCCGTTCCCACCCAATCGGATGTGGCCAAATACGAATCCACCGGCGGCTCCTACTGGAACGGCTATTACTACGAGGACAGCCGTATTTCCCAGGAATGGAAACAGAACCGGCGGGACACCACCCAGTCGAACAAGCTGCGGGACGACACCACCAAGGCGCTGCGCGAATCGATCGAGCGTCTCGACCAACGCCGCCGCTCGCTTGAGGACCTTCTGGCGAACCGCCAGCTCAGCGAATCCGCCAAGGAACTTTACACCAGCGAGCTGGGCCAGATCGATGCTTACAAGGATCACCTCAACAACCAACTCCGTGAAGTGACCTACACCACCTCCGGCAGCGGCCAGACCGCGATCGGCCGTGACCAGGCGCATGACATGGAGGATCTCATCGAAGATGCCCGCCGCGATCTGCGGGAGGATGTGGCCCGTCTTTTCCGCACTTATGACCAGTTCGCCAAAGGCCGCGCCTATCTCGAACGGCTCAAGGAAAACCTGAAAGCCCGCGAGGAGTGGATCGAAAACAACAAGGCCCCCGCCAGCGGAACCAACTAAGCCCCCACCGCCATGATCGATCCCAAACTCATCAAACAGTTCGTTGTCGAACCCGGCACCGACGTCAGTCTCAAGGACTATGTCACCGATTGGACCGACACCGACGAGGCCAAGGAACTCGGCAAGGACGCGATCAAGGAGCGCGCCAAGGAGATCATGGAAGAAAGCCGGACCAAGCTGAGCGAGGCGCAGGAGTTGTTGTACGCCAGCGACACCCACTCCGTTCTGCTCATTTTCCAAGCGATGGACGCGGCGGGCAAGGACGGCACGATCAACCATGTGATGTCCGGCGTGAATCCGCAGGGCTGCCAGGTTTACAGTTTCAAGAAACCCTCGGCCGAGTAGCTCGATCACAATTTCCTCTGGCGCTACATGAAGTCACTGCCCGAGCGCGGCCGCATCGGCATCTTCAACCGCTCCTACTACGAAGACGTGCTCGTCGTGAAGGTGCATCCCGAGTGGCTCGGGCCCGGCGCACCCGCCAAGCCGGACAAGAAGTTCTGGGAACGCCGTTACGAGGACATCAACAACTTCGAGAAACACCTCGCGCGGAACGGCACACTGGTGCTCAAGTTTTTCCTCCACCTGTCCAAGGACGAGCAGCGGCGGCGTTTCCTCGAACGCCTCACCAATCCGAAGAAACACTGGAAATTCTCCGAGGCGGACCTCGCCGAACGAGCACACTGGAAGGAATACCGCAAGGCCTTCGAAGACGCGCTCAGCGCCACCAGCACGAAACGCGCGCCGTGGCACGTCATCCCGGCGGACCGGAAATACGTCGCCCGCGCCCTCGTCGCGGACATTATCACGACATCCATCCAGGGACTCGGACTCGAATACCCGAAGGTCAGCAAGGAAAGCATGGCGAAACTCGAGGAAGCCCGCATCCAGTTGGAGGCCGAAGGCAAGGACCATGAATGACCGTGGCGGAGCACGCTTCTAACAACCATTTCCCAGACCTGGTTCCCGCGTTCTCCTGGCTGCGCGGCTATCAGGCGCCATGGTTGAAAAGCGACCTCGTGGCCGGACTCACGCTCGCCGCCTATCTGATCCCCGCGGGGATCGGCGACGCGTCGCTGGCGGGGCTTCCCGCATCGGCCGGGCTCTACGCGTGTTTGTTCTCCGGCTTAGTGTTCTGGCTGTTCACCAGTTCGAAGCAAACGAGCGTCACCGTCACCTCGGCCATCTCGCTGCTCGTCGGTGCGTCGCTGGCTCCGCTTTCGAATGGCGATCCGGTGCGCCACGCCTCGCTCGCGGCAACCACCGCCGTGCTGGTCGCCGCGATGGCGCTCACCGCCCGGATGCTGCGCGCAGGAGCGATCGTGAACTTCATTTCGGAGTCCGTGCTCATCGGTTTCAAATGCGGTGTCGCCCTGCATCTAACGGTTTCCCAGCTGCCGAAACTCTGCGGTTTCCATGGGTCCCACGGGGATTTCTGGGAGCGGCTCGGCGCGGTCATCCATCACGCGAGGGAAACGAATCCCGCCTCGCTCGCCACCGGCGGAATCGCGCTCGCGCTTTTGCTGTTAGGAAAAGCGTTCATCCCCCGCGTGCCATGGGCGCTGGTGGTCGTGATCGGCGGATTGCTCGTCGGAAAATTCGCCGGTCTCGAAATCGCCGGCGTGAAAATGCTCGGTGAGGTGCCTCAGGGACTTCCCGCCTTCGGGCTCCACGGGCTTCACACCTCGGACATCAATCTCTTGCTGCCACTCGCCATGGCCTGCTTTCTGTTAGGCGCGGTGGAAACCGCGGCGATCGGCCGCATGTTCGCGCGCAAGCACGACTACCGGCTCGATTCGGACCAGGAATTCCTCGCGCTCGCGGGAGCCAACCTCATGGCGGGGCTCGGCCAGGGATTCCCCACCAGCGGCGGCATGTCGCAATCGCTCGTCAACGAATCCAGCGGGGCGAAAACGCCTCTATCAGGATTCATCGCCTCGCTGCTGATGCTCTTCGTCGCGTTGTTCCTCACCCACCTGCTGCGCTACCTGCCGCAGCCGGTGCTCGCGGCCATCGTGCTCGCCGCGGTGACCGGACTCTTCAAGCTGGACGCGCTGAAACAAACGTGGCGTTTCAGCAAGGGCGAGTTCTGCGTGGCGATGGCCGCCCTGTTAGGCGTGCTCGGCTCCGGCCTGCTGATGGGCGTGCTGATCGGGGCGATCCTCTCGCTCGGCCTGCTCCTGCGGCGGGCCATGGCTCCGCACACCACCGAACTCGGGCGGGTTCCCGGCTCGGAGTATTTTGCGGATGTGATCCGCCACCCGGAGAACCAGCGCGTCCCCGGCGTGTTCATCTTCCGCTGCGCCGGGTCCCTGCTTTACTTCAATACCGATCATGTCCGAGAGCGTTTCTTCGAACTGATGGACCGCCGCGAGGAGCCCATTCATGCAGCCGTGTTTTTCCTCGGCACCGAGCCCCACATCAACCAGGCGGGCATCGCATTGTTGGAAGAACTCCG
>DAISZP010000028.1:0-20457 GCA_036824745.1 Luteolibacter sp.
CGAATCCGAAACTGCTCCATGCCTGCAAACTGGCGCTCGCCAGTCCGGACCCGCAACGGCGCGCGCGTGATTTCAATCTCCTCATCGAGTTGATGCGTCCGGAAGATGCGGCGGCGATTCACCAGCAGTTTTTGGAGATCCACCAGTCCGGCAAAGGCTATGGCCCGGAATACGGTGCCTTCGCCAAACGCTGGGGCGAGATCGACGCGCCAGGAGCGCTGGATTTTCTCATGGCCGAGAAGCCCTTCCGGTTGCCGGCACATGATTTCCAGGAAATCGCCCGCGGTTGGGGGCAGACCGATCCAAGGGCGGCGGTGGAATGGATGAAACAGAACCCGGAAATCTCCGCCTCGATGGACGGCAGATACGCGTTGCTGGATGGTTGGTTCCGCATCGATCCGACCTCGGCCACCCAGTGGATGTTGTCGGAAAAAATGCCGGTTAGAGAACTGGCCCGATGCATCAGCGGAGGCGCGTGGCAGCAGTTGTTCTGCCAGGATGCGGTGCAGGCGTCGAGGTGGCTCGCCCAACTTCCCGATGACCACGGCGAAATCTCCCTGGCGACGAGGGAAGGTTGGCGCGCCATTCAATTCCAACTCAACCAACTTTCGTATGATCAGGCGTCCACCGCGTTCAGCCAGATCGCCGGTGCTTCGTGGGTGGGCTTGGAGGAGTTCAAGAATTTCGGAAACCTCGTGTCCCGGGCCACTGCGAATACAGAAGGGACGACCGGGTTTCTGAACTCCGTCGCATCCAAGTGGCCGGCGGAGCAGGTGAGCCTGAAATTCGAGCAATGGGCCAATGCCAACCCGGACGCCACCCGGGAATGGCTCCTGAACTCGCCCGATTCGGCTTTGCTCGCTCCGGCCTTGAACGGAGCTATCCGCGCATTTGTCGAGAATGGCCAGGCGGATGTGGCGGAGTCGCTCCGGCAGCGTTTGAAATAATCCGGATTGTGCCGCGGAACCGCCGATGGAGCGTGGTTTCATCGGCATCCATGCCACGTGGACTCGGGCTTGTTTTGCCTTTGGTCCGGTCTTAGCCTCCGTTCGTCATGAACACCGTCGTCCAAGAAATCATCGATCGCCTCCGGGGAGCGGGTCTCCGCCGCACCAAGGCGCTTGAGGAACTCATCACCACTTTGTTGGAGAGCGAGCGACCGATGACCTTGTCGGAGCTCGCCGCTTCGAAGCGACTCGCCGATCAATGCGACAAGGCCACGGTGTTCCGCCTTTTACAACGCCTCGCCGGGCACGGCGTGGTGAGAAGGCTCGGACTGCACGAGCGCGCCGCCTATTTCACGCTGCTCGTCCCCGGAAAACACAGCGACTACCTGATTTGCACCAGCTGCGGGAGCATCGAAGCGATTCAGGCACCCTGTCCGGTGCATCACTTGGAGGACGAAATCCGCGAAAAGACCGGATTCCGGAATCTCTATCACGAGCTGGAGTTCTTCGGCGTGTGTCCGAAGTGCGCGTAGCTCACGCGTCCGCCAGTTCCGCCGCGCGTTCAGCCAGCAAGGTGACCAGACCCGCCAATTCCGGCGTGGGAGTTTGTTTTGTCAGGACTAACAGAAGCTGGGTCGTCACCGAGGGCTTGGTGAACTCCACGAACACGCATCCGGCGTGCGGGAGCTTCCGCGCGTGTGCCGGGATGATGCCCACGCCTCCGCCGGTGGCCACGGCCGCCAGCATGAGAGGCAGCGAGTCCAGCTCCGCGCTGATCCGCGGCTGGAAACCGGCTTGCTGGCAGACGCTTGTTAGAAAATCGCGCCGCCCCGGGAAAAACGTGTCCGAGAGGGAAACCCACTCGTCGTTTTTCAACTCTGCGAGCTTGATGGATTTGCGTGCGGCCAGCTTGTGGTCCTCCGGCAACACCACGGCCATCTTGTGTTTGGAGATCCGTTGGATGGAAAACTCCTCGCGCTCATGATCCTCGATGTTGCCGAGGATCGCCACATCCAGCTCGTGCTTCCGCAAGCGCTCGATCTGCGCGCTGGGCGGCAGGTCGAGCAGGCTCACCTTGGACTTCGCATGGCGTTGCTGGAATTCTCTAACAGCAGGCGTGACGAGATCATCCAGGAACGGACCGATGAATCCGAGCCGCAGCGTGCGCCGCACTCCGCCGAACTCCTCGCGGGTCCGCTGGATGCCGGACTCCGCGTCGCAAAGCAATTGCCTCGCCTTGCCGAGAAAGAAGCGCCCGGCCTCGGTGAGATGGATGCGTTTCTTCACGCGATCGAACAAGAGCACGCCGATCTCGTCCTCCAACAAAGCGATCTGCCGGCTCAGCGCCGGTTGCGAGACATGCACCCGCTCCGCCGCGCGGGACATGCTCAGCTCCTCCGCCGCGGCGACGAAATACCGGAGTTGGTGGAATTCCATGGCTGCACCATCATCCGGTCAATCTTCCGATGCAAGATGGATCCGGGGCTTCCCGGCAGTTCCAATTTCACGTGATCACGTGTGGCGCGGATCTCGATTACGTGGCATGATCAAATTCTTGCCCTGCACCCGGGAAATTCGGCTAGATTCACGCGCATACCACACCCCATGAGAAAACTCCCCTCCCGCTATTCCAAGTTCCGGCTTCTCATTGCCGGACTGATTACCGGATCCCAACTCTTCGCACAGGGTCCTCCGCGTTTCTTCGACGAGGGCGCGGTCCCGGCCTCCAATGTGACCGCCGGCATTTGGATCGAGGGCGAATCCGAGCCGTTTCAGGTGTCCGAGGGAGCGATTCTCACCAAGGATGGATCGGGGAATCTCTACGTCGCGCAAGGTTCCGCCGTGACCAAATACACCTACTCGGCGAACAGCGGCCAGTGGGAGGTGCAGTGGCAGAGAAACTACTTCGCAAACCAGGTTTCCAGCCAGCAATACATCACCGCGCCAACCGTCGAGGATCCGAGTCCGCCGGTGCGGCACACGATCATCTATGTGGAATACTGGCTCAGCGGCCCGGAACAGAGCCCGCCCCGTTTCTATCAACCCGGAAAAAACGGCCAGATTCCGCCGGGATCGAACATCCTCGCCACCTATCAGTTCGTGGACAACGATGGCGAGGTCTCCACCGAAATCGACGAGCGGGACAGTGCCTTCGCGGAATCGCCGTTCCAAGCGCGGGTGCGCGCGATGAAGACGGACACCGTCGGCAATCTCTACGTGGCGATCACCTCCAACGGCTTCCGCGAAAGCGTGCTGGTGACGAAGTTCGCCCCGAACGGTGATGTGATGTGGAGGGAACAAACGGTTCCAAACCTCTCGGACGGCAAGGAAACCCTTGCCGTGGATGACATCCGATTCTTCGAGCTTTCCGCCGCCGAGGACCAACTGTTCGTGGTGGAAGCCGTCAACGATGCCAACCTTCCACAACTCAACACGCTGTCCCAGCAATCCCACCGCCGGACGACTTTCGTGACTGCGGACGACATCGGCCCGGGAGTCCGGCGCATCCATCAATACGGAGGTGTCGCCACCGCATACCGTGTCGCCACCTCCGTGATTCCCCTGCCGGGCTGGCTCAACAACGCGCCATACGTCTGCTCGACTCCCGTCGCACTCGCACGCGATGCGAACGACAAGGTGTTCGGATTGTTCAGGGAAAGCGATCCCACCGCGCATGTCGCCCAGGACGGAACCCCTCCATCCGGCGTGGTGGACGACCGCTGGGTGGTCCGGGCATACGACAAGAGTTTCCAGCCGCTGGAGGGAAAAATCCAGTTCTTCAAATCGGACAGTTTCATTCCAAGAACCATCTGCGCCTCTGGAAACGGCGAGGTCTTCGTCATCGGAGACGACGTGGATCCGGTGAGCGGGCAAACCACCGCGCAGGTGATCCGTTACCAATACACTTCCGCGCCGGCCCCCGGATTCACCAACCTCTGGACCGCGGAAGCCGGCGAAGGAACCTCGGCACGATTTGCTGTTAGAACCACGGGCGAGATCACCATCGCGGGCCACAACGAGAGTTTGCCCGCCGCCTGGCACGTCGCCCGCTTCAATGACGCGGGCACTCTGATTTGGAAGCGATCCTCTCCCGGATACAGCTCCACGCTCCAGAGATACCGGGCAACCGGCACCCTGGATTCACTGCTCGTCGCGCCGGATGGTGAAACGCACATCATCGGCAGCTATTCGGACTATGATCCGGATTTCGGGAACACCCTGAAATCATCCATCCCCTTCCTGTCCACATTCGCCAACGATGGAGACCTCCAGCAGATCCGCTTGATTGACGACACGTCGTTGCTCGATTCCTCGGTCTCCACCACCTCACCGTCCGAAACCGTGATTCCAAAGGGCGCCGGCGCCATTTTGAGAAACGATCAATTGGTGGTCCCCGCACTCCGCAGGCGTTTCGGCGTCTCAGGTGAAGGTGAAACCGACTATCAGGCCGTCATTCTCGCCTTCTCGAATCCGGCGAACGCGAATGTCGATTCGCTGAACATCACCAACTCCACCACCATCACCGTGGAATCCGTGAACCGGTCGTTCAGCGTTCCACTGACAACCAATCACCCGCTGTTCCGCTGTTATGGATTGGATCCCGATTCACCGATCATCGCCGGTGGTTCCCTTGTCGGTTCGGTCTATCAGCCGACCGTCAGCGGATCGAACCTGGCATACGGAACCCATCAGCAGATCATCGTCGCGGAGGGAGGCCAGGGGACATCCGTCAAGACATTCACCATCATCGTGAAACCGGCGGCTGTATCCATCACCGGCCATCCGAAGGACCAGACCGCCCGCAAGAAGGGCTCCGTGAACCTGCAGGTCTTCGCGCAGGGCGATGCGCTCAAATACCAATGGCAGATCAAGTCCGGAACGGTTTGGAAAAACGTACAGGGCGCCACACAGTCCCTGTTGACGGTTTCAAACGTGACCAAAACGGCCACCTACCGCTGCCGCGTCTTCAACAAGGTGGGAGCGGAAACCAGCAGCGAGGAATTCACCAAACCCGCGAAGGTTTCTCCTGACACGGAGAAACCTAACATCGCGATCACAAGTCCCGCCGATGGGAAATCGAATTCGAATTCCACGGTGATCAAGGGACTCGTTTTCGACAATCTCGAAGCCGCGTCGCTGATCTATCAGATTCAGAACGCCAGCGGGAAATTCTCCGCTGAGAAGGAAGTTCGCCTCAAGAACGGCACGGAATCCCGCGGGTTTTCCTTCAAGATTCCCACCGCGAAACCAGGCACCTACACAATCCGCCTCGTGGCAAAGGATAGCTCCGGAAATATGGTGGCCAAAACCCTTGAAATCACCCGCGCACGTTGATCGGCCTTCATAACCTGAGGGCATCAACTTCGGACGCAAGCGGCATTGGCCGGATTTTCGATTCCATGGAATCCTCGCGTCGTCATGAAAACGACCCTACGCAAAGCCTCCGACCGCGGGCACGCCTTCCACGGCTGGCTCGACACCTGGCACACCTTCAGTTTCGCCGACTACTACGATCCGGATCACATGGGATTCCGCAGCCTCCGTGTGATCAACGATGACAAGGTCGCATCCGGCGCGGGTTTCCCAACCCATCCGCACCGCGACATGGAGATCTTCAGCTACGTCGTCTCCGGGGCCATCGCGCACAAGGACAGCATGGGCAACGGCCGCGAGCTGCTGCCCGGTCAGATCCAGCTCATGAGCGCCGGCTCGGGCGTCACCCACTCCGAGTTCAATCCGCTGCGCGACGAACCGCTGCACCTGCTCCAGATCTGGATCAAACCGCACACGCAGGGGCTCAAGCCGTCCTACACCGAGTGGCATCCTACTCCGGAATCCGAATCCGCCTCCAAAGTGCTCGTCATTTCGCCGGATGGTCGCGAAAACTCCGCCACCATCCATCAGGACGCCCACATCTATCGGGTCCGCCTCAAGGCCGGTGAAACCGTTAGCCACGAACTCGCCGAAGGCCGCGGCCTCTGGCTCCAGCTCATCAAGGGCAGGGTGGACGCCGTCGGAACCACCATGCTTCCCGGCGACGGGCTCAGCACCGAATCCGCCGGCACCTTCACCGTCACCGCCGCCGAGGACGCGGAAGCCCTGCTCTTCGACCTCGCCTGATCCCAAAACATGCGGAGCAATTTCATTTGAAATCCCCGCGATCCACTCCAATCGATCCAAGCTCACATCAAACCATACTCCAACCTCATGAAAACCACCATCTTCCCCATCGTTTCCGCACTCGGCATCATCGCCGCCGATGCCGCCCCGCAGACCTTTGACTTCAAGGACCCGAAGGGCGTGAACCACGCCAAGTTCACACTCGACGCGCCACTTGAAGCCATCAGCGGAGTGGCCAATGGCATCAGCGGAACCCTCACCGTGGACCCCGCGAAACCGGAAGCCACCAGTGGAACGATCACCGTCGAGACCAAGTCCCTTCACGTCGAGAACCCGATGATGAAACAGCACATGCTCGGCGCGGACTGGCTGGACGCGGAGAAGAACAAGGAAATCACCTTCAAGGTGAAATCGCTCAAGGATTACAAGATGGCGGACGGCAAGGCCAGTGCCAGCGTCGTCGGTACCTTCTCCCTCAAGGGCGTGGAGAAGGAAATCACCGTTCCTGCCACCGTCACGCTGCTTCCGGGCAAGCTCGCCGACCGCACCGCCGGCAAGATGAAGGGCGACCTCGCCGTGCTGCGCACCAACTTCACCCTCAAACGCTCCGACTTCGGCATCAATCCGAAGGCCCCGGAAGACAAGGTCTCCGATGAGATCGAAGTCTCCCTCTCCATCGCCGGTTCCGCACCGGAGAAGTGATCCATCCATTGGAGCGCGGAATTGATTCCGCACGAATCAACTCCGCGCTCCGATTCACCCACTCCAACATCCATGCGCACCCTGCTCCGCATCCTCTCCGTCATCCTGCTAGTCACCGCCCTCGGTTGGTGGTGGAAGGCAGGTTCTAACAAGGGCTGGACCAAAACCTCCGTCCAAGTTTGGAAATACGACGAGATCACCGAGATCAAATACCCGGAAACGGTGAAACGTTTCGTCCCGGGTGTGGATTTCGTGGCGGGAGCCGCCGCCGCTTCGCTCGGACTGGCCGGAGTATCATTGGTTTTCCGGAAGCGGAACCCGACGGTCGGTTGAATTGAAATCCATTTGCACCCATCCAGTTTCACGCTTTGATGCGAGATGCCATGAACGCCGATGCCTTGAATTCCTTGCTCGTTTCCGGACAGCCGCATCACCTGATCCATGTGCTGCCCGAGGAAATCCACGAGGCCTGCCACATTCCCGGTTCCTGCGGGATCTGCGTCTATGAAACCGCGTTTCTCGGCCGAGTGAAGGAACTCGTCCCGGAAACAAACTCCATGATCGTGCTATACGGCGCGGGTGACGGCTCGAACGACTCACGCGCCGCCGCGGAAAAACTCAAGGCTGCGGGTTATTCGAACGTCATGGAGCTGGACGGCGGCATCACCGCATGGCGCAACGCAGGTTATCCGGTGAAGGGACACGGGAATATTCCCGAAGCGCCGGTGATCGATGGTTTCTATCAAGTCAGCACCACGGACAGCATCATCCGCTGGACCGGCCGCAACCTTTTCAACCACCACAGCGGCACGGTCAAACTTCGCTCCGGCGAAATCACGGCTTCCAACGGCGTCCTCCGCTCCGCCCGCTTCGAAATCGACATGACTTCCATCGCCTGCGAGGATCTAACGGACCAAACGTGGAATGAGATGCTCATCCGGCATTTGCAGGATGCGGACTTTTTCCTGACTTCGCTCCATCCGAAAGCGCTCTTCGTGGTGGACTCTGCTGAAGCCATTCCGGGGGCCACCGAGGGAACTCCGAATTTCATGCTCAAGGGATCGCTCACATTGCGTGGAGTGACCCGGCCGCTGGAATTTCCCGCCGTCATCGCCGCGGCGGATGGATCTCGCATCACCGGCCAGGCGCAGATTGAGATCGACCGCACCGAGTTCGGCAGCATTTACGGTTCCAGCCGTTTCTTCCGCTTCCTCGGCAAACACGTCGTGAACGACCACATCCAGCTTCATCTCAAGATCCAGGCGGACCGCAATCCTGCGCCCTGAACGATCGCGAGATTGACCTCGGGACCGCCGTGCCGAAACATGCCGCGAGTGTCCGATCCGATCCGCCGCATCCTGCTGCTCTTCGCCCATCCCGCGCCTCATAAGTCGCGGGTGAACCGGCGGCTCGTCGCGGAGGCGGAGCGTGTCGAGGGCGTCACGGTGCGTCATTTGTATGAAATCTATCCGGATTTCCTCATCGACGTCCGGGAAGAGCAGCGCTTGCTGGAAACGCACGACGCGCTGGTGCTTCAACATCCCATGTATTGGTACAGCGCGCCGTCGCTGGTGAAGGAATGGATGGACCTCGTGCTGGAACACGGCTGGGCCTATGGCACGGGAGGAACAGCTCTGCAGGACAGGATTTTCGCCCAAGCCGTCACCACCGGTGGCAGCAAGGACGCCTATTGCGGCGAGGGAAAAAACCACCACTCGGTGCGCGAGTTTCTCCTGCCCTTCGAACAAAGCGCGCGGCTTTGCGGAATGGATTGGCGGAATCCCTTCGTCGTCCACGGCACGGCGGATCTGAAGGAAAGCGGCGACATCGAACCGTTTATCCATGCCTACCGGAAATGGCTCGAAGCCCTGCGTGATGGAAACCCCGAACCGGAAGCCTGATGGACAATCCCGCCGCCTTCTTTGAATCCGCGCTCGTCTATCTGACCGCCGCGGTGGTTTCCGTGCCGATCGCCAAGCGCCTCGGCCTCGGCTCGGTGCTCGGTTACCTCGCGGCGGGCGTGGTGATCGGCCCTTTCGCGCTGGATCTGGTGGGCGATTCCGGGAAATCCGGCGGCTTGATGCATGTGGCGGAGTTCGGCGTGGTGATGATGTTGTTCATGATCGGGCTGGAACTCCGGTTGCCCGCCTTGTGGCGGATGCGTGGTTCGCTGTTAGGTCTTGGCGGCTTGCAGGTGCTGGTGACCGGGCTTGCCCTTGCCGGAGCGGCCCTCCTGTGGGGCGCGTCCTGGCAGGCCTCGCTGGCGGCGGGTTTCATCCTTTCGCTGAGTTCCACGGCCATCGTTTTGCAAAGTCTGCGCGAGAAGTCGCTGCACGGCACGCCAGGCGGGAGGCACGCCTTCGCTACCTTGTTGTTTCAAGACATCGCGGTGATTCCGATGCTCGCGCTGTTGCCGCTGTTAGGTTCCGGCGGTGATGCCGCGGGCCATGGCGGGCTCTCTTCGCAACCCGGCTGGCTCCGCGCGTTGACCGTGGTGACCGCGGTTTCCGGGGTCGTGTTCCTCGGCCGCTGGCTGGTGCCGCGGATGTTCGGCGTCATCGCGAGATCCGGGCTGCGCGAGATGTTCACGGCTGCCGCCCTGCTGCTGGTGGTGGCCATCGCGGTGCTGATGACGAAGGTCGGCCTGTCACCCGCGCTCGGGGCTTTCGTGGGCGGCGTGGTGCTCGCGGGCAGCCCCTACCGCCACGAGCTGGAAGGGGATCTGGAGCCGTTCAAGGGGTTTTTGTTAGGCTTGTTCTTCGTGAGCATCGGCGCCGCGATGGATCTCCGCCTGTTGCACGCGCACCCGTTGGAAATCGCCGCGATGGTGGCCGTGCTGGTGCTGGTGAAAGGCGGCGTGCTCGCCTTCCTTTCGAAGATTTTCCGTTTCGGAGCGGACACCGGATCGCTTTACACGCTCGCCTTGTTCCAAGCGGGCGAGTTCGCCTTCGTCCTGCTCGGCCAGGCGAATGGAATGGGAGTCTTGAACGATTCCCTTACCGGAAAGCTCAACGTCGTGGTGGCGATGTCCATGATTCTCACCCCATTGGCGCTGCTGGTCTATCAGTTCGTGCTGATGCCGAAGTTTGGAAGCAGGTCCGGATCCACCACCCGCGAACCGGATGTGGTGGAGCACGAGTCTCCGGTGATCCTCGTCGGTTTCGGCAGATTCGGAAACTACGTTGGCCGCCTGCTGCGCTCGCAGGGGCATCGTCCGGTGATCCTGGAAACGGATGCCGAGCACGTGGAACTCACGCGCAGGCTTGGCTTCGAGGTGCATTACGGAGACGCCACGCGGCTTGAGCTGCTGGAGGCCGCGGGAGCCGCGAACGCCCGGCTCATGGTGATCGCCGCCGGGGACGAGGAAACGATCGACCGCCTGGTGGAAACCGCCGCGAAACACTATCCGCACCTGAAGCTCGTCGTGCGGGCGAACAGCATGAACCATCGCATGAAGCTCTTCAACATGGGAGCGGAGCATGTGTTTCACGAAATGTCCGGAAGCGCGCTGGACGCGGGTGCGGCCACGCTGCGCCTGTTAGGATTACCCGCCTTCACCGCGGAGCGTGCCGCGAAACGAATGGCCCGCCACGACCTGCAATCGGCGAGGGAGCTCGCGCCGGTGATGCATGACGAGTCGGTTTACACCGCCATGGTGCGCGAGCGGGTGGCGAACTTGGAAAACCTGTTCCGCCAGGATCCGCTGCATCCGGATGGCGCGGACGATCACGCGTGGGAAGTGGATGCGAAACGCCGGGATGAGCCGTGATTCAGGATTTTCCCAAGCGCGCCTCCAACAGTTTCTCCACATGCTTCGCCAGCATGTCGGCTTCCAGATTCACCGCTTGTCCCAGCTTCGCCGCATGAAGGTGCGTGTTTTCCCAGGTGTGCGGCGTGATCCAGAACACGGCTTCCGTTTCATGAAGCTCGGCGATGGTGAGTGAAATGCCGTCGATGGAAATCGAGCCCTTGTCCACGCACAGCTTGTGGATGTTCGGCGGAATGGAAACGCCGAGGATGTGATCCTGGCCGGACTGCTCAAGCCGGGCAATCGTTCCCGTGGCGTCCACGTGACCTTGCACGAAATGGCCGCCGAAGCGGTCGCCAATGCTCATCGCGCGTTCGAGGTTCACCTTGGAGCCGCCGGAGAGACCGCCGAGCGAGGTGACACGCAGGGTTTGCGCGAGCAGGTCGAACGAGACGTTTCCTGATAGATCCGCCACGGTGAGGCAGCAGCCGTTCACCGCCACCGAATCGCCGAGCGCAAGTTCCGCGGCAAACGGGATTTCCAGAGTGAGTCTTGCCTGTTCGCCGCGGGTTTCGAGCGAGAGGACGTTTCCAACAGCTTCAACGAGTCCGGTAAACATGTATCTCAGTGGGATTTCGCGGGTTGTTCGATCGCGGGCGGAGCCTCGTCGTAATGCTCCTTCGCGGGCCCGTTCGGCAGGAACACGAAACACGCATACACGATCGCGGTGGGAACCAAGGCTCCGAGAAGCAATCCGAGTGGTGAAATGCCGTCCGGGAAAAACTTCGACAGGATGCTCTGGCCCGCCGGGTTCGGCGCGTTGGCGATGACAGTCAGCCCGCCTCCGGTCACCGCGCCGGCGACCACGGCGTGTTTCGCGCTGAACGAAATACCCTGCACCTGGGCGGCGAGGTAGGTGATCGCCGCATTGTCGTTGAAGGCGGTTAGGACCGTCGCACCGAACATCAGCATCTGGTCGTTGAGCGAGGTGATCACCGGGGCGATCCACCACGCCTGGCAACCGCCGTGAATGACGAGACCCGCGAGGAAGAAACCGACGAGAATCGGTCCACGCAGCGACATCGGATTCTGGTGATGCTGCGTGGCCGTGGTGAATGCCATGAAAAACAGGAAACCACCGATGAAGAGCACCGGGTAATGCGCGGCATACACGGTCCACGCGAGGAAGACAAGATGGGTGAAAGTGACCCAGCCGGGCACCGGGTTTTCCCGTTCATGCCATGACGTGGTTTCGACGACACCATCCTCGTTTCCATCCGCCTTGTCGGAGAGCTTGAAGAGGTCTTTTTTGAACACCGTGAAATACAGCGACGTGGAGATCAGGATGCCGATCACCGCTTTCCAGCCGAAGTGCTCCAGCATGAAGGGCGTGTCCCAGCCCCATTTGCCCGCGACCATCAGCACCGGAGGCGCGGCGAAGTGGGTGAGCGTGCCACCCACCGAGATGTTCACGAACAACAGGCCCAATGTGCCATACGCCAGCTTCGGTGAGGGCCGGAACCGATAGAACTTCTTCGCGAGCAACAAGGCCCCGATCGTCATCGCCGCGGGCTCGGTGATGAACGAACCGAGGATCGGCGCGATGATCAACACGCTGAACCACCACGCGGACGGCGTGCCTTTACCCAGCGCCGCCGCCTTCGCCATCATCGCTTCCGCGAAACGCAGCACCGGCCGGCTTGATGCGATGGCCATGATGATGACGACAAACAAGGGCTCGGTGAAATTCCGGTCCTTGCCCACATACAGCACGAAGTCCGCCCACGAGTGATAGTGGATGGCCGCCGCCGCGAGACCGAGCACCCACAGTCCGAAAACCGCCTCCACCTCGCCGAGGAAATGAAACAGCGTGGCCTTGAAGGAAACCTCCGGCACACCATCAGGGTGCTCGCTGTCCCTGCGTCCGCGTTTTTTCAACTCCGCCTCATGCTCGTGCTCGAACTTGTGCGAGAGCTTGGTGAAGGTGCTGGCGAGAAATGTGTGGAGAATGGCCAGCAGGAAAATGACCGAGGCCGCCACGTTGAACGGCTCCGCCTTCGCGCGTGCGGAAATTGTTTCCATCAGGGTTCCTTCGGCCTTCGGATAGGTTTCAAGCGGTTTCGGAAAAATCGCGTGCTGCACGCTGCCATCCAAGAGCCGCGGATAGGACGGCGCGTGGTCATGATCCACCGCGCCGGATGTCAGCGGGGTGAGCAAGCACACCAGAAAGGTGATGACGGGGAGCAGGGACTTCATTTCGGCAACGCGGCGATCTTGACGATCCGGCGGGTCCTGCGGCAAGTGGCAACTTGCCCTTCATTCCAGTCCTGCCATCCTTCTCCAAACGATGAATTCATGTCCGAAATCCCTGATTTCCAAGTTGCCACATTTCGCCATGGCGCTCTGCGTGCTGCTGTTCCTCTGGGCCATGCCCTCCCTGCTGATTCTGAAAAAGGTGATCGCCCTTCTGATCCTGCCCGCGGGAATCGTCTGGCTTGGCCTCGCCATCCTTGTCTCATGGCCCGGATTGAAACGCGGCGCCCGGTCGCTCTCCATCCTCCTGTTCGTCACCTACACGTTGGCGGGAAATTCATGGACCGGATCATGGCTGTTAGGGACACTGGAAAAACCCTACGTTGAGATCCATGCTCCCGATGAACCCTTGGACGCGCTCCTCGTCCTCGGCGGCGGAACCTCCGGCCGTCCCGATGGCTCCGCACAACTCGGCCCCGCCGGAGACCGCGTGATCACCGCCGCCCGCTACTATCACGCGGGACGAACCAAACTCCTCATCGCCAGCGGACTCAGCGTCACGGACATAGATGGCAAACGCTCTCTCGCCGATGACACGGCCGGAATCTGGAGCGAACTCGGGATTCCCAAAGAAGCGGTCATCCGTTTTCAAACCCCGCGCACCACCCGCGAGGAAATCCGCGAGTTCAAACAACTCGTCCAACAACGCGGATGGAAACACGTCGGCGTCTGCTCCTCCGCCTGGCACCTGCGGAGAGTCGAAACACTCTGCGCCGCCGAAGGACTGCAAGCCATCCCTGTCCCCGCCGATTTCCTATCCACCAAGCTGCCCCTCAACGCGATGTACGCCGTCCCGCAAGCAAGGGGTTTCCAGAATGTCCAGAAGGCGCTTTGGGAATACCTCGGCGGGTTGGTGGGTGGTTAGGGTTTCTGCGGCAGCAGCCACTTCTCTCGTTTGAACCAGGTTTCCTGGCGTTTGGCGTATTGGCGGGTGGCGGCGTTGATGAGGTCCTCGCAGGTGGGGCGGTCGATGGCTCCGTCTAACAGACTGCGGATCTCGCGGAAGCCGATGGCTTTGGAGAGGTTGTTGGAGACTTGGGTCAGCGCGGCGACTTCCTCGATCGCCCCGCCTTCGAGCATGGCCTTGGTTCGCAGGGCGATGCGGGCGTGGAGGTCATCGCGGCTGCGCTGGATGACGATACCGCGGAGCGTGGAAGAGATCTCGCGGGTCTGGGTTTCCCATTGGTCCCGGAGGTCGGAGGCCTTCCGGCCTGTTAGAATGCAGATTTCGAGGGCGCGCGAAACGAAGCGCCGGTTCTGAAGGGCGGTGCGCGCGGCTTCGACGGGATCGAGGGAGTGGAGTTGCGCGACAAGATCGTCCAGCGGTCGGGCGTCGAGCTCGGCGCGGAGTTTCGCATCGCCGGTGGGCAGTGGAGCAGGGCCGTGGGTGAGGAATTTCAGATAGAGTCCCGATCCACCGGTGATGACCGGGGTTTTGCCGCGGCGTTGGATTTCCGCGATGACGGGTTTCGCCATGCGCATGTAGGAACCGGCATCGGCGGATTCGGTGGGATCGAGCACGCCGTAGAGGTGGTGGGGGACGAGTTGTTTCTCATCCCCGGAAGGAGCGGCGCTGACGATTTCGAGACCGCGATAAAGTTGGAAGGCGTCGGCGTTGACGATCTCGCCATCGAGCTCGCGCGCCATGCGCAGGGCAAGCGCGGACTTGCCGGAGGCGGTGGGACCGCAGATGTAATGACACTCCTTCATCCATTTGCCGACTGAAGCCGGCGCTCCGTTAGAACGGGAACTTGCCGCCCAGGTTTTTCATCATGTCCTTCATGCCGGGCATGCCGCCGAGCTGGTTCATCATGCCCTTCATCTTGTGCGGGGATTTCATCAGCTTGCGCATCTCGCCGAACTGTTTGAGGAGCTGGTTCACTTCCATCAGGGTGGTGCCGGAGCCGTCGGCGATGCGCTGGCGGCGGGTGCCGCGGATGATCTCCGGGTTTTTCCGCTCGTGCGGGGTCATGGAAAGCACGATGGCTTCGGTGCGCTTGATCTTCGATGTGTCGAGCGTGCCGCCGGGGAGCTGTTTCTTGATCTTGTTGAATCCGGGCATCATGCCTAACAGCCCTTCGAGCGGGCCGAGGTTGCGGATCATCTTCATCTGGTCGAGGAAGTCGGTGAAATCGAACTTGCCCTGCTGCATGCGTTCCATCGAGCGCATGGCGTCCTGTTCGTTCACCTTGGACGCGACTTGCTCGACCATGCCGACGATATCGCCCATGCCAAGGATGCGGTCCGCCATGCGGCCGGGGTGGAACTCGAAGAGTTGGTCGAGTTTCTCGCCCTCGCCGGCGTATTTGATCGGCTTGCCGGTGACGCTGCGCATCGAGAGCGCAGCGCCGCCGCGGGCGTCGCCATCGAGCTTGGTGAGCACGATGCCGGTGATGCCGACGGCGTCGTCGAAGTGTTTCGCGACGGAGACCGCTTGCTGGCCGGTGGCGGCGTCGGCGACCAACAGGGTTTCCTTTGGATTTACGAAAGCGTGGAGGCGCTTGAGTTCCTCGATGAGACGCTCGTCGATTTCCTGACGACCTGCGGTGTCGAAAATCAGAACGGTGCCGTTCTGTTGCTCGGCCCAGACGAGGGCTTCCCTGGCGACCTTGACCACATCCGTTTCACCGGCATGCGGGGTGAAACACGGGACATCGGCTTGTTTCGCGAGGGTGGCGAGTTGGTCGATGGCGGCGGGGCGGTAGAGGTCGCAGGCGATGAGAAGCGGACGGCGGCCTTCTCTTTTCAAACGATTGGCGAGCTTGGCGGAAGTGGTCGTCTTGCCCGCGCCGTTGAGGCCGCAGATGAGGATGCGCGCCGGTGGATTGAGATCGAGCGGTTCCTGATCGCCACCTAACAGATCCGCGAGTTCGTCGTGGAAGATCTTGACGATCTGTTCGCCGGGTTTGATCGACTTGAGCACGTCCTCGCCCATCGCCTTTTCCTTCACGCGGGCGATGAAGTCCTTGGCGACGCTGAACTCCACATCCGCCTCCAGCAGGGCGATGCGGATGTCCCGCAAGGCGTCCGCGATGTTTTTCTCGGAGATTCGGCCCACGCCGCGGAGGTTGCGGAAGGTCTTGTCGAGGTTGTCTGCTAGAGAGGAGAACATGGTGGTAGATGCTGAAATGCTGAAAACCGGAAAGCTGAAATCAGTTGTCGTCGGGAAGGTAAGCGGCTCCGCGGTCGATTTGAAAAGACCAGCGCAAAGGAGCATCCACGGCTTTGCCCGCGGCATCCTTCCATGAAACGGAAACCTGGCAGGACGGCTGGCGCAGGCGGCGGTTGACCTGCCACGAGAGTTTTTTGGATTCCGGGGAAAACACGGCGGGCACCTCGCCGAAGCCGGAGATTTTCATGACCAGCGTGGCGGGATCGTAGTTTTCCAAGGTTGTTAGATCCGCGGAAATCACGGGCAGGCGTGAATTGATGATGGCTCCGGGCTCGGGAACCACCGGATAGGGAGTGGTTTGCGGAACGTTCGCGATGGCTCCGGGTGCGCCGCCGGCGGGTCCCTCGCGGAAGCCGGTGGCAAATTCGAAGATCCTGTCATAGTTGCCGAGGATCATGTAGCGCGGCAATGTTTCATCAGGAGTCGATCGTTTCACCTTGCCGGGCAATACGGTGAAGAGGTGCGTGTATCCGAACTCCTTGCCGAGCGGCAGCATCTCCTCGGTGTAGAAGCCTCCCGGATAGGAATAGGTGGACACCTTGGTGGAGAACTTGGACTCCAGGAAACGTTTCGATTCCCCCATTTCGAGGCGCAGATAGGCGTCGTAGGCGTCCGGGCCCTTCTTGCGGTGACTCTTCACCGTGAGCGGATAGTGATGGCTCACCGAGTGGCTGCCGAGGGTGGCTCCGCCCTTGACCATTTCCTCGATCATCGGCGAGGTGAGCGCCTTGCCTCCGCCATCGACGTATTTCTTGTAGAGGAACAAGGTGAACGGATAGCCGAACTCCTTGAGCACCGGATAGGCATCGGTGTAAACGGATTTCCATCCATCATCGAAGGTGAGCAGGACGGATTTTTCCGGGATCTGTTTTTCTCCGCGTTTCCATGCTTCGAAGTCGGCGAGTGATACCACCGAGATACCGAGGCTGCGCAGGGTTTCCATCTGCTGGCGGAACTTCGAGGTGCGGATGCGCATCGCGGTCTCCGGCTGGGATTCGGAAAAATCGTGATACCCGAGCACGGAAACGCGCACTCCGTCATCCGGCTCCGTCCCCTCGCCTTCCGGCGGCGCGGCTGGCGGGATGGGCGTGACGGCTGGCTCCTGCGCGAACAGGCGGGCGCAGGCGAGGATGCCGAGAATCAGGGTGCGTTTCGTCATCGGTGCGGGAAACTAGGCGCGGAGCCCCGGTTTGGGAAGTCTCAAGAAACACACGTAGCTTTGGGGAGATCCTCTTATTTCAGGTCGTCGAGGAACCCGGCGACCGCGGATTGCATCTCAGGCGTGGCCAGGTTTCCGAGGTGACCGCCATCGGGAAACACCTTGAGGTTTGAGGCTCCAAGCGTCGAGCCCAGCCACGAGAGGTCACCGGGAGCGAGCAGGAAGTCGTTGCGGTTCGTGACCACCCGCACCTTGCGCTGGGCGCGCAGATTGCCGGCGAATCCCTTGAGCGTGGCGAATTTCTTGAAGTCCGCGATGCTGTATCCTTGCGAAACGTAATACGGGATGGCGAAACGCTCGACGTAATCACGGTAGGAAATGCCGAGGATTTCCTGATAGGCCGGCTCGCGCTTCCATGAAGACAACGGTGTTTGCAATACTCCGAGGTTGTGACGGGACTGGCTGCTGAAGATCGCGTCACGCAGGGTGATGCGGAATGCGATGCCGATCAGGAATTTCGATTCGATGGCGCTGAACGGAGGAATGCCCGCGGTCTTCGGCGGATTGGTCGCCAGCACACCCACCTTGTGGACCGTGTTGTTCACGAGCGCCTGGCGTTTTTCGGCGGGCCATGAGAGCGGCGCGTCATGGAAGCGGTCCAGACAACCGATGCCGTGATGGAGATCCACCGGAGTGTTGATGCCCACGTAGCGATCGAACTTCATCAAACCCGGAGCCTGTTGTTTCTCGTGAGCCGCGAGATAGAGCGCCTGATAGGCACCCATCGAGCAACCGACCAGGGCGCGCGAACCGAAGCGGCCCGGATGGCTTTTCTCAAGCTTGCGGTCGATCTCCGTGAGCATGACCAGCAGGTCCTTCGCATCCGTCTGCGGATGGGCCGGAAGCGCTGCGGTCGAGGCCCGTTCCATGAACTCCGGATGGAACACGCTGGTGGTCGCCACCACCGAAAAACCTTTCTGATAGAGAGACTCGGCGATCGCGAGCGTGGACATAGCGAGCCTGTGGGATCCGAGACCCGGCGCGATGAAAACGAGCGGCGCGCGGTCCTCCTGCAACCAGCAATCGAAGGGCATCGTGCGTCCCGTGCCCGGGATCCGGACGCTGGATTCCCGGCCTTTTTTCAGGAAATCCGGATCACGCAGCCGCATGGTCGCCACACCGAGCGTCTGCAGCGTGGGGACATCCTGCGGACCATCCAGTTTCCAATTTGGAGAATCCTCGCGTGACGCGTAAGACCAGGCGATCTTCGCATCGGCATACGGATCACCGCTGGACTTGATGAAACGCAGCAGTTCGTCGCTGGTGTTGGAAAGCTCGTTGGCCCGCACTCCGTACGAGATCCGCCGTAGCGGCGCGTAATAGTTCCATGGCTCCGCGACCTCGTCCATCGCCACGCCAAAGGCATGGCTGTCATCGCTGGGGCCGAAAAACGGCAGCATCACATAGTTGTTAGGACGCCATCCCCAGGTCTGGAAGGTCTGGCCGAAGTCCGCCTTGTTTTTTGGAATGTTCCAGCGCGTGGCCACATCGAACAAGCCCCCCACCCCGGCGGTGGAGTTGCAGATGAAACGCAGCGATTCATCCCCCGCGTCCTTCCAGCGGCCCTGCAGGGACTCGTTGATCACCCATCCCGGATAGCCGAGATTGCGGCCCGCGTTCGTGATCGAGGCTCGCACCGGCCTCGGCACCACGAACTGATAGACGCGGCCGAATGGCTGGATCACCCCTTCGAGCACGCCGCGGTTGAAGGCCCACATGCCGCGGTTCACGCGCTCCGCGGGGTCCGGCAGGATCTCGGGCAGAATCGCCGGATGACGGCTCACCGGCGCGCTGGAAACCTGCCGCGTCTCGACGGGGGCGGGCGAACAAGCGCTGAAACCAAGCACCATCAACGCGGCGGGACCACGCCATGAGCGCGATCGGATACGGGACAGCGGTCTGGACAGGCGACCTCGGTGTGGATGGGTGACTTTCATGCGGGCGAAGGCCCACAGCATATTCCGCTGCGAACCACTGCCAAAGGAAATTCTCCGAGCGACCGCGATTGCCGCCCGCCGAAGAAAAAACCCCGCCCGCTCGCGGCGGACGGGGTCGAATGCTGCAACCGTGAATTCGTTCCGATCAGCGAACCACCTTGAGGCGGCCGAAGAGCTTGGTGTTCGAGCCCTTGCTGACAGTCACCGTGATCGAATCAGGAGCGCTTCCATTTTCCACGACCGAAACCGCACCCAAGCTGCTGGTGCCCACGCTCACGTCAGTCCAAGTCACCAGATCCGGGCTGGATTGGAAGACCAGCATAGTTTCCGGTGATTCGGAGTCATCGCGGCGATTGAAACTGAAGACGAAGTTCGCTCCCGAGGCATCAAGCGTGGGGGCGATGTTCGTGTCCGAGGTGGCGGGGTTGCCATTGAGCACGAACTCCATCAGATTGTTCAGTCCATCCGCATCCGGATCCGCGCCGGGCTCCCTGTCCGCGGCGTTCGGAAGCTGGGTGCTGAAGGTGTCCGCCCAGGTGGTGAACGGCGAGCTCGGAGCGGAACCTTGCGCGATGAAGGAAACCTGGCCGCTGGAATTGAGAGTCACCGTGCCTTCATAGGATCCGACGCGGAGATCGCCCGCGACCTGGCCGGAGATGGTGTTCTTCGCGAGGATCCGATAGAGATCGAGCGCGAACTCCACGTTTCCGGCTGCGCCGAAACTTCCCCATGACGATTCGGAACCCACTTGTTGGACGCCACCGGCAAAGGCACCTTGAAACGCCGGATCCTGAACGCCGCCGTTGATCTTGTTCTGATCGTCGATCATTGAAAGATCCTTGGTCGAGATGGCCACCGCGGTCGTGTGGTTCGCTTCGAGGGCGGAATTGTTAGAGGTGATGCCTTGGGAGCCGGAGGTCATCGCGGTGTTTCCAGCGAGTGACAGATCCCACGCCGTCGAGTTTGCCGCGCCCACCGAGCCTTCGCCACTCCGCGGAGAGGAAACATACAAGGTACGGTGCGGATCCCCGTCCTGAAGCGTGTTGCTGGTGGTGCTTGTGCCCCATACGGCGCAGAGGCCGGCGTAGACATTCGGATCGCTGGCCCAGTTGGCACCGAAGGCGGCCACCAACCCGGCGTTGATGTTGAGGAAGTTCACTTGGTTCGAAGCATCCGCTCCGGCGGCGGCTCCGCGGAACCGGGTCGCCGCGTTTCCTAGGTTGGCATAGACCACATCATCGTCCCCCACCTTCTGGAAGAAGAGCACGAGATCGCCGGGGGCATAGTTCGGATTCTGG
>DAISZP010000029.1:0-20343 GCA_036824745.1 Luteolibacter sp.
CACAAACAACGCCTTCAGCTATGTCAGCGGGATCACGATCAACAGTGGCGGCACCTTGAAAGCCACGGGAAACGCGCTCTTTGGCTGGGACGGATCGCAGGCGAAACCCATCACGATCCACAGCGGCGGCACCGCCATCGCCGCATACGAAGATCAAAACGTCGGACTCGTCACGCTCAACGGAGGAACCTTGGCGAGTCAGGAGGCAACCGGGGTCTGGGGTTCTTGGAATTTCGGACGCGCCACCGCAAGAGAGTTGTTGGTTACGGAGGATTCCATCGTTTCCGCACAAGGTGTTGGTTTCGTCAACGGTGCATTCATCACCGTCGATCCGGGTAAAACCCTGACCTTCAGCGGATCCATCATCGACAAACCGGATGCCGTCAGCAGCGTCAGCAAATATGGCGACGGAACGCTGGTGCTCTCGGGACCGAACACCTACTCCGGCAGCACTTCGGTGTATGCTGGACGCCTGGTGATGAACGCACCAACCCTTGGTGATGCCTCAACCCTGTCGCTGTTCCATGACTGGGGCGCGGTTCTGGAATTGAATCACTCCGGCACAGACGTGGTCGATACCTTCGTCTACGACGGAATCCAGCTCGACGCCGGCGTCTACCGCTCCGTCGAGGGGAGCGGTGAAGGAACGATTCTAGCCGGCCTGACTGGGACGGGAAAAATCCAAGTCACCAGCGGCCCGCCCGGAACCGGTTATGGTGACTGGGCCGCCGCCAATCTGAACAATCAAACCGCGGATCAGGACTTCAATGGCGATGGTGTTGCAAACGGAATCGCATACTTCATGGGCAACCCGGGAAACATCCTCCTTCCAGGCATCGTCGGCAGCTCCATCACATGGAACAATGGAGGAAACATCCCCGAAACCGAATATGGAACCCAGTTTGTCGTTCAGACCTCGCCCGATCTCGTGTCATGGACCGACATCGGAGCCGGAGATTCACACCTGATCAACACGGCTGGCGCGGTGACCTTCACCCTGCCCACCGGCATGGGCAGGCTCTTCGTCCGCCTTGTCGTGACTCCGAACTGACGAGTTCCTGATACCGGGCGGCCTCACCCAACAAGGGGCCGTCCGGGCCAAACAAAATGCCAGCCCAGATTAGCCAGTTAGATCATGAAATACACACCCCGTCACCGCTTCCAACACCACCCTTTGGTTCAGACTCTCACCATCTGCCTCGTGATGTCCCGTGCCAGCACCGTCCACGCAGCGAGCGGCACCTGGAACACCTCCCCCACTAACGGAAACTGGGAGGCCGAAGGCGCGGAGTCCAATTGGAGCACCGGAGCCGCCACCTTTCCCGGGGACATCTCCGGCGGCAGCACCAGCACGGATGTCGCCACGTTCTCCAACAACAGCAGCATCACCTCGATTTCGATCAACTCGGCTTCCGGCAACACCAACTCACTCAACATCGGATCGATCGGTTTTTCCGGCAGCACTCTCGCCACGGATTATGTGATCGGAAGCACCTCAGGAAACGCGCTCGTCGTCACCAGCAACGCCAACTCCGGCAGCACCGCCAACCAGATCTTCATCTCCGGTTCGCTCCGCACTTCGGCGACCACCGCGGTGACGGAAACCATCAACGCGCCCATCGTCCTCGCGCCACAGAGCTCCACCACCGCCGGATTCTATGTTTTCCAGAACAACTCGACGGTTCTATCCAACAGTGACCGCTTGGTGATCAACGGAGCCGTCAGCGGTGGAACAACCACACAAGGCATCACCCTCTCTTTGCGCGGAAACAACACCAACACAAACACCGTGGACGGAGCCATCAGCAATGGCGGTGCCGCGCTCGGCGCTTCCGTTTCCAAACTGGATGGGGGCTCATGGACGCTTTCGGGAGCAAACTCATACACGGGCTCGACCAGCGTCACCGGCGGCAATCTGGTCATCACCGGCTCCAACTCCGGCGCAGGTGCCTACTCGATCAGCGGAGCAACTCTCACCATCAACACATCGGGCACCGTAACCGCCGGAGCGATGTCCTTCACCGGAGCCGGAGCCAACTTCACACTCACCAACGGAACGGTGCAAACCACCGGTTTCAGCAGCAGCGGCAACAGCGATTTCCGCAATCTCACCCTGACGGGCGGCACCTTCCAGAGCTCCGGGAATGTCTTCTCATCCACCGCGGCCGGCGCGTTCTTCCTCAACGGCGGCACGCTCAAAAGCGGAAGCGCTTCGGGCATCACGGTGTTCGATGCGAACAACACCATCGATGTGAACGCGGGAGGAGCGACCCTCGACACCAGCGTCGGCAATCTAACAGTCGGCAACAACACGGTCACCGCGAACGCACCGAAGCTCAACGGCACCGCCGGTGGCGCGATCACCCTCAAGGGAGGCAACTCCTTGACGTCCGGCATCACCAACACCGGCCTCTTCGCCATTCAGGACTCATCCACTTGGAATGTGAACGGAGTCGCTTCTTCCGTCGGCGGAATTTCGGGAACAAGCGGCAACATCACCAACACCGGGCTCGCGCAAACACTCACGTCCAATGTCGCGTCCGGCAGCCAGACCTTCGCCGGAACCATCGGCGGCGGCGCGAACCTCGCCTTCACCAAAACCGGCGGCGGAACCCAGATCCTGACAGGCGCCAACACCTATGCCGGAGCGACCTTGATCAACGGCGGAACGCTTCAGATTGGAGATGGTGGCAGCACCGGTTCTCTATCAACCGTCAGTGCGATCACCAACAACGGGGTCTTCAACATCAATCGCGGCAACTCCACCGCGCAAGGCGTCGATTTCGGGACCATCACCTCGGGAACCGGCAGCGTCACGGTTTCCGGCGCTGGAAGCACCACCTTCAACACCGCGAACAACTACAGCGGAGGCACCACCATCGCCTCCGGCACCCTGGTTGCCTCCGCCAGCGGCGCGCTTGGCACCGGGGCCGTGAACAGCACGGGCAAACTCCAGCTAACCGGCGGCATCACGCTGAACAACGCGATCACCACCCACGGCGAGACCAATTCAAACCCCAGTGACACCTTCGGGGCGATCGAGAGCAGCGGCAACAACACGCTCGGAGGAAACATCAATCTCGGAAACTTCGGCGGGTTCATCACCAACGTGGTCTCCTCGTCAGGCAAACTGACCATGAGCGGCAATGTCAGCACCACCCTCGGCAGCGGCCGCACCTTCAACTTCGGCGGAGCCGGAAACATGGAAGTCAGTGGATCCATCCAGGATGGAACATCCACGGTGTCCGTTTCGAAGAACGGAGCGGGTACCCTGTTGATCTCCGGCACCTCCACATACACCGGCACGACCCTCGTTTCCTCGGGAACCCTCCTGATCAGTGGCGCGCTGGGCGACACCAACGTCTCGGTCGCCCCCGGTGCCACGATTGGCGCGGGAGATGCGAGTGGAATCCTCGGCGGCGATCTGCATTTCGATTCCGGGGCGCTCCTCGATGTCTCACTCGGCACCCTGACGATCGACACCACAGCCGCGGTTTCCTTCGGTGGTTTCGGATTCGCCAATCTCATCGGCTTCGACGTCGAAACCGCACCGGAAGGAACGCACACCTTGCTCGCAGGTTCGTTCACCTTGAACTCAGCGAACCTTTCGAATTTCGGACTGGCGAACGCCTACACACGGAGCGATGGCAAGCTCGCCTACTTCGATCAAGGCAGCCTGGTGGTCACCATCACCTCCGTTCCGGAGCCGGGAGCGGTGTTGTTGGGATCGCTGGGAGTCCTGGCCGCGTTCGGGCGCAGACGTCGCTGAATCTACATTTCACTTGGAGACGGAGGAAGGCCTCGGGTGGAGCCCGTGATGGGTTTCGGGCTCCGCCCCTGGCATTTCCGTTTCCCGAACCACGAACCCGCTCCATGAACCTCATCCGATTACTGATTTTCGGCTTCCTCGCCATGCTCCTGGTGCGGACCGAAGCGCCGGCCCAAACGGCCACACCCATGCGCCGTCCGATCTCGCCGGAAAAACCAATGTGGCTGGTTCACATCGACACCTGGAACTACGCGGACCCACAGAAGATCATCGCGTTGATTCCACAGAACATCCGGCCCTTCGTCGTGATCAACCTCTCGCTCTCGATCAGCCACAATGAAACCACCAGCCAGTTCCAAGTCGCCGAATACGGATACGAGGTCGCTAAATCCTGGCTGCGCGCCTGCGCCGAAAACCGGATGTGGGCGATGGTCCAGCCATCCAGCGGCGGCTTCAGCCAGTTCTCGGATTTCGATCTCGCGGTGTATCACGAGTTCTATCGGGACTATCCGAATTTCATCGGTTTCAACTATTGCGAACAGTTCTGGGGTTACGACAGCACCACCGATCCACTCTCCGCGAAGTGGACGGACCGTATCAACCATTTCGCGAATCTCCTCGAACTGAGCCACCAATACGGCGGCTATCTCGTGGTCAGTTGGTGCGGCAACCAGTGGTCGCCCAACATCAACCCGATCGCCATGCTGAAACGCGTGCCTGCCTTCGCCGCGGCATGCAGGGACCACACCGAGCATTTCATCCTCTGCGAGAAATACACCCAGCAGGGCTATCAATCGGACATGGAGAGCCTCTGCCTCGGAGCCTGGCTCTCGGGCTACTCCGGCCAATACGGCATCCGCTACGACGACACCGGCTGGACCGATTCCACGGGCACGCACGCGAACTTCACCATGGCCACCCAAGCCGCCCCGCAGCTCGAACACATGATGCTCACAGGCCAGACGGTGGTGGACGCGCCGGAACTGATCTGGACGCAGTGTTTTCAGGAACTCGGCGCCGCTACCACGGACAACGGCTTCACCATGCGCCGCTGGGGAACCTTCCCGCAGTTCGACAACGTCAGCGTCGATCTGTTCCGCAAGGTGATCGACGGCACCGTCCGCATTCCGTCCCGCAGGGAGGTCATCGATCGCACCAAGGTGGTCGTCATCAACGACGTGAATTCCGGCAACGCCAACACCATCTACAGCTCTCCGCAAACCCTGTTCGAAGGACTCTATCGAATGGATGGCGACGGCAACTACGAGTTCAACAAGACCTTCTTCAAGAAAACCGGACGCTACCCTACGGTGCCCACGGTCTATCTGCTGGATGATGCAGACGCCAATTCCTTTCAGATCAAAGTCAACCGATCCGCCTTTGCCACCCGCTGGCCGAGCGTCACCGCCAAGGTGAATGAGTTCAACACTCTCTTCCCGTCCGAATCCACCGGCGATCTCTACGCGGGCCGCCATGAGAACGGATGGGTGATCTACAATCCCTACAAGACCGGCCAGACGGCCAGTGGAAGCATCCCCTTCCGCTACAATACCTGCGAACGGATGGATCTGACCTTCTCGCAATACACCGCGTCCATCGTCAAGGAAACCGCCGACAAGCTGACCTTCTACCTGAGCAACTACGACAACGTGCTCGATACCGGTTTGAAAACCGACACCATCGCGATTCACGGAGCCGCCATCGAGCCAACATGGTCGTACACGGAACGCGGCAGCCATCAGGCAAGCGTGATCACCAAGGATTGGACCGGCGGCGTGTTCACGCTAACGGTCCAGCACAACGGCCCGCTCGACATAACAGTGAACTGCAAGGGTTCGGCGACCGGACGCCTGACCCAGTTCACGCCCTCCGCGATCACCCATCCGGATCCGCCCAAGGCCTTCGCCGGCCCCCGCCAATACGAGGCCGAGTGTTTCGATTACAAGAGCATCTCCGGCATCACAAAGGGCGGATATGCAGGCAGCATCCGCAACTACACCGGACAAGGTTACCTGCAGTTCGGAAACGGCTCCACTTCGGCAGTTCGGGACTCCGTGAGCGTGCTCAAGCCCGGCATCTATCGGCTCGACACCCGCTATGCCGTGACCGGTGCGGACATCACATCGATCGATCTTTACGTAAACGGCAGCAAGGTGGCCACTCCCACCTTCACACAAACCGCGACGCTTGGCGATTGGGTGGTGCTCAGCCAGAACATCAACCTGATCGCGGGCGCGAATACCATCGAATATCGTGCGAATGCGACACGGACGAACTCCCTCTACTTCGACAACATCGTGGTAACACCGACGAGCTACGGCTACGGAAACGTCATACAGGAAAACGAACCCGGCTTCGTCCGTGTGAACGGCAGCATCGGCAATGACAACGCCGGGTTCACCGGACTCGGCTTCGCAAATTCAAACGACGCCGCGGGCGCCGGCATCGACTGGCAGTTGTATTTCGATCAGTCACCGGTCAAGTCCTTCACCTTCCGCTACGCATGCACCACCGATCTGACGGCGGATCTGCTGATAGACGGGTCGACAGTGGCGACAGGCGTCCGTTTCCCATCCACCGGCGCGCTCAGCACCTGGGGATTCATCACCGTGCATGGCGGCGCGAGCGAAGGCATTTCAAACGTGCGGCTCCAGGCGGTCTCCGCCGGAGGATTGCCGAACGTGGACTACGTCGAGGTGGCCGGCGGCGGACTCGGCCCCGCGCAAACCATCGAGCCCATCGAGGACACCTACGTGCGGGATGGAGGATCGGCCGCGGCGAACTTCGGAACCGCCACCGAACTCGTGGTGAAGAAACGTAGCACCGCCGGAACAGGTTTCACCCGCAACACCTACCTCAAATTCGACGTCTCGAGTCTCGCGGACGCGCAAAGCGTGAAACTGAAACTCACTCCCTATCAAGTCGATGGCGCGGCCACCCTTGAGTATGGTTTGCTCGCGGACGACTCGTGGTCTGAAAACGCCATCACCTGGAACAACCAGCCGACCGCCGCCTCTACGCCCATCGGCACGGTGTCCGGATACGTCGTCGGCCAAACCATCGAACTCGATGTGACCGCCGCGGCGAAAAGCGAAGCCGCAGGCGATGGCATTCTCTCGCTCCGCATCACCGACCCTAACAACTCCGACATCTTCATCGGTTTCAGTTCCAGGGAACACACCAACGCCGGACTACGGCCCGTCCTCGAATCCGTCACGCCCGTGGTTTCCTCCGAACCGGCGAAGATCGGCCACCTACGCCTCGACGACGGCGCGGGAACCACCGCGACCGATTCCACCGGAAACGGTTGGACCGGTACGCTCGTCAACAACCCGACATGGGCCAGCGGAGCGAATGCGAGGATCAACGGCGCTCTCCGCCTCACCGGTGCCTCCAGCCAACACATCACCCTGCCCTCCGGAATCCTGAACGGGCTCAATGACTTCACGGTTTCGTTCTGGGTGAATCCCAACACCATCTCCACCTGGGCGCGAGTCTTCGACTTCAGCACCGGCACCACGCAGAACAGCATGTATTTCACGCCTCGCACGGCGGGCGGCGTGGCGCGTTTCGGTCTCCGGGTGAACGGAGCCGCGCAGAATCTGGAGGCCGCCGTTCCCCTAAGCGCCGGAGCATGGACGCATGTGGCGGTGACCCTTTCAGGAAACAACGGCACGCTCTACCTAAACGGCGCGGTCGCGGCGAGCAGCACCACGATGACCAACCGCCCAAACGGATTGGGAGTCACCACTGTGAACACGCTCGGCAAGTCGTCTTCGGCCGATCCCTACCTCGACGGCACTTTGGATGACTTCCGGCTCTATGGCATCGCCCTCGACCCAAGCGACATCGCCACCCTCGCCGCCATGCCGAATCTCCCGGTCAACCTGACAGCGACGCCCTCCAGCTCGCAAGTCACCTTGAGCTGGACGCCGGTGAACGCCGGCACCGCCTACACCGTCATGCGTTCCCCTAACAGCGGCGGTCCCTACACCACTCTCGCCACCGTCGGCCACCCCACCTTCACCGACACCCCGCTGACCAATGGAGTTCCCTCTTACTATGTCGTCTCCGTGGCCAGCGGCATCGGCAAAGGATCGGTCTCCGCCGAAGTAAGCGCGATTCCGGCCCCCACTTTCACCCAGTGGATCACCGCGTCTTTTCCCGGGCAGAGCAACCCGGCCATCATCGGCACCAGTGAGGATCCGGATTATGACGGATACCCGAATCTAACGGAGTTTCTCCTCGGCGGAAATCCTTCCTCTCCGGACTTGCAGGGCGCGGTCACCTCCGCCAGTGATGGCAGCAACCTCGTTCTCACCTATCGCATGGCGAAGAACCTCGCGGGCATCACCCACGACATCCAGTCATCCAGCAATGCGACCAACTGGCAGAACACAGGCATCGCTCCTGTCGTCGTCAGCGATCAAGGTTCCAACCTGCTGATGAAGGCCACCGTTCCCACGAATGGCGCGAGCCGGATGTTCCTGCGAATCTCGGTTAGATCCGAGTGAACCTGCGCTCATCGGAAGTTTTTCTTCTCAACCTTCCATCCTTCCATTTTCGATACGCCACAGGACTCGCCTTCGAACATCGCGGCTGCCGTTCTGTCGCCCTTGAGCTGCCATTGGAGCCAGGCGGTCGCCACTTTGGCGAAATCCCCGCCGTGCGGCTGGGCGTAGGTGCCGCCGTGTCCGACTTCCAGGTTCGCTGCAAAGGCAGGCAAACCGGCAATCTGTTTGAAGTCATCCATGCCATTTTCGTAAGCGATGTCCTTCTTCCCGCCGAGAATGTAGATGACCGGGGTGTGGAGTTTTTTCAGTTGGTCCTTGGTTAGATTCGGCATGCCACCCATCGCGCCGCGGGGATGGATGAAGATGCCGCTGTTGCAAACCATCACGGTGGAAACACGCGGATCGGGAGCGGTTTCCAACGCCTGCAATCCGCCGCAGGACATGCCGGCGACCGCGATCTTCGTGATGTCGAGTTTGTCGGCATATTGGCTCGAAGCGTTGGCGTTCTGGGCGATGGCCCAGTTGATGGCGTCGGTCATCAGGGAGGCTTTGGTGGGTCCGCGGCCGCCCCCGCCGCGGGGCTGGTCTTCGGTGGGCATGGGGCCGATGGCGATGACGAGGAAACCGTGCGAGGCGATTTCTGACAGAAAGTTCACGTGTTCCCACGGCGAATTCGCACAGGCACCATTGCCCCAGACGACGATGGGCAGCCGGCCGCCGGATTTGCCGACTGCGTTCATGTCGCTCGGGCGGAAAATCGTGTGGGTTGGCAACGAGCTGTCCTGCGCCATAAGAGACTTCAATGGCCCCGTGCCTCCGTCTTCGACCATGAGAGTTTCGATTTCGGACGAAACAGTGGGAGCTGACACATCGCCACTCAGGTGGAGTTTGAAGAAATTCATGATGCGCTCGCGTTCCTTCATCCAAACCGCCTCATGCGAATGCCCGACGCCGGGAAGCGTGATGAATTCGCCGGGTGCCCCGGCTTTTTTCATCGCCGCATCAAAGAGCTGGCTCTGCGATATGTTCACCACCCCATCGGCGTCGCCGTGGAAGACGAGAATGGGCGGAGTGTCCTTGGAAAGGTAGGTGATGGGGCACGCCTCTCGCGCGAGATCGAGAGCCTCCGAGGTGGCGCGGCCCCACATGCGCGCTTCGGGTGAATCCGGACTCTTGAACTGCGGCATCTTTTCAAAATCGATGGGACCGAACATGTCCACCGCGCAGCTCACAGTGCTGGATTGATCGAGATATTCGCCGACATCCAGCTTCTTCGCCGCGCCGCTGGCGCCAACAAGCGCGGCAAGATGCCCGCCGGCAGAACTGCCCCACACGGCGATGCGGCCGGGGGAGATGTTGTAGTCTTTGGCATGAGCGCGCAAAAAGCGGATGGCGGCCTTGCAGTCGGTGATCTGCGCGGGCCATTTCGCATCGCCGCTCAGGCGGTAGTTGATCGTGGCAACCGCGTAACCGCTTTTCATCAGATCGGCCCAGACGGCGTGGTTCTCGGCCTTGTCACCGCCCATGTAGGCACCGCCATGGATCCAAACGAGCAGCGGGCGAGGTTCGCCCGTTTTCGAAAAGGCGATGTCCAGCTTCTGTCGTTCGTGCGCGTCCTTCACATAAGACACATCGCCTGCAAATTCGGTCTCAGGGGGCAGGTCCGACGGCGCGCCCTGTGCGAAGGAGATCACGCCAACGGCCAGACAAAGAAGCGCCGTGACAATTGAGGACAAGGAATAAGGCTTCATGCGCGGTTGTGATTGGAGATGGAGAGACAGGTAAAGTCTGCGCAAAATGGGCATTCACTTGAAGAACAACTGCAACGTTTCCGCCAGATAGCGACGGGCGTTCATCCAAGTGTGGCCGCCATCGGTGACGAGGCTTTCGTGGCGGATCTGTTTTTCCTTCAACATGCCCTCGAAGGTCACGGCGGATTTGTAGAGGAAATCCCCGGTGCCCACTCCGAGCCAGAGAAGTTTGAGGCGTTGATTGGTTTCTTCCGGTTTCTCCGCGAGTTTGCCGAAGTATTTTTCGAACACCTCAGGCGTCAGATAGGCACTGTAGGAACCGATCGATGCGAACTTGTCGGGGTTGGAGAACCCGGCGAACAAGGACTGGCCGCCGCCTCTCGAAAACCCGGCGATGGCGCGTTTCTCCGGCTCGTTGATGGTGCGGTAGTTCGCCTCCACATGCGGCATGATGCTGCCGGTCAACTCGCGGTTAAAAACCTGATACATCTCCGCGGCCTTGAGCGACGAGGGATCGGGCGTGCCGTTCATCATGTTTCCGTACGGCATGACGAGGATCATCGGCACCGCCTTCTTCCGCGCGATCAGGTTGTCGAGGATGAAGTTCGCGCGTCCGGCCTTGAACCAAGTCTCTTCGGTGTCGGTCGTGCCGCTGACCAGATAGAGCACGGGATAACGCTCGTTTCCGCTCCGGTATCCGGGCGGCGTGTAAACGAGCAGCGGACGCGTGCATTTCAGTTCCTTCGACTGATAGAACCCGTAGCTCACCTCGCCGTGCGGCACGTCCTGAATGGCGTGGATCAAGGGTGGATCGCCCGGGATGTCCACCAGACTGCCCTTGAAGCGTTCGTTGGGAAACAAGTCCTTGTTGTTCGGATCGGAGACGGACACCCCGTCCACGATGAACTGATAGGGATAAAGATCCGGCTTCACGGGACCGACTGTAATGCTCCACAACTCGTCCTTGTCGGCGGTCATCGTCTGGTTTCCCTGGATGAACTGCGCGCCAAGTTCCACCTTCTTCGCGCCGGGCGCCTTGTAGTAAAACGTCACCGTGCGGTCCGGATGCACCACCGGCGAATCGACCGGCTGGATCCAGGGTTGCGCGGCGGCGGATGCGATGACGGAGGAAACGGCTAACAGGAGCCGCGAAGCGGACATGGCACGGGTTTTCATGGCTTGGTAAGACGCAGGCGGAAGAAGCGATGCTCCGGGATTTCCGGCAGCAGATAGCGGCAATGGAGGGTTTCCGTTCCATCACCGTGATACGTGATGGAAAGCGTTTCCACGTTTCCGGGAGCAGCGGTCCACGAAGTCAGATCGGCGGCTTGTTCGAGCTGCCAGACAAGCGAGGAGATTTCCTTCTTGCGGCGGTAGTGGAACATCAACGCGGACGATGGATCGTTCGTGAACGAAAAGCCGGGCAACCTCGCAAAATCGACTCCCGAATTGGGATCGCCGCCGGATGCGAATTCGAAGAGATTGGAAAGCCCGTCGCCGTCGGAATCCGCTGTTAGATTCGTTGGGCCACCGAAATGATCGGTCTGCCAAGCTACGAGATCCGTGCGGTCATCGAACCCGGGCGATGGATTGGCGGCACCGGATGCCCGCCAGTTCACGCCGGGCGATGGGTCGGGATTGAGTTCGGGTTTGATCAACACGAGAGCGGCTCCAGTGCCCGAGGTTTCGGTTTTCGGCCATGGTCCGGTAGCAGGTGCGTTGTAGGTGAAGCTGCGGATCACACCGCCGTTGGGATCCACCAGCGTGAGTGTTTCCGATCCGCTGAGATTGCTGCCGTTGACGAAACTGCCGATCACGTTCGGTGATGAACCGTAGCGGTGAAGGAAGGCGGAAGGTTTCGCCGCCAGCACGGCGCGGGCGCCGGGCGGCAGTTCCGGCGTTGCGCCGCCATTGAGCGCGATGTCCAGCCCGGAGGTGAAATCGATGCCGGCGAGGTTCACGGCATTGCCGGACGGATTGTAGAGTTCGAGATACTCGAAATCCGATTCGTCATATCCCGCGAGAAGATCGGCCGCGGATGGAGGCGCGGGTCTCCACATGATCTTGGAGATGGTTAGATTCGACGCGTTCGGAGCCACGGTCCCCACCGAAAATGTGGCTTCGTTGAGCGCGGACCAAACGTTCCCATTCTTCACACGGGAGCGCACGGTGACGGAATGAGTGAGAGTAACCGGAGTGCTGTAAACCAAAGCCGTGCCACTGAGCGCTCCGCCGGTGAGCCGCGGATCACTCCCATCCAAAGTGTAATACACCGTGCCGAGCACGCCGTTGGGATTGGTGATGGCGAGCGAATGGTTCGCGGGCACGATGCCGCCATGTTGGGAATAGGATGGCGCGTGGAAGATCGCCAATGTGGTGACGGCCGGATCCACACGCGGATAGAGCGCGTTGGTCTTCGACTTGAACGAATTCAGGATGAGCGGATTCCTCGCGGGCACAACCACATCGAGCATCCGGGCTTTCTCATTCAGCCACTCGACACCGCGGGTGTAAGTGACATTGGTCAGTGGCGAGGGGCGGGCCGCGGCGCGGTTGTCGCCCCAGCGGGCGGATTCGCAGCGCATGGCGGCGTCGATTTCATCGAACTGGCGGTTGCAGACCGCCGTCAGGCCCGAGGTGGTGAACAACCCGCCATTGAAGAACCACTTTTGCATGCGGTCGGCGAAACGCATGCGGTATTCCGCATTGGTCGCGAGCCGCTGGTGGATGAAGGTGGGTGTGGCGTTTTCGTTGTCGTTGGTGAAATCCTCGGTTTCGGAACGCAGCACATGCTCGGCATCCCACGAGTGGAAGCGCCAGCGGCCGAGAGGATGATTGCGGCGGAACGAGGCATACCAGTTCTGATGGGACCAGTCGTAGTTGCCGAGATAGAAGTTGAGCAGCACGTAGTCGATGAACGCGTCGATATCGAGCGTGGCGCCGACCGCGGTGTAGTTCGTTTGGTTGGTCAGATCCACGCCGGTGGCGACGGTGGCGAGCATCGCCTGATAGTTGACGTAGGACGTGTTGTTGGTTTTCACCGAAGCGGAAATCGCCGGATTCACGAAAGTTCCGCCTCCGAGACAATCATCGCGCAAGGGTGAATGCTTGAGGATGTCCCAATCGTCCGGATCGCCTCCCTGATAGGCAGCCTGGAAATCGGCGTCGGGTTTTTCGTGAAGCGTGTAGAGCCCCCAATACATGCCGTTGAGATAGAGATGGACGCGGCGCGAATGGGTGCCGGCGTAACCCTGCAAGCGCTGGACCTCGGATGCCACCTCGTCCCGGATGTAGTCGCCGCGGGTTCGCTGCGTGTCATCCCATTCATGCAGCCAGGTGTTTCCCATGCGGGCGTCCAGGATGAGTTTTCCGTAGTTTCCAACCGCGGTGTCTCCGTAGATGCCGGTGGCCACGCTGCCGGTGACGTTGAAGTTGAAGGACAGCTTGTCCACTTTCCAGCGGTCCTGGCTGGTGCCGCCGAAGATGTGGGTCCGGCCGGAGGCTGAGAAGTGGTTGCCGGTGTTAGGCTGCGTGGAACTGCCTGTGGGATTGAGCAGTTCGATGTTCGCCGCCTTGTCCAATCCCTCTTCCGGCACCGGGGAGATCGCCGGATAGATACCGGAAGTCCCGAACAGCTCGGACCAGTCCATGACCAGCGAGATCGAGGGTATGGACAGCAGGTCGTCCACCGTGCATTTGCTCGCGGGATTGGCGTGATTGACGATGTTCGGATCCATCGCCCAATCGTAGTTGCCGAAGTGGCTCCAGGCTGCCGCTGCTGGAAAATGCGCCGGCGGAGACGTTTGCCCTAACACCTGCGCGGGAAACAAATACGTGTGCGAGTCCACCTTCGACGGACCCAGTCCGGATTTCACCGCGCGAGTGCGGAGGATGGTGGTGCCGGTGATCTGAACGACGCCTGTCGGCAGCGAGCTTCCATTGGCTGGCGCAATGGAGGTGGTCCCCGCAGAGCCCTGGACAGGCACCGAGCCATTCAGTGTGTAGAGGATCGTCGCGCCCGGCGTGGGACAAGTGATGGTGACGGGAAACGCAGCACTGAAAATTCCGCGGTCCACATCGGTATCCGCACTGCTGACAAACTCCGGCACGTTGGAGCCATTCGCCGCGTTTGGAGTGGGAATGATGAAGTATCCCCAAACCGGAGCCGCGGGCGCGATGGAGGAGTTTCCAAAGGACGCGCGGGTGTTTTGCGATGGATAGGTGTTGAATGCCGACAGCACCACATCAGGCCCCGATGGCGCGGGACGGGAGAGCTGCAGGAATCCGGAGTTCGAAAGCTTGAAGTTGGTGTGCAGCTCCACCCCGTTGAGCCTTCGGTTTTTTCCCGAAGCGAAAACCAGCAGCCGCGAATTCCAACCGAGCAGGGTCCCCGCGGGAAACGTCCACTTGTCAGGAACCAGCGGGTCGTCCGTGAACTTCCATCCTGATAGATCAGCCGTTGGTCCCGGATTGTGGAGTTCGATCCAGTCCGACGAATCCCCGTCCATGTCCACAACCGAACCCGGCAGCACCACCGGACCCGGGTTGTCCGCGGCGAACTCGCTGATCGTGACGGAATTCGAATAGGGATCGGGCGGCGAGATCGAGACATTGTCGTAGCCGATGCCATCGAACGACGATCGGTTCACCGCGCCGGTCCCGCTGCGGATGTAGATCTTCAAGATGCCGGCAGCGTTGGTGGTGGCGTTGGGCAGCGCATGCCAGAATCGGCGGGTGCCGCTTGGAGTTCCAGTTTGTGGCACGCCCACTCCGCCGTTGGAAGCATCCACGATGGTTCCAGTGAAACCCACGGCGTCGTAATCGCTGTAGGTGGTCCAGTTGCTCCCATCCAAGCTCGCGTCGAGCGTCCAGTTAAAACCGGCAGTATTGGAACCGAGCATGTAGATCCGCATCCCTGTGTAGGTCGAGGACGGCTGCAAACCGGTGATTTCCATGCGCAGCACCGCACCGGTCTCGGTGGTGTAGAGTTCACAGGAGGTGGAACCGTACGCGCTGGTGGCGGATCCTCCGGTGCGGATGCCCCACCGATTGTCGGTGCCCAGGGAATTGCTGCTAGTGACTGACCAGTCTGTCAGGGAATTGGTGGCGTTGTTGTAGGTATTGCCGCCCACGCCCGCCGCGACGTCCACATACACCTGAGTGGCGTTCGCTGTGAATCCTCCCCACAGCAAAACAAGCCCACAAAGCGTGATGAGCCGACAGATGACAAGTCTCCGAATCATGGTGGGTTTTTCAAAGGCTACCCGAGCAATCCGCCCGGTAAAACCTTCATTTTTCGACCACTTTTCCTCCTAGCCGAAGCAGGGTGAAAAACGCAGGTTTCGGCTTCAATTCGCGGTCGATCAGCAAGGGATGGTTCGTCCGACCGCGAATCGGAAAACCATTCAGCCAACTGGTGCCGTCGTCGAGTCCCCAGAAGGTCACACGGGTGATCGACTTGCGATGGCGCAGGTAAACCCCGAAAAGATCGGCGTAGCGTTGCGCGAGTTTTGTCTGAACTTCGTCCGGCAGTCCCTTGGTGTAGGGGTTCAACGAGTCGTCTCCCTGCTCGCGGCGGTTGATGTCGGCGATGCCGGCGTTTCCGCGCGATGGCAGCACGTCGACATCGAGCTCGGTGATCATCACCTTGAGTCCCAGCGCCGAGAAGTCCTTGATCGTTTTCTCAACCTCAGCGATCGGCGGATGGACGAGTTGGAAATGGGACTGCGTACCCACGCCGGTGATCGGCACACCGCGATCCAACAATCCTTTCAGCAACTTCACGCAGTTCTCGCGCTTGCGTCCGTTTTCCAAGCCATAGTCGTTGTAGTAGAGTTCCGCATCGGGCGCGGCTTCCTTGGCATAACGGAACGCGTGGTCGATGAAGTCGTCACCGATGATTCTCCGCCACGGTGAATCACGGAGGATTTCGGGACCACCATCTGAGAGAGCTTCGTTGACCACGTCCCAACCCATGATCTTGCCTTTGTAACGCCCGGCCACAGCATGGATGTGATCCCGCATCCGCTTGAGCAGTTCCTCACGCGTCGCAGGTTTCCCCCCTTCCCCTTGGAACACCCAACCGGGAGTCTGGCTGTGCCATACCAGCGTGTGTCCGATCAGTTTCATGTCGTTCTTCCGCGCGAACTCCACATAAGCATCCGCTCCCTTGAAATTGTATCGATCCGGCTCGGGATGCACGGACTGCCACTTCATTTCGTTCTCCGGAGTAAGCGATGAGAACTGTTTGGCGGCGACCTCGCCGGCTTTCGCGTTCCTGCCATCGACTTGCGCGGTGTTCAGCGCGGCGCCGATCAGGAAATCGTCCGCATACGCGCCGCGAAGAGTGGCTGCAGGCTTCGCTCCCAGGGCGGAACCCGCGAATGGAATCGCCAGGGCGGAGAGCAGGCAGAGGATGGGTGTCCTGGATGAGGCTGTCATGATTGTGGGAAATTCGAGGAAGATGATTCGTTAGATCGCACGGCGGTCTTATCAACCCCGGTTCATTCGGAACGTCGCGGATTGTCCGGCTTTTTCGCCCGCTTGATGCAGGCAGGCGGGTCCGGACCGGAGTCCGAACCCGCCGCGCGGCAGGGACGGCCGCCGACTGTTTCTCGCGAACCAGACGGCGACCTCCCGGATGGTCATGATCAGGGCAGTGTGGATCCTTGCAGTTGTCCGAAGAGTTTTCCTCCGACCGCGTTGGTCTTCGGCAGTTTCACTTCGATCAGGTCGTAATCGCCGCTCGAACCGCCGTCTTCGGTCACGGTGACGATGACGCCATTGGCATCGGGGCCGGAACTAATGGCTCCGATCGCCACGCTGTTCCAGGTGGAGAGATTGCCACTCCAGCGGAAGTTCAGCGTGGCGTCACCCTCTGACAGATCATATCGCTCGAAGGTGAAGATCAGGTTCGTCGCATCTTCGGAACGCGTCACGAGATTTCCGTCGAATGCCAACGGGTTGCCGTGAAGTTGATATTCCAGGATGTTGGCGAACGAATCGTCGTCCGGATTCTGCGCCGCTCCGTCGTTCACGCCGGTGGTCAGACCCGCCGTGGCGGTCCATCCGGAATATCCGAGGGTGCCGACAAAGCTGAGCACTCGAGTCGCTTCGTCGAACGCGTAGTTTCCATCTCCGCTGGTCCATACCCGGGAGCCGACCGCGCCTGCATCCGGAGTGAAACCGGAGCCCGTCACGGTGAATCCGGAGTGGTATGACACCGACGAGGTCGTGATCAGGTTCCACGTGGCTCCCGAGGAGGGAACGGTGGCGGTCAGATCAATGTTGAGCGCACCGGCGAGGGTGATCGAGCCTGAACCGCTGATCGTGTTGGTCACGCCGACCGCTCCAGGAGCGATGTTGAACACGCTGCCAGTGCCGGGGGTCAGCACGCCATTCACAACCAGGTTCACCGATGTTTGCTGGGTGATGTTGCCCGTGAAGGTGTTCGCGGGGTTGCTGAAACCAATGTTGGTCGGATTGGCTCCAGGGGTCAGGTCGGTAAGAACGATTCCAGCCGCTCCCGAAACCACGCCGGCCAGGACGATCGGGCCGTTCTGGCCATTCACCGTGGAGTTTGACTTGTATTCGACGGTTCCTCCCAAGGTGACAGTCCCGCCCGCGTCAGCGATATTGATGACGGACGGCGTGCCGGATGCCGCGCCGAACACATAGTTTGCGTTGAAGGTGCTGTTATCTCCCTTGAGTCCTAGTTCACCGGCGATCGCCAGCTTCGATCCGTTGAAGGTAGCCGCTGTGGTAGCGGTATTCGGAGTGCGGAGCCTCAGGCCGGAGGGGACCAGATAGTTCATGCCCGCCACAGGCGCCGCGGCTCCGGTCCAATTCGTGCCGGCGTTGAACGATGTCTGGCCGAAAGCATCCGTTGCGGCGAGGAGGATGCCGTCGAAATAACCGTCCGCATTGATATCGGCGACCGAACCGGGGTTGGTGGGATCGGTTCCCCCCGTGAATTCCAACGCGTTGGAGGCGACATCGCCGTCGAAGTCGTTGGCTCCGTTGTAGCTTCTCCAGAGAGGGTTGGCTGGATTCGGACCGGTTCCGACGATCGGATTGAAGTAGAAGTATTCCCAATAGTCCGGCAGTGCATCCGTGTCCACATCGCGGCCTGAGTATTGGTTCGTCGGATTGCTTGCGAGCGCGTATTCCTCGGCGTCCGTGTCGAAGTCACCGTCGTTGTTCGTGTTGGAGGCCGAGTTCAACGTGGTTTCCGCCGTCGTTAGATTGGCGAACCACTGGTACTCCCATCCATCGGGAATCCCATCGCCATCGGTATCCGGACTGCTGGTCGCGAGGGTGGGATTGGTTCCAGAGACTTCTTCAAGCTCGTTGTCGCAGAAGTCGTTGTCCGGATCGTCCGAGCCGATTTTGAGCAGATTCTTGAAATACTGCCTTTCCCAAGTGTCGGCGAGGTTGTCCTTGTCACTATCCGTGGGAGTGGACGCGATGTCATTCGGATTGGTCTCCTCGGTGAACTCGACGTCATCGTTGATTCCGTCGTTGTCCGTGTCCGATCCCACAGTCGCGGTGGTGAGGTTTCCGAAACGCGCGGTTTCCCATGCATCCGGAAAACCGTCCGCATCCGTATCCGCGCGATCCATGTTGTCCGGTCCTAACAGATGGAACAATTCCAGTTCAGTCTCGCTGAGCGCGCCTTTCCAGATCCGCACCTCGTCGTAGCTTGCCGAGGCGGTGTTGTCTCCATACATGGAACGACCGAGGGTGCACGCGCTGTCGATGAGAAAGCGCAGGTCGCTGGTGGTGTTGAACGTTCCCTTCGCGCCATACAACGGATGACCCTCCGGCTGAGCGCTCGCCGCGGGAGAGGAATGCCAGGTGACCCGTGCGCCGGAAGTGATCGCACCACTGGTGAATACGGCCGGAGTGATCGTCATCACGATGTGATAGGGAACTCCCGTCACATACGGCGCATTGCCCGGTCCCCAGGCGGTGGCCTGTCCTTCCCATGCGATTTGGTCGGTGTTGATGTCGGTTCCCTGCGTCCATGTCATGCGCAGGGATTCGTTGTTGATGGGGTTGACGCCGTCGTTTTTCCCGAAATCAAGGATGCGGCTCCAGTTCTGGATCGCGTTCTGCGTGGCCCAGAGTTCGATCGTGACGGGTTGCACTCCACCCGACTGCAATCCGCTGAGCAGGTTGCCGCCCAGGTTCAAATAGTCGCTCGTCGCCTTGGCTCCTCCATACAAGGTGTAGTCCGAAGCGTTCTGGGTGGAACTGACCCCGGTGTTCACCGTATCGTTATTGGCTACCTGGGCGTTGCTACCTCCCACGGAATCCGTTAGATTCCCGGTGAAACTCCAGCGGTGTGCCAGCTTGGCCACGCCGGGTTTCCAGGCCGCATCACCCGGGTTAGATCCGGCAAGGAACTCGTCGTAGTTCAAACTTCCGTCCGAATCCAGGTCATCCAGCGAGTCATCGACACCGACATTCAGACCGCGGGCGCTTTCCCAGGCATCGCACATGCCATCGGTGTCGGTGTCCGGCCAGGCGGACGCGTTGGTCGGTGACGTGCTGGCGGTGATCTCCACCGCATTGGTGGCGTAGTCGCCATCGGAATCGCCGTTCGGTGTCTGGTTGAGATTGCCGAAGTAGGTCATTTCAACGGAGTCGGAAAAACCGTCGCCATCGACATCGCCCGGGATGGAGCTCCCGTTGTTGGGATTGGAGTTGGCGGTTTCCTCCTGCTCGTTGGTGTAGGTGTCGTTGTCCGGATCGGAAGTTCCGTTGTAACTTGTGGTGTTTCCAAAATTGGCGATCTCCCAGGCATCCAACAGTCCATCGCCATCCGCGTCGGGGTTTCCAGCTTGCACGAACGCAAGGGAAACCTCGCCATCGGCACCAGCGGTCCAACCCAGAGTCTTGCTCCCGGCGGTGCCGGAAGAGCTGGAAAAACCACGGCACAGTGCTCCACCTCCGATGCCGCCATTCATGTCGAACACGGATGCATTCGCACTCAATACGATCGAGGTGGATACCGGAACCGTACCCGCTCCGGTGCTGTTGTTGATGCCTTTGAAATTGAGAACAAACTTGTCGTTTCCGGTCGTGGTGATCGTCGCTCCCGTTCCCGAATCGATGGCAGCCGCGCCTCCGGACGTGTCCACACTTCCCAGCTCATACACGAACATTCCGGCGGTGGGAGCCCCGGCCGCGCCAAGATTGAATTTGATGGCCACCGATGCCGGCGCCGGTTGCGGCAGGATGTAACAAGCGATCGAGGTCCGTCCCTGGGTTGCGAATTTCGTCGCGGCATTGCCATCGAACGTCG
>DAISZP010000562.1:0-3082 GCA_036824745.1 Luteolibacter sp.
GTTGAAGTTGGGGTTTCCGGAGACGGTCCGGAGGAAAAGGACGCGGCATCGTGGGGAAATCCCGCCCGACGCGCAATACGGACCTCACAGGCCGAGGTTGCATTTTCCATGCGCGAAATTGCAGGGAAACCCGTGATTTCAGGGGGAAATCGCGCTTCGGGTGCTTTCCATGGTGCGCGTGATTTCCCGCGCCGGAATGATGGAAAATGATTCCCGCCATGATTGCCGTCGGGGCGGGGGCTTTGCTAGAACCTTCGCTCATGAGCAATGACCCGGCGCGATATGAGCAGGAAACGCATGGCGCGTCGCCGTTGCTCGAAGGCGATTACGGCTGGCGGCAGCGTGGTGGTTTGATCGTGGGCATCCTCCTGCTGCTTGCCGGGTTCATGGTCCCGCCGCAATTCGGCATGTCTGGGGAAGCCACCCGTGTGGCCATGCTCGCGCTGACCATGGCGGTGTTGTGGGTGACGGAGGCGCTGCCGATTCCCGCGACGGCGCTGCTGCCTCTTGTCATGCTGCCCGCGCTCGGCGTCTATCAGGGAAAATCCGCGATGAAGGACGCGGCCGCGCCTTACGCCGATCCCATCATCTATCTGTTCATGGGCGGCTTCATGCTCTCGCTGGCGATGGAGCGTTGGAACCTGCACCGGCGCATCGCTTTGGCGATCATCGACCGCGTGGGAACCCGGCCGCGCTCGTTGATCCTGGGTTTCCTGATCGCGGCGGCCTTCGTCAGCATGTGGACGAGCAACGCGGCCACCGCGATGATGCTCATGCCCATCGGACTCTCGGTTTTTGGAATGATCCGTGAGTCACAGGGCGCGGAAAAGGCCCGGGAATTCGGCGCGGCGCTGGTTCTCTCCATCGCCTACGGCGCGAACGTCGGCGGCATGGGCACGCTCATCGGCACTCCGCCGAACACGATCCTCAAGGGCTATGTGGAATCCACCTTCCACACTGAGGTGGGCTTCGCGAAGTGGATGATGCTGGGGGTTCCGCTGGTGCTGGTGGCGCTGCCGCTGGTCTATCTGATTCTGACGCGGCTGAGTTTCCGCGTCTCAAACGAGAGCCTGCCCGGCATCCACGAGGCTCTGCGCGAGGAGCGCCGCGGCCTCGGCCGCATGGCATGGCCGGAATGGGCGGTGACCGGCACGTTTCTGTTAGCCGTGGGCCTGTGGGTGAGCCGCGAGCTGTGGAAGGCGAGGTTTCCCGCCGTCACGGACGAGGTCATCGCGATGGGCTGCGCGCTGTTGTTGTTCGCTGTGCCGGTGGATGCTGGAAAGGGCGTCTTCGCGCTCGATTGGACCTGTTTGAAAAAGATGCCGTGGGACGTGCTTGTTCTCTTCGGCGGCGGACTCAGCCTCGCTGCCGCGATCGAGAAAACGAAGCTCGCCGTGGCCATGGCCGGTGGTCTTCAGGGCATGGCGGGCATGCCGGCCTTTGTCATCGTGCTGCTCGTCAGCGCGGTGATGGTGGTGGCCACGGCGATGACCAGCAACACGGCGACCACCGCCGCGTTTCTCCCCGTGATCGGCTCGCTCGCCGCCGCCGTGCATCAACCGGCGCTGCTGCTCTGCATCCCGGTCACGCTTGCCGCCAGCGCGGACTTCGCCCTGCCCGTCGGCACGCCGCCGAACGCCATCGCCTTCGGCACCGGCCTCGTTTCCCTGCCCCGAATGATCAAGGCCGGCATCTGGGTGGACCTGCTGTTTGTGATCCTCATCCCCATGATGATGTGGACGGTGGGCCGGTGGGTGTTCGGGGTGTGAGGAGGTGGTAACTTCGGTTCAGCGACCTTTCAGGATCTTCTTCCGGCTAAGAAAAGGAAGGAAGCATGAGCATGCGACCAGCGCGATGCAAGTTCCAGAAATCCTGCCAATCTTCAGGTTGGTATCGATCTCGGGGTAAGCTGGCCTGTCGGAAATTGCCGGTGATTTTGTTACCTTTATGGAGATCCTCTTTGATTCCCGCTGACTGTGGATCCGTTCGATTTTTTCAGTCAGTTCGGAGATTTGAGCCTTTGTTCGTTCCATTTCGCTTCGAGTGGCAAGATCATGAAGTAGCCCGTCTCCGGTGCCGCTGGTTTGGCTTCCGGAGTTTCTCCTTCCGGATCTATTCTGGCGATGATCGCTCTCGTCCAAATCGATCGCCCGCCGTTTGAGTTCCATCAGCTCTTTCTTAATCGACTGGTCTTCGATTCTCTCTTCCTTTGTCGGCGCATTGGTCCTCCAGTCCAATGAATCGATGAGAAACGCGACGATGTCCCGCGCGTCAAATTTTCCACGCGTCCTAGCTTTGATGGAAATCAATCCGGATTTTTCCAACGGCTCGCAAACCACGGATTTCTGCAGAGACTCCAAGCTAAGCGTCTCCGGATACTGCGCCTTGCGTTCGTGGGCAAATCGTTCGGCAATATCCTGCAAAGAATCATTGCGCAATAGGCGGAGGACTTCCGCTTGCGATCTGTTCAAGCCTTGGCTCGTATTGTCGTTTGCCGGCGCCAGAACCTCAATGACCGCTCTGCTCTCAAACAGTTTGGTCATCCTCAAAGTGATGATGCCTGCTGCAACTCCACCCAAAATCCACCCCGCGCCGGCGGCGCAAGGGAAAAGCCACCAGTAGGATTTGAACACGGATCGAGGGCGGTTGTTTGTTAGGAAACGAGCTTCGAGGCCGCGGCGGCTTTGATTTCCTCCAGCTTGCTGCGATCCGGAGCCGCGCCGCGCGCTTGATCCGGCTTGCCGCCGCCTTTGCCGCCGGCGAGGGCGGCGAGGTCGCGGAGGAGATCACCGGCCTTGAGGCCTTTGGCGAGGGCGTCCGGTCCGCAGTGGGTGGCGAGGTGGAGTTTCTCGCCGTCATCGACGATGAGCAGGGCGGGACCGGCAAAGTTCTTTTTCTTAAGGCCGTTTTGGAGTTCCTGGAGCAGCGAGGCGTCGGACTCGAAGGAGACGATGATCGGTTCTCCCTTCGCGATCAGATCGGTGAGCGCTTCGTCGGCAAGTTTGGCGGCTTGGGCGGATTGGATCTTCTTGATGCGCTTCTCGGCCTCGATGGCGGCCTGCTGGGTTTCCTCCAGCGTGCG
>DAISZP010000563.1:0-3080 GCA_036824745.1 Luteolibacter sp.
CGGTGTTGGTGAAGGATCCACCGTTGAGGTTAAGCGTTCCGTTACCAGCCTGATAGCCGATGTTGGTGATGGCGTTTCCGAACGACACGGAACTACTGCCGTTGATGTTCACCACGGCGGTGCCGCCTTGCCCGATGTATTTGACGGCGGTGCCGTTGGCGATGAACTGGGACGAACCGTTGAGCGTCATCGTGAAGTTCGCTCCCGTGGATTCCGCGAAGTTGAACGCGCCGTTTCCGGTGATCGTGAGGGACGAGGTGTTGTTGAGGGTGACGGAGCCTTTTGGAAGGTTCGAACCGCTACCGCCATTGAAACCGGCGCTGAGATTTCCCGCGGAGACGGTGGCGGCGTTGTTGAGCACCAAGTCCGATGAAACGCCACCGACACCGTTGCCGCGGCCGATCGAGAGCCATGAACTGACGGTGAGCGAACCTCCGTCCACCTGGATCTTCGCGTTTTGACCGGCACCGCCGTCCGCAACGACACCACCGATGACGGCCTCGCCATCCACGGCATGGGTGCCGCCATTGAGGAGCAGCGTGCCTTCGCGGACCACCAGAGGAAACCCGGCGCTGGTGGCCGGGATGCGGCCGATCGCGCCGACACCGCTCCAGGTGCTGCCGTTGGAGAGTGTGAGAGTGCCAGATCCGGTTTTGAGGAGCGCGTTGCTGCCGGCGCCGGTCTTGGTGATGGCTCCGCTGATCGTGGTATTGCCACCGCCGGATACCGTTAGAACTCCGTTGCCGCTGGCGACGTTGGCATTGACGGAGCCCGCAATGGTGAGCAGGCCGCTGCTGTTGTTGGTGATGGTTGTGGAGGCAGAGGCTGCGTTGCTCAACTGGATGTTGGAATTGAACAACTGGTTGGTCGTCACTCCTGAGTTCAGGGTGATGCCACCCGCATTGCCGAGCGTGAGGGTCTGGCTGCCCACCGCGCCGGAACCGATGGTGTAGGCGGCGGCGCTGGCGGTATCGAAAACGATGGATCCCACGGATACTCCAGCGCCGAGGTCGAGAACGGTGAAGCCATTGCCCGCGCCGTTGAAAGTGGCGATCTCACCCGCACCGGGAACGAGGGCCGGGTCGGTGGCCCAGTTGGTGCTGGTGGCCCATGTTCCATCGGTGGAACCGTCCCAGGCGTCGCTGGTGGCATGGGCGCAGGGTTGAACGAAAATGTTGGCGAGACCGATCAGGCCGAGAAGGCGCAGGTTTTTGGGTTTCATGGGGTTTAGGGAGAACCGCGGACTTGGGAAAAAGACCGTGGAGGGAGGCTTGGGTTTGGGTTGGGAGGGATCCGGAAACCGATCCTTCGAGCGGAACTGCGGAATCCAGCGAAAATACCCGACACGATTTTCAGAAAAAACTCCGCCCTCCCCAAGATTGGGGGGGGCGGAGCTGAGGTGAACAATTTCCGTTAGATCACTTCACCGCCTTGACGCGGGCGAAGAATTTCGCGGCGCTGGAGGTGGGGATGGATGCGGTGACCGTGTCGTTCGGCGAACCATTGGCGATGGTGAAGGCCACACCGCTGACCGCTCCGCTGGAGGCCGGAACCGCCACGGAAGTCCAGCCAACGAGATCGTTTCCGTATTCCAGGCTGATGGCGACATCGGCACCGGAGACCGCGGTATCATTGCGGTTGAAGGTGACGATGAAGTTCGAGCCGGACTTGGAACCGGTGGGGGCGATGGACGTGTTGGACGAATTCGGATTTCCGCCGAGAACGTATTCCATCAAGTTGTTGAAGCCGTCGCCATCCGGGTCATCGGTGGGATCCTGATCGCCAGCGCCAAGACCGAAGCCGGTGATCCATGAGGAATATCCGGCGGAAACGATGCTGAGGCTGAGGGTTCCTGAGGTCTCGCTGTAGGTCCAGGTCTTCGTGCCATCCACGAGGGTGTGGGTGACGCCATCGCCTTGGGCGGTGAAATCACCGAGCACCGGATCGCTCACCTTGAACGTGGAGTCGTAGGTGCGGGTGGTGGCATCGACAAGCGTCCAGGAGTTTCCGTTCGTCTGGTTGGCACCGCTGAGCAAGACGCGCAAGGAACCCTGGAGAGTGATGGCACCCGCGCCGGTGATCTTGGTGGAGACGCCATTGGTGGTGGGAGCGACGGTGAGGGCCGCGCCGTTGGTCACCACGACGGTGCCGCTGTTGATCGTCGTGTTTCCAGAGTAGGTGTTGACGCCGGTGAGCGTGGTGACAGCCGCGCCGCTGAAGGTCATGCCGCCGCTGGTGTTGGGAACCAGAGTGGCCGATCCGGTGATGCTGCCCGTGTTGCCAATGCCGCCGCCGGAGAGGGTGAACGTTGGCGGTGTGGTGTAGCCGACGCCGGGGTTGGTGATGGCGATTCCGGTTAGATTTCCGCTGGAATCGACATTGGCCACGGCGGTCGCACCGGTTCCGTCACCGGTGATGGTGACGAGCGGAGTGTCGATGAATCCGGAACCGCTTGCGACCAAGCCGGAGGCGCTGACGCCATTACCGGTGGGTGCTTCAAGGGCTTGGCCGATGGTTATGGCGTTGCCGCCGTTGCTGATGGAGCCGCCGCCTGAGTGGACTCGCGCGCTGGTGAGTCCCGTGAGGAAGGTGGCACTGGCGACATTGGCAGCGAGCGTGCCGCCGTTGAAGTTAAGTCTGCCCGTGGCTGCGGCACCGGGTTTGGAGACGTAGTTGGTGGTCACCGTTCCGCCCAGCAGGTTGAGCGTGCCGGAGGCGGTGGCCACGTTGTTTTTGCCAAGCTCCACGCCGTTGGTGGGCAGGGTAAGCGCTGCGGAACCGGAGACATTGAGGATACCGGTACCCGCTTCGCCGATCCAGATGGCATTGTTGGCGGCGGAGTTGTGGTTGTAAACGGCGGAACCCGAAAGGTTGATCACTCCCACACTGCCCGCGCCGGCTCCGTTGGTCACCGGTCCTGTGGTCAGGGTGAACATGCCACCGGTTTGGTTGAAGACACCTTGCGATGTGCCAAGGCCCAGCGCGAGGAAGCCGCCGATAGAGGCAGATCCTCCCGTCTGGGTCATGGCTCCGAAGGCAGTGCCGGTGATGCCCAGCGCGAGTTGTTTGTCGGTGGTTAG
>DAISZP010000030.1:0-20146 GCA_036824745.1 Luteolibacter sp.
ACCGTTTCGCGATCTGTTGACTTTCAGCGGTTTTTCGGGACATTTCCGACGATTCAATGATCGAAAAACCCATTTTCCGATCCGTCCTCCGGATCTCCCTCGGGCTGTGCCTGTTGATTGCCTCATTCTGGATCTGGACCAAGGTTCGGAATTCTTCGTCCGGCTCCGAGTCCCCCGCGCGGGTGGCGGAGTGTCCGCGGGAGCGGTCGGGCGGTGGGGAATCTGCGATGGTTCCGACTGCGGAGTCGGCAGCGGCTGAGGTGGTTTCGACTGAGGCGGCGGGAGAAAGCGAAGTGCTGGCAGAGCCGGAGGTTCGCCCGGCGAGTGAGCCGGTGTCCGCGGAGTTGCCGCTGGATTTCCTGGACCGGATCGTTTCCGGGAAGTCCGTCTCGTTCAGGCTGCCGGATGGCTCGCAGGCGAGTGGCGGGGTGCAGATGATGGAGCGGGACCGGCAGGGGGTGCTCTTCGTGCAGGGCCGGCTGACGACGCCGCAGCCGGGGTTTTACTTTTTCCAACGCCAGACGGTGGCGGGAATGGCGGGTCCGCTGGTGGGCAATGTGCGTTTCGACGGCAAGGAGGACGCGTGGAAGATCGAGCCGGACGCGACGTTCCGGGCCGCCCGGATGGTGGCGCGCAAGATCGATGACATCATCTGCGCCAGCTACGCCCCCAAGCCGGAAGCGGCGGAGGGCGATGTGGAGGAGGCTCCGGAAACGCACCCCTACCCGATTCCGATTCCCTCGAACGAAACGATCGTGCCGCTCCAGAGTCTGCCGGGCGCGACGGCGGTGATCTATCTGGACTTCGACGGCGAACAAGGCCCCTTCCCCGGCTGGGGTGACTTCAACGCGGCTCCGGCGAACGCGAACAACGACCAGGTCTTCGCGGTGTGGAAGATGGTTTGCGAGGACTTCCAGGGTTTCACGATCAATGTGACCACGGACCGCAAGGTGTTCGATGCAGCGCCGGAGGGCAGGCGCGCGCACTGCATCATCACGCCCACGACGAATGCCGCCCCCGGCGCGGGCGGCGTGGCCTATGTGGGTTCGTTCAACTGGAGCGGCGACCGGGTTTGCTGGGCCTTCTACTCCACGGGCAAGTCGTCCTGCGAAGTGATCTCCCACGAGGTGGGCCACACGCTGGGACTCAGCCACGATGGCCGGACGTCGCCATCCGAAGGATACTACGGCGGCCATGGCAGCGGCTCCACCGGCTGGGCTCCGATCATGGGCGTGGGATATTATGAAAATCTCTCCCAATGGTCCAAGGGCGAATACCTGAGCGCGAACCAGACGCAGGACGACCTCAGCATCATCACGAACAACAACAACGACGTGGACTACCGGACCGATGATACCGGGGACGTGCAAGCCAGCGCGAAGTATCTGGAGATCCTGGCGAACAATAGCGTTTCCAGCGAGGGCATCATCGAGAAGACGGGAGACGTGGACTCCTTCCGCTTCGCCACCGCGGGCGGCTCCGCCACGCTCAATGTGAACACGGTGGCCGCGAATCCGAACCTGGACATCCTCGCGGAAATCGTGAACGCCGGCACCTCGGCGGTGGTGGCTTCCAACAATCCCGATACGGGCATCAATGCCACGATGACGGCCACGCTCGCCGCCGGGGAATACCTGCTGCGCATCCGCGGCACGGGCCGTGGCGATCCGCTGGGAGACGGCTACACGAACTACGGCAGCCTCGGCTCCTATCTCATCAGCGGCAGCGTGACGGGAGGTGTGAAGTCCGAGAGATTCTCGATCGCGGAAAACAGCCCGAACGGCAGCGCGGTGGGCACGGTGGTGCCGAGAAACAACCACGCCGGAGCCAGCCTCACTTACGCCATCGCCAGCGGCAATACCGGCGGCGCGTTCACGATCAACCCCGCGACCGGCGCGCTGACGGTGGCGAACAGCGCGATCCTCAACTACGAGGCGCTCTCGCTGCGCTGGGATGATCCGGCCACCATCGAGCTCTTCGTCACCATCACGAACGCCTCGAATCCATCGCTCAACGAAAACCTGCGGACGGTGGTGACGGTTCTCAACAGCAACGAGACACCATCCCTAACCGGTGGCGCGGTGTCCATGCTGGAGCACACGTTGACCGGCACCAAGGTCTTCAAGGTATCCGCCTCCGATACGGACCGCTTCGATTTCCCCACCTACAGCATCACGGCGGGAAACACCGGCGGAGCCTTCGCGATCCACCCGAACACCGGACAGATCACGGTGGCGGCCTACATCGATGTGGCGGCCAACACGGTGTACAATCTAACGGTCCAAGTGGCCGACCAGGGCGCGCCCGCCATCACCGCGACGGCGAACGTGGCCGTGACGGTGGTGAACATCACGAACGGATATGAACCCGGAAAAATCGTCCGCACCTACTTCGAGAGCATCAACGGCGGCAACGTGGCGAACCTGACGGGAAACGCGAAGTTTCCCAACACTCCGGACAGCGAGCAGTTCCTGACGTCCTTCGACGGCGTGGAGCATGGTGACAACTTCGGCAGCACGATCCGCGGCTATCTCATCCCGCCGTCCACCGGGACCTATCAGTTCTGGATCGCCTCGGATGACGCCAGCGAGCTGCGCCTCAGCACCAACAGCAATCCCGCGAGCGCCACGGTCCGCGCCAGCGTCTCCGGCTGGACGGATCCCTACGTGTGGACCGCAAACTCGTCCCAGCAATCCGCCACGATCAGCCTGACGGCCGGGCAGCCGTACTACATCGAGGCCCGCCACAAGGAAGGCAGCGGGGGCGATCACGTGGCGGTCGCATGGAGCGGCCCGGGTTTCACCCGGCAGGTGATCAGCGGGCTCTATCTGGCACCCTACTATCAGAACTACGCGCCCAAGGTGAACGCGGCGACCTTCAGCGTGCGCGAGAACGCGATCCCCGGGCAGGGGTTTGGCACGGCCACCTCGTCCGATGTGAACGCGCAGGACACGTTCTCGGGCTACACGATCACCGCGGGAAACACCGGAGGCGCCTTCGGCATCAACGCCGCCACCGGGCAGTTGTTTGTGGCCGCGCCGGGACTGCTCAACGCGGCCACCACGCCGACCTATTCCCTAACCGTCCGATCCACGGACAACGGCACGCCTTCGCTCAATGGCACCGGAACGATCACGGTGAACGTGCTGCCCGCCTCCACGATCAGCACCACCAACATCGTGCAGGAGATCTGGACCGGCATCACCGGCACGGCGCTCTCCGGCCTCACCGGAAACACGAACTATCCCTACAAGCCAACCACGCGCAGGACGCTCACGGCGTTTGACTCCGGCACGGGCTACGCGGACAACTACGGCTCACGCATCCGCGCGAGGTTCATCCCGCCCACCACCGGCGATTACCGATTCTATCTGGCAGGCGATGATGACTGCCGCCTGCTCTACAGCAGCAATGCCAGCGGCAGCGGTGCCACCCAGATCGCCTCGATCACCGGCTGGAGCGATCCCAACATGTGGACGAAGTACACCTCGCAAACCTCCGCCGTCATCTCCCTCACCGCCGGGCAGGCCGTCTATCTGGAAACCCTGCAGAAGGAAGGCGGCGGCGGCGATCACGTGAGCGTGGGCTACACCAATCCCGAGGTCACGACCACCACGGTGATTCCGGGTTCCCTGCTGCAACCCTTCGACATCAACGCGCCGCCGGTCTACTCGCCGTCCACGTATGCCTACACGGTGAACATCAGCACCGCCACCAACGGCATGACGGTGGGCACTCCGAGCGCCACCGAACCTAACGGAGAGGCCATGGTGTTTGCCATCCTGTCCGGAAACAGCGCGGGAGCCTTCGCGATCAATTCCTCCACCGGGACCATCACCGTGGCGAACACGGCGCTGCTCAGCAACGGCGTCACCATACTGCAAGTCGCCGCCCAGGACGGCGGGCTCGGCGGGGTCTATCCGCTGGATACCGCCACCGCGACGGTCAACATCACCGTCACCGGAGGAAACCAGCCGCCAACCTTCACCAGCAATCCATTCTCAAAACCGAACGCCACGGAGGCCGTTTCCTACAGCCAGACGCTGGCCGGCAGCGCCACCGATCCGAACGCGGGCGACACGCTCACCTACTCGAAAACCAGCGGCCCCACATGGCTCTCCGTCGCCGCGAACGGCGCTCTTACAGGCACACCCGGGAACTTCGACGGCGGAGCGAACGCTTTCGTGGTCCGCGTGACGGACGGCTCGGGCGCGTTCGCCGAGGCCACGCTGAACATCCAGGTCATCGCCGTGAATTTCCCGCCCGCGTTCACCGTGGATCCGATGAACACGGCGGCCGTTGTCGGCTTCGCCGCGAGCGGAAACATAACGGCAAGCGATCCGGATGCCGCGGACACGCTGACCTATTCCAAGGTTTCCGGTCCCGCCTGGCTTTCCGTTTCCTCCACCGGCGTGCTCTCCGGCACACCGGCCGCCGGTGATCTCGGAAACAACAGCTTCGTCGTCCGCGCGACGGACAACTGGGGACTCTTCGATGACGCCGCGCTCAACGTCACGGTGTATTCCACTCCGGTATGGGCGAATGCGAGCGGCGGAAGCTGGCCGGTCACCTCGAACTGGCAGGGCAACATCGCCGCCAGCGGCGCGGACATCACGGCGAACTTCGCCACGCTCGATCTAACAAGCAATGCGACGGTGACACTCGACGGAGTCCGCACGATCGGGCACCTCAGCTTCGCGGACACGACGCCGAGCCATGGCTGGACGCTGGCCACCGGCAGCGCGGGCCCCCTCACGCTCAACGTCGCGAGCGGCACGCCCACCATCACCGTGCAGAACCAATCCGCCACGGTGAGCGCCGTGCTCGCCGGCACCAAGGGCCTGAACAAACTCGGCGCGGGAACACTCACGCTCGATCAGACGGCGAACACCTTCAGCGGAAATCTAACCGTCAGCGCCGGGACCCTGCAAACCACCACCGCCCAGTCCGGCGGGACCAACAGCCCGCTGGGCGTGGTGAGCGGATCGCGCTCGGTCACCGTCAATCCCGGGGCGGTCCTGCATTTCCAAGGCAACAACGTGTTCGGCGGCTCCGGGAAATCCACGGCCACCCTTCCCTCGATGGTGGTGCAGGGAACCCTCAGCTCCACGCGCTACAACATCCTCGGCAGCCTCACGCTCAACGGAGCCACGCTGAGCCAGAGCACCACGGACTCCGGGAACTACGAGGGCTATCAGTTTCTCGGAACCATCACCGTCAGCGGCAGCGGGCCGTCCCTGATCAGCTCCGGAAACGGCCGGGCGAACCACCTCTACAACGGCACCACGATCTTCAATGTGGCGGACACGACCACCAGCACGGCCACCGATCTGTTAGTCACGAATCCGCTGCGGAACGCCTCCAACGATTACTCGCTCGGCGCGGGCTCGCTCATCAAGAGCGGCGCGGGAACGATGGAGCTCACCGCGGCGAGCACCTACACCGGAAACACCACGATCTCCGCGGGAACGCTCCTCTTGAACGGCAGCCTGGCCAACGGCATCGTGACCGTCGGCTCGGCGGGAACGCTCACGGGTTCCGGCAGCATCGGCGGCTCGATCACCAGCAGCGGCATCTTGTCGCCCGGAAACGATGCGGTTGGAACCCTCAGCGCCGGCGGCCAGGTCACCCTTCAGGCGAACTCTTCGGTCAACTGTGAAATCGGTGATTGGAACGGCGCGGCCGGCAGCGGATACGATCAACTCACCGTCACCGGGCTTTCCATCAACGCGACCTCCGCGAACCCGGTGGTGATCCGGATCCGCCAGAAGGATCTGACGAATTTCACGGAGACCAGCCGGAGTTTCACCTTGGTCGATAACAACGGCGCGCTCACGAGCTACGACGCGCAGAAATTCTCGCTGGATGTGAGCGGTTTCACCGCGGGTGGCGGCACCTGGGCGATCCAGAACTCCGGCACCGACCTCATCCTCGCCTACACGCGGGCGAACACCGCTCCGGCATTCGCCGTCAATCCGCTCGCGCTCGCCGCCACCGAGGACGCCGCGTTCAACTCGGTCCTTTCCGCCAATGATCCGGACAACCCGGAAACACTCACCTACACGAAACTCAGCGGCCCCTCCTGGCTCGCCGTCAGTCCTAACGGAACGCTCACAGGCACCCCGCAGAACGCGGATGTCGGCGTGAACGTGTTCAGCATCCGTGTGGAGGATTCGTTCAACGCCGCAAGCACCCTCGATCTAACCATCGCGGTGGCGAACACGAACGACCTTCCTTCGTTCACCGCCAGCCCGGTCATCGGCGCGGCCGCGACGGAGGACAGCGCCTACTCCGGCACGCTCGCGGGAAGCGCGGTGGATCCGGACCTCGGGGACACGCTCACGTTCGCCAAAACCTCCGGCCCGGCATGGCTGGCCATCGCAAGCGACGGCACCCTGACAGGCACTCCCGGAAACGGCGATGTGGGAACGAACGACTTCTCCGTTTCCGTCAGCGACGGCAGCACCACCGTGCCGGGCACCCTGAGGATCGAGGTGGCCAACACCAACGACGCGCCCGCTTTCGCCAGCGATCCGATCCTCCTGAACGCGACCGAAGACACGGCCTTCAGCGCCCAGCTCGATGCCACGGATCCGGATGCGGGTGACAGCCTCACCTTTGCGAAGGTGTCCGGTCCCGGCTGGCTCGCGGTTTCCACATCCGGTCTGATCAGCGGAACCCCCACCCAGGCCGAAGCGGGGATGAACGAGTTCACCGTATCTGTTAGCGACGGCACGGTCTCCACCACAGCCACCCTGCGGATCGAGGTCACCAACACCAACGACCCACCCGTTTTCACCAGCAACCCGATCACCGGCACGGACGCCACGACCTCCAGCGCTTACTCCGGCACGGTCGCCGGTACCGCCACCGATCCGGATGCGGGCGACACGCTCACTTATGCCAAGACCTCCGGTCCGGACTGGTTGGAGGTCGGACCTAACGGATCGCTCACCGGCACGCCGGAAACGGCGGACTCCGGACCTAACAATTTCACCATCCGGGCCACCGATGCAGGAGGCTTGTTCGCTGAGACCTCCCTGCACATCCAAGTCACCGGCGCAAACGGGGATGCCAACAACAACGGCATCCTTGATTCATGGGAAACCACGAAATTCGGAAACGCCAACCCCGGAGCCAATCCGCCGGATGGCGATCCGGATGGTGACGGACTGACCAATCTGCTGGAGTTCGCCCTGGACACGCATCCCACCCAAGCGAACGCCAGTCCCCTCACCCATGACCTCGTCGTGATCGGGCCGGACAAACATCTGCGGCTCACGGTTCCCAAAAACCCGATCGCCACCAACCTCGCCTACACCGTGGAAACCTGCGGCGCGCTGAACGACTGGTCCGCCACAAACACAGTCGTCGAGACGGACACCGCGGGCCAGCTCATCGTGCGGGACACAATCGCCGTTTCCGCCGCGAACCGCCGTTTCATCCGCCTCAAGGTCCAGACCCAGCCCTGACCCGCGTTTTTTTTTGAATCCGACAGTGGACGGGCGGCGCAAGGCACGCTTGATTCTGCCCAACCATGGTCCCCGGCAATATCGAGCAACTCCTTCAGAACAACCGTGATTGGGCGGAATCCATCACCGCCAGCGATCCGGAATTCTTCACGAATCTCGCCAACCAGCAGCGCCCGCAGTATCTCTGGATCGGCTGCTCGGACAGCCGCGTGCCCGCCAACCAGATCACCGGCCTCGCGCCCGGCGAGGTCTTCGTCCACCGCAACGTCGCCAACGTCGTCGCCGAGACGGACTTCAACGTGCTCGCCGTGCTGCAATACGCCGTTGATGTCCTCAAGGTGCGCCACATCATCGTCTGCGGCCACTACGGCTGCGGTGGCGTGGTCGCCGCGTTGGAAAACTTCCGCCACGGCATGATCGACAACTGGCTCTCCGGCATCCGTTCCATCCGCCGCTCCCACCGCCTGGAACTCGACGCGCTGCCACCCGAGGCCGCCGCCGATCGCCTCTGCGAACTCAACGTGCTCGAACAAGCCCGCCACGTCGCCCGCACCACCATCCTCGAAGACGCGTGGGAACGCGGCCAGGAAATCTCCATCCACAGCTGGATCTACCGCCTCAACAGCGGCCTCATCACCACGCTCGCTCAGCCGATCACCCGGCCGTTTGTCATCTTCGATCCCCACAGCCGTGAGTTTCCGGACGAATCCTCGGATTGAGGGTTGAAAAATTCCACATCCGCGCCATCGTCCCGCCGTCCAGCAAATGGGGGCGTTCTGGTTTCGACGGAATGTTCGATGCGCTGGTTGCACGTGGAGGTTGATCGGCTGGCCTCCTAAAAAGCCGCTCAAACAAAATAAATGCAGACTCTAACGAGCTCGCACTGGCCGCTTAATTGACGACCACGCCGGAACCCCGACGCCTTCTGAGGGGGATGGCGACTACCTAGAAGGCTGGGAGTAAGATCGGGAAACCGGGTTTTCCTCCGAGACACAACAGGTTCCTAGGAGAGGCAACGCCGCAAGCGGGCCCAGCCGCTCCGAAATCCCAGACCGCCTGCTAAACGTGTAGATACCATCGTTGACGGTGTTCCGGACAGGGGTTCGACTCCCCTCGCCTCCACCATTTGTTTTTCGATCCGAGCCTGTGCACCTGACATGGCTTGTCTGGCGCGGGTTCCGGTTTGGATTCCAGCATTCGATCATTGGATGGTCCTGTTTGGTGCTTTCGATCCGGTTTCTTCCGGGCGCATGATCACCTTGTTGAGAAAGAGTCCGACCCATCCCATCTGCCGCATGAGGTATTGCAAACGGGAACTTCGCACCGGATTCGGAATGAGCGGGTCACGTCAATCGCCCGGTTTTCCACCTGCCAGTCCCATGAACAAAGGCTCCGTCGCAATGCCGCGATTTCAATCCAGAGAGACGGACTCCGTTGAAGAACCCAACCATGGAGTTTTACATGCCGACCTGCTATTTTGAACAAAATCAATTCTGCCTGCTATCACGCGATCACGGAAGGCGTTTTCCTTGCAATCATGAAATCCAATCTTCGTATAATCGGAAAAGAATGCCGAAATGGTCAGTTGACAACGCCAATCCGGACAGTGTCAAACTCCCATCGGAAGCAGATTGTTAGTTTCTCCGCATGCCACCGGACCGAAGCAAACCGCGACACGCCTCATCGGGCGAGATTTGCGATTTCCTCGCGAATCACCCGAGCAAGGACGGGCGGAAGCGCTCCAAATTCCAGGGAATCGTAGTTCATGACGGAGCTTGGTGGTTTGTGGATCAAGGTGCCGGCCGCGCGGTGCGACTGGAGCCGCTGATTGTCACATGTGGATGGAACGTTGGAAAACTGGGAGAAACCCTCGGCTTTGGCAAAAGAACCTTCAGCCGTGTGGTGGAACAGTCTCTGGGAATCACCTGCAAGGCGTGGCTGCGCAACATGAGGATAGTCGCCGCATGCCATATGCTTCGTGAGGGAACCAAGATCGAAACGACCGCACGCAAACTCGGGTTTCTCCACAATTCGGACTTCACCCGTGAGTTTCGAAGCCTCATCGGCGTGCTCCCCTCCTACTACATGAAGGCGGAGCGCTCGCGATTCACCGCACCGTGGGAGAACGGGTGACATGCCTGAATACTCCCGCAGTTACGGGAGTGAAAATTGTCAAGTTTTCCTTAACGAATCATCTTGCTCCATGAGCCCGGACGCGGGATATCTGATCGCATCATCATTCTCATAGGAATGAAAACAACACAGCGGTCTCATTCGGCGTTAATTGCAGAACTGATTTTGTCCACGGCGTTCAGGAAAGCAGGGATCTCCCCCGCGGCTCCAGCCAATGGCGAAACCATCAGAAAGACACCATTCCATCACCGGAGGAATTCCGAAAACCGTTGTTTCGCCGGATGGCGGCGTCCATCCACGCCCGTCATGGTTCACTCCAATTCCATCTCCACCTCTGGAAAGGCGCATGCATGGGCTAGCAGGACCCGCAGCCGCCGGAGGAAACCAGCCCATTCATCGAACCGCCAAACGCACACCGGGATCGACTTCGCCAATATCAGATAACACCACCACCCCATGAAATCCAAACCACAAAACACCAGCATACCCGCCACCCGCCTCGCCAGTCTGTTGCTGGCCGGCTCCGTCAGCGGCGCAAGTGGAGCCACGCTTGTTCAAACACAGTCCTTCTCCTTCGTGCCCAACGACTCGGTGTCGCTCCTGTTCAATCGATTCGACACCCAAGGAGGAACCCGCACCCTTGATTCCGTTTTCATCGAGATCAGCTACACCCGGACTGGAGGATACGCCGATTTCGACAACGAGTCACCAAGCACCGCCACCGTGAATCTTCAAAGTCGCATCGACCTGTTGATCGACCCGGAAAACTCGGTCCTTGATCTCACAAAATCCGGCACGTCATCGAAACTGGCAACCGGATCCTCGCTGAGAACCACCGCCACCACTTCCGCATCGCTCGGTGCGGACGACGATCCGCTCAATCCCTCCTTCGACAGCGCAGGGCAGGACTATTATCACTGGGTGCTTCCCTCAATGTCGGAGAACGACTCCGGATACATGGCAAACACCCTGCAGTTCGAGGGAGCTGATGCATTCGAACTGCTCGTCGATGGCACACAAACCGAGAGCATCAACGGCGTAAGCGGCGCGAAAAAGTCCACTTCCCCCTCGGCTGTGGAAGGATACATGACCATTACCTACAATTTCACCGGAATCACCCCTGTTCCGGAGCCGGATGTTCCGATGTTGGTCGGAAGTTTGGGAACCCTGTTGCTTCTCCGCCGTCGTCGGTAATCCCCAATCCGCACTCGTCAAACGAATCAACCTGTCATTCGTTCACCACAAGGCAATGCCAGCACTACGTTTCCAAGGACTTTGTGTGATCACGCTCGGATTGACGATCGGAGCGCTTGAGACGAGTTGCAAGCAACGCGAAACAGCGGCGGATCCGATGACTGGAGGAACCGTTGGAGAGCAGAGGTTTCTGGAAATAGCTCACGGAGTGACCATCGAATTCCGTTGGGTGCCCGCCGGAAAATTCATCATGGGCAGTCCGCCCGATGAGGTCGGCAGGAGCGAGGATGAAAAGCAGAGTCCGGTTTGGATCAAACATGGATTCTGGATTGCGGCCCACGAAACGACGATCGGAACATGGCGGAGTGTCTTGTGCACAACATCCTTCACCACTGGCAACTTGTCCCAATTTCCCGTCACCGGTGTGTCATGGAACGATTGCCGTGAGTTTCTTAAGAAACTGAAGTCACCGGCCAAAGGCTGGAGATACGAACTTCCGACCGAGGCTCAGTGGGAATACGCCTGCCGGGCCGGATCAAGCTCTCCGTATGAATCTTCGCCGACCCAGTCGGGATGGATTCTTCCCAATGCTCGTGGCCACGCGCATCCGGTAGGCACCAAGTCCCCAAATGCATGGTCCATCCACGACATGCATGGAAACGTGGCCGAGTGGTGCCGCGACGCGGTGGGGCAGGACCGCCGGGACTATGCCATTCGTGGTGGTTCCTGGGATTCCGATCTCACCTCGCGCGCCGCTGCGCGCAATTCCGACAGCCCGTTCCTGCGAATCAACCGGGTCGGTTTCCGACTGGTCCTGATCAATGAAACCTCACTGAATTCACAGATCGATTCATCCACCTGATCCACACACCCGCCTTCCATGAATGCAATCTCCGAGTCCAAATTGCCGTGTTTTGCAGCACCTATCAGACTTCTTGACCGCTTGGATCCGATACCGCAATCCGGTTTCCAGGATGACGACATCGAGAATTCCCAACTATCGGACATACTGGACATGCCTGTCCTGGGAGTCTGGAAAAAGCCGCTTCCCGCCAAAGTGGAGTCTGATTCAGTTACGGAACAGATTCCAATTCCACCTTCGCTTCTCCGCCGGATTGAACATGAACTGGAGACCAAACAATACGATGCGCGGACTGTTTTCAGCGCATGCCGCGGGTTTCCAAGGGGCTCTAGAAGATTTGAAGACGCATACATCGCCGCCAGGATCCGTTCCTTTTCAAAACATCGAAAACCTCCCGGAGCCTCCGCAACCCTGAAGTTGCCGGTCGTCGATGCTCAGTTTCAAGAACCTCAGCCAACCGCCATGCAGAATACACTGCCAACTCGCTCGCACCCGATGGCCGTAGTTCATTTGGGAGATCTCATGAACCATTTCGGAATCTGGGTCATCGGATTGCTGGGACTCCAAGGATGGGCCGCCTGGCGGGTTGGCGCATTTGCGAACGAGTATCTGGAGGGGGGCCGGACCTTCTATTTTTCAATCGGACTTTTCGTCATGTTGATGAGCGACAGTTGGGTCTGGTTCCGCCGCCAAGGGAAACTCAGTCGCGCCTTCCACGTTCCCGGGCTCGTATTGTTCCTGACGGCCTTACTGCCGACCTTGGTGCTTCATCTGCGGGAGGTAATCATGACCCTGAAATAGCTTCACCAGACCAAAGATCCCTCTCCAGGCGCCAGTTCGCCGGAGAGTCGGAGGTCACGGACCTTTTCATTGAAGCCGCTTGCCGAACCTTTTGGGGCCGGATGACGCGGTTCTTGAGGACTGCGGATGCTCATTGAATACCGGAGCGGGAAAAGAAGCATCCATCCACTTCATCGGACAACCTCACCCGCGCGCCCCTTCTCTTCCACCAATTGACTTTCCGAGCGCAATGCATCCATGCATCCGGAAGCGTCGAATTGCCGCTGGCACAAGCGATGCGGGATGTTTGGAAATCCGCGCATAGTTTCACGGCGCGAGCGGACGTAGCTTCCGACCCGTGAACCCACCGACTCCGCAGGCCACGGGCCTGAACGCCAACCCCGGCCCGGCATTGCCGCGCGGCCAGGCGCTGCTCTCCAACGCCCTGCTCAACAAGGGCACAGCCTTCACTGAGGAGGAACGCGACGCGCTCGGACTCCGCGGCCTGCTTCCGCCACGCGTGTTCACCCTTGAGGAACAGGTTTCACGGGCCTATGCGAACTTCCAGCGCCAGCCGGAGCCGCTCGACAAATACGTTTTCCTCACGCTGTTGCAGAACCGCAATGAGACGTTGTTCTACAAGTTGTTAGAAACCCACCCGGAGGAGATGATCCCGATCATCTACACGCCGACTGTCGGCCAGGCCTGTCTCGACTACGGCGTGATCTTCCGTCGTCCGCGCGGCATGTTCATCAGCATCCGCGAACGCGGCCGCATCGCGGAAATCCTCCGCCATTGGCCGCAGACGGACGTGCGCATGATCGTGGTGACCGATGGCGAGCGCATCCTCGGCCTCGGCGATCTCGGCGTGCTCGGCATGGGCATTCCCGTTGGCAAACTCTCGCTCTACACCTCCTGCGCCGGGCTTCATCCCGGATACTGCCTGCCTATCACGCTCGATGTGGGCACCGACAACGAAGCGCTGCACGCCAGCCCCACCTACCTCGGTCTCTATCAGAAACGCGTCCGCGGCGGGGAATACGACGCGTTCATCGAGGAATTCGTCGATGCCGTGAAGCAGGTGTTTCCCAAAGCCCTGCTGCAATGGGAGGACTTCGGAAACAGCAACGCCTTCCGGCTGCTGAACGACTATCAGAAGCGGATCTGCAGCTTCAACGACGATATCCAGGGCACGGCCGCCGTCGCATTGGCGGGATTGCTTTCCGCGCTGCGGGAAACCGGCGGCTCGCTCACCGATCAACGCCTGCTCTTCCTCGGCGCGGGTGAGGCCGGCACCGGCATCGCGGATTTGTTCGTGGCCGCGGCGATCGAACAAGGTCTATCAGAATTCGAGGCGCGCCAACGCTGTTGGTTTGTCGATTCACAAGGACTCGTGGTCAAGGAGCGCCTTACCGGTCTCGCCCATCACAAGATCCCTTACGCCCACGATCACGCGCCCATCGCAAATCTGGCGGAAGCCGTGGAATCGCTCCGTCCCACCGCGCTCATCGGAGTTTCGGGAACACCCGGCAAGTTCACCGCGGAGATCATCTCGCGCATGGCGGAGTTCAACCAACGTCCGGTGATCTTCGCGTTGTCCAATCCGACATCCAAGGCCGAGTGCACCGCGGAAGCCGCCTATCGCTCATCCCACGGCAAAGCGATCTTCGCCAGCGGCAGTCCCTTCCCATCGGTGGAGTTCGAGGGAAAAACCTTCGTCCCCGGTCAGGGAAACAACGTTTATATCTTCCCCGGCGTGGGCCTGGGCGCGCTCGTCGTCGAGTCACGCGAAGTTTCGGAACGCATGTTCCTCGTCGCCGCGAGAACCCTGGCGGACATGGTGACGGAGGACGATCTTGCCATCGGCAGGATTTACCCATCGCTCACCCGCATCCGCGAGGTTTCCGTCAGGATCGCCATCGAAGTCGCGAGGGAAGCGCTGCGTTCCGACCTGGCGGACATTCCGCTCGCGGAGGATCAAGTGGAATCCGCGGTCAGGAACTCGCTCTATCAGCCGCAATACCGGTCCTACGTCTGACGTTGTGGTTGAAGCTCAGTTTTCCTGTTTCCCGCCCTTCTTCACCTTCTTTTCCTCAATCGGCTTTCCGCCGGTGGGCAGCGCCAGAGTTTGCAGGGCCACATCGAAACAGCGGCCTTTGGTCAGCGGATGGATGTAGAGCTTCTGCTTGCGGCGGATCAGGGTTTTGGCGATTCGCTCCGCCTGTTTTTCATCAATGAAATCCTGGAAATCCGCGAACCAATAGATCGCCTCCACGTGCGCCAGTTCGTCCGCCAACAATGCGGCTCCGGTGGCGGGTGTCGTTCCACGATCATGAAAGTAGGTTTTCGAACGATTGGCTAACAGTTCATAAACCGTCCGCTGTGGAATCGCGCCCGAGGTATCGACGTCGCTCGCATCCGAGCCAGCGGGGATGCCGCGGTTCTCGGGGTCCTGATTGAGATACCAGAACTTCTTGAACGCGTCCCGGGGTGCCGAAACCGGAACGATCCGGTCCCTAGCCCTGCCCTTCACCGGACCGATGCCGCAGCCTACATGGAGGATGACCGGACTGTCCGCCGCCACGCGGTCGATCTCCTCCAACACCCTTTGAAGATGCGGCGTCATCGAGCGCGAAACATCGAAAACCACCCCGATGGATTTCACGTCGAGGTTCATTCCGAACAACTTGATTCCAAGCCCCGCGCCTCCCATGCCATCGCCAATCCCCGCACCGACGCCCTTGCCGCGGCCGGATCCGAAACCTCCGCCGGACCCGGAGCCTCCCAATCCTCCGGCACCACCTGCCGCCAGCGAGGAGAGCGTGGACATTTCACCGAATTGATCACCCGGATCGGGAATCGCGAACTGGGACACCGCGCCCTCGGCGAATACCCGCTTCACATTGGCCGCAGGCTTGAGCTGCGCTTGTTTCCGCTGCTGGATCTGGGTTTTCGCTCCGCGCTCGCCACCGCCGCCGCCGCTTCCTCCGGGGATGAAATCGATCTTCTTCTCCGGCTCGCGAATGAGCTGGAACACCCAGCAAGCGCCGATCACCAGCGCGATCAGATGCAGAACCAGGGCGATGCTCAGCGCCCCGCCGCCCCACCGTTTCCAGATTCCGGGTATCTTCGGCGCTGGCTCGGATTCTGAAGGTTCGTCGTGAGGGTCCATGTTTCTCGATTTGGGAAACAACGGGCCAGTCGCACGAATCCTTGGGAACCATTTCTTGAAAACTTCGTCATCAGCACAAAAAGCCGTTAACCTTGGCGCGGTTCGAGGCTATCCCGGAATGTTGCATCGAGAATCATGAACCCCGCCGAGCCCGAGGAGGAATTCGTCACCGAGCTGACCGCGAATCAGGCGGCTCTGCAGGCGTTTGTCATTTCGCTGATGCCCGGTGATCCCGGAGCCGACGAGGTGATGCAGCGCACCAACATCACCTTGTGGAGAAAGCGCGATACCTATCAGACCGGCACCAATTTCCGGGCCTGGGCCTTCGAGTGCGCGAAGTGGACCTTGAAAGCCTACCTCAAGGAAAAGCGGCGCGGCAACTGGCTGATTGTCGATGAGGATCTCACCCGCGCGCTGACCGAGCGCATGATCGGGATGATGCCGTCCGCCCCGGGAGCCGCCCAGACCGCTCTGCGCACCTGTCTCGACAGCCTCCGTCCGATCGACCGCGATCTCGTCCTGAGTCATTACGAAGAAGGCGAATCCCTCGCCGCCTGTGCCAAACGCTCGGGCCGGACCGCCGGGACTCTCAAAGTCACCTTGTTCCGTCTGCGGGCCGCGCTCCGCCGTTGCATCACCGACCGGCTGACCACAGGGGAGTTTCGAGCCTGAATCACAAGCGCCATGAATCCACGGGAAATCGAGCAAGCGATCCAGGACGCCTTTGACGGCGATCTCGATGAAACGCGCGCCGCCCGCTTGCGGGATGAGTTGAAAAACTCTCCGGAGCTGATGGAAATCTATTGCGGACACGCGTTGTTGGAGTCCGAGCTGAGGCGCCACGTCGCCGGTGGGATTCCGCTTCCCGTGAGTTTCAAGTCGAAGGTCATCGCGTTCGGCGGCAGCTTGAGAAAAAAACAACATTTCGCCTCCATTCTAACAACCGCCGCGGTCCTGATGATCGCGGGAATCGTGCTGAGCCTGATCCGGGTGCGCAACTCGGCCTCGATGGTTAGAATGGAAACCTCGCCCGGATCCAGCCTGCTGCGGCAGGACGGCACCACGATCACAGTGCCCGCCCTCAGGCGCGGCGAACCCGTAACCCTGGGCCAGGGAGTCGCCCGGTTGAAACTGGAGAGCGGAGTCGCTGCGGTGATTGAAGGCCCCGCCACCTTCAACTTGAAGTCCAAGGACCACTTCGAACTCACCTCCGGGCACGCGTGGTTTCATGTCCCTCCGGACGCCCGTGGTTTCCGGGTCTCATCACCGCTGCTGGAAGTCGTGGATCTCGGCACCGAGTTCGGCATCGATCAACGGGAGGACCAAAAGCCGCAAGTCCATGTCTTGAAAGGCCGCGTGGAAATCGCCGCGCTTGCCGGAAGCCGGCAGAAACTCGAACTGCATGCCGGCCAGGCGGCGGCGCTCGGCAGCGACGGGAAATGGGAAACCATCGCGGCGGTTTCAGACAAGTTCCGCACCCGGCTTCCGTTGGATCTACCGGTTCTGCGAATGGACTTCGACGGAATCGACGGGGAGTCCCTCGCCATCCGTGGAGACATTCTCGGCGCGGAGCACTCCGCGGCGAAACTCATCCGTCCTGACCTCGCCCGCATCGTTCCCGGAGTTTTCGGAAACGCCTTGGAGTTCAAAGGAAACGGCGCGTCCATCGAAACCAACTGGCAGGGCATCTCCGGAACGGCTCCACGCACCATCAGCCTATGGTGCCGGATCCCGAACGGTGTGAAACAACAAACCGCACCGCCCCTCGTCTGGTGGGGCAATCCCGCCAAGGGATGGAACCGGAAATTCAAGGTCGCCTTGTTCACGAATCCCGAAGGGCGCACGGTGCTTCGTTCCTCGTTCGGTGAATATTTCGCCGATGGATCGACGGAACTCGCCGATGGCTCATGGCACCACCTCGCCGTCGTCTATCGTGCGAACCGCTCGAACGGCGAGCCCGACCTGTCATTTTACATCGACGGGTATCCGGAGCCGGTGACACCCCGCAACACCGGAATCACCCACGTCGAGACCGATACCGGAAGCCGCGGTTCCGGATGCATGGCGATCGGCAGATACGAGCTGCCGGAAGGTGATAGAAACCCGTACCTCAACGCGGCTCTGGATGATCTCCGGATCTTCGCGGGCGCGTTGGACTACGAGACGATCCGTGAAATCGCGGAAAAGCGGTGATGGTTTCAAAAACACGTTAACCAACGGCAATCGGATGCCTATGAGCGGATGAAGCACCTTCCGTTCATGAAACCACTCCTCCTCAGCCTCACGCTCATCATCCCCACGCAAGCCGCCACGGTCGCCACGGTCGCCGTCTGGGCGGGAAGCGTTTCGGGAAATCCGGCGGACACCTTCACCCGTCTCAGCACCAGCGGCGGATTTGGCCCGCTCGGGACCCGGATCGGACTCGCCTCCACTGTCTCCGGCACCCGGGAAATCGCAGGCACTTCGAATGCCGCGGCATGGACGATCACCGGCGCCGGCACGATCACCGTCACCTACCATCTCGACAACACAGTGAACGCACCGTTCCGCCCGGGAATCCAAGGGCTCTACGACGCGAGCGCCGGAGTGGCCAACACCGCCGCGGGCGTCAATTCCGCCTTGGGCTCCTTCACCTCACTCGGCGGTGTCTCGGCCACCACCATTCCATCCCCTTACCCGGTCTCGCTGGACACCGGAGCCGGCACGGTGGGCGCTCCCGCCGAATTGTTCACCACCACTTATGTGATCGCTCCCGGCAGCGCGGCGATCGGCAAGAGCGTCGCCATCGGTTTCTACAGCTCATGGACAGGAACCGGCGGCTATCTCTTCGGCAAGGAATCCGGAGCCAACAACGTGGTGATCGACTTCGTGGCTGTTCCGGAACCCTCCGGCCCGGCGCTGTTAGCGTTTCTTGGCTCCATCGCTTTGATCCGTCGCAAGCGTTAACCCACAGCCCCGCTCATGAAATCCCTGATTCCTGCAATCGCGATATTTCCCCTGATGCCGGCGCATGCGGACATCCTGCTCTCGCATGCATTCGGCGGAGCTTTCGGATCACCGCTCCATGGAGTGGCTCCGGACACCAATATCATCCGTCCCGTGAGTTGGAACGCGGGATCCGTCATCGCCGCCAACGGGCAGGTCACGGACGGAACGAACACCGATCAAGGCGCGGTGTTTGATCTCGGGCTTTCATGGAAGTTCCAAGCGCAGTCCACCTACACGGTGAAACTCGCGTTCACCAAACTGGACAACGCCATCGTCTTCGCCGGTTTCAGAACCACCAATCCCAGCGGCGGAGTGCAGGCACAGACTCAAGGAACATGCGTCGCCCTGAGGGTTCGCGAAATCACCGGCAGCGACAACGTCGGCATCTTCCAGTGGCCGGGTGGCACCTTCACCAACGCGGTCGAACTGACCTACGACACCAACTCCAGCGCGGATTTCACCCTGCAGATCCAGACCAACAATCTAACCGACGCGGTGGTCAGCGTCGGATCCGCGCAAATCACGGTCGATCTCTCCGGCAACCTGTTCCGCTATTTTTTCATCGGATTCGAGGATCCCACCACCGTGACTCCGGCGAGCGACGCGAAATTCGAATCCGTGACCTTCGAAGGTCCGCCTCCGCCACCCTTGCCCCAGCTCACTCTGGTTTCGATGGATGCGCTCACCGGTGAGAAACAGCTTTCCTGGTCCACCACAAATGGCGGACTCTATGCCCTGCAAGGTTCCTCCGATCTCAAGAACTGGATCATCATCGACAACTCGGACTTGAATCCCTTCACCGGAACCGGAGACCCAATGACGTTTCTGGACACCCGCAGCGACAGCCGGTTCTTCTATCGCCTCATCCGTCCGTGACCACTTCGTCCCACCGTTCACTTCCGGTCCTGTGCCTGTGGATCGCCGGGTTTCTCCTGCCGCTGCGGGCCGATGACAACACGGTCCTGATTTCGGAAACGTTCGGCGGATCGGCCGCGGCAAATCTATCTGGACAAGCGCCGCCCATCAATCTGCTCTCACCCGGTGCCGTGTGGGCCGCCGATCCCATCATCGCGGCGAACGGACAGATCAATGACGGCACCAATACCGACCGCGGTGCCGTTCTCGATCTCGGCGCGGGTTTTGCCTTCCAGCCGAATCATACCTACACCCTGGTCCTGAATTGGACGAATCTCGACAACGCGATCCTCTTCGCCGGTTTCTCCAGCACCCTCCCCAACACCGGTGCCCAGATGCAGACCCAAGGCACGAACTTCGCCCTTCGCGCGCGCCGCATCACCGCCGGAACCGACACGCTGGCCGCCTGGAAGAACCCGGGTTCCGTGGCCACCACAGGCAGCACCGTCACACCCGCGGCCGGCACCGCGACACTCGTTCTGAGCACGGCCGGCCTGAGCAATGCCAGCTTCACCGTCACCGGCGTGGCGACGCCTGTTTCCGTCGATCTAACGGCAGGCTTCCGCTACCTCTGGATCGCCTACGAGGATCCCACAACCGCCAGTCCCGCGAGCGATGGGAAATTTGTTT
>DAISZP010000031.1:0-227 GCA_036824745.1 Luteolibacter sp.
GGTGGGCCAGCTCATGAGTTTTTTTAATAACCGTCCGCGATCCTGTGGATGCATCCCGCCGAACCCTCGGTCGGATCCGGTTGAAAAGATCCTCTCCCGCTCCGCGTTGGTTTGCCTGCCATGGATCGCAAATTCCTCGTTATGAACCTCTTCGCGGTGGTTTCACTACACGCGGCGGCCCCTCATGAATCCGCTCTCTGGGGCCGCGATGGTTCGAAATGGGATCC
>DAISZP010000031.1:237-20138 GCA_036824745.1 Luteolibacter sp.
TGCCGGATGTTTCCCATTCCGGATACGCCTGCGGTGAAAAGCCCATCCCCGATCCCGCGGTGACCGCCAATGTCCTCGATTTCGGAGCCAAGGGCGATGGAATCACCGACGACTCGGACGCCTTCCTCGCCGCCATCGAAAAAACCGGAAACGGTGCCATTCTCGTGCCCGCCGGCCGTTACCGCATCACCAAAATCCTCGAAATCCGCAAACCCGGCCTCGTACTCCGCGGAGCCGGCCCCGCCCAATCGATTCTCGTTTGCCCCACACCCCTCAACGACATCCGGCCGAATTGGGGTGCCACCACCGGCGGCAGGAAAACATCCAACTACTCCTGGTCCGGCGGCATCGTCTGGTTCAAGGGGAGCAACCCCGGCAAGCCTGTTGGAAAAATCGGCGCGCCCGCCAAACGCGGCGATCACCAGCTCCGCCTCGCCGGTGATCCCGCAGGTCTTGCCGCAGGCGCGTGGATCGAGATCCAGTTGAAGGACGATGAACATCGGTCATTGTTGGACCACCTCTATTCGGGCGATCCCGGGGATCTATCCTCGATCAAGCCCGGCACCCACCGCACGTCCTTCGTCACCCGGGTCCGATCCGTCCACGGAGACATCGTGGAAACCGAGCGACCGCTGCGCACCGATCTCCGCCCCGAGTGGCAGCCGGTCGTTCGATTTTACGCACCCACGGTTTTCGGAAGCGGTGTGGAGAATCTCGGCTTCGAATTCCCAAATCGGACCTATGAAGGCCACTTCACCGAACTTGGTTTCAACGCCGTCGCCTTCAACGAAGTGGCCCACTGCTGGGCGCGAAACCTCGTGGTTTCTAACAGCGACAGCGGCGTCTTCGCCGGCGGGCGTTTCTGCACCGTCACCGGCATCCGCCTGGAAACCCAAGGCGTTCCGGGGAAAAACGGCGAGTTCGGCCACCACGGCATCACCCTTTCCGGCCATGACAACTTGTGTTCTGGCTTCGACATCCGTCAGAATTTCATCCACGACCTTTCCGTCGAAGGCGGCGCGGGAAACGTGTTCTCCTCAGGTCGCGGCATCGACCTCTGCTTCGATCACCACAAGCGCGCTCCGTATGAGAATGTCTTCACTGACATCGACGCCGGCTCCGGCACCCGCCTATGGAAATGCGGCGGTGGCGACAAGCTGGGCCGCCAATGCGGTGCTCGTGGGACTTTCTGGAACATTCGCGCGAGCAAACCCCAGCCGCTTCCGAAGGGTTTCGGCCCCGCCTCCATGAACCTCGTCGGCATCCAATCGAAGGAACCGGATCTAACGGAAATGTCAGGCCCGATCGAACCCGCAAATCTCTATCAGGCCCAGCTCCGCAAACGGCTTGAGAGCCCGTGACAACCCTGTTGGTTTCTCAAACGCGAAGCCGGAGATCGCGCAAACTCCACAACCTTCCGGCCGCGGCGGAGCCGGCGCCCCGCATGCGCCGCGCCCCATCCTTGCGTGCCGAGGGAAACCGTTCCCGCGCGCCGGAAAACACCGCATTCACAAACTCCTTGCCGCCGATCACCACGCCGTCGGTGAAATACCTCACCCGGTGCCGCAGCATGTCCGCCATCGCCAAATCCGGCAAATCCGTCTCGTTGTGACCCGATTCCATGGCCTCCTGCATATTCATACGGGGTGGCGCGACGGGTTGAACTCTATCAGTCCGGCCGCTCTTGCGCCCGAGCGCAAGACCCATTGTCCGGCGATAGGTCCGTGACACATCCTTCCATCGATCCGCTTCGAAACCCGCGCCGTGATGACTCATGCAAGCCCTCACCAAGCCCGCCCTCGCCTTCTTTCCATTGCCCTTGGGTCCGCCGCCCACCGCCTCGCCATAGCTGCTCCAGCGATACTGCGCCGGATCGGAAACCACCCCCGCTCTAACAGGATTCAAATCGATGTATGCCGCGATCGTCCGCGCCGCGATTCCGCTCTCCACGATCACACTCTTGTAGCGCGCCTCCCAAAGTGTCCCGCTCCGCTGATGAGTCCTGTTGAACCAGCGGGTGAAACGTTGCAGCAGGGTCTTCATGAACTCGCCAAGATCATGCATCCGGTAGGTGAAACGGCTCCGGATCTCCTCCGCCAGCTTCGTGCGGTCGGAATTCCGCGCATCCGCAAGCTCCTTGGCCACCACCGCCACAAACGCCTCGCCTTGGATCGCCGAAAGCCGCTTCAACAACTCCTCATCCGAAATGCCACCCTCCGGCATTGGCGGAACTTCCAAAAGAATGTGGAAATGGTTCGACATCACGCAGTAGCCCAGCACCCGGCAGCCCGAGAAATTCTCCTGCATGCGCATGAAAACCCGGAACTTCTCCCGCTCCGCGTCTCCCAGGACAAAGCGCCGGTCCACCACCCGCGAAATGCAATGGTAGATCGCTGGTTTCTCCGCCGATTCCCTCCAAGGGGCCAGCCAGCGCTTGCTGCTCATGCCCCTTTCCTAACTGCAAAATCCCAGATGGCAAGCCACTTCCTATTATTTGTCTGGGAATTTGTAGGTGAATGACGGAGATTCTGTCAGTAGCCCATGTTGATGGCAGGATTGGTGCTTTCGGATTCGGGGCTTTCGGCTTAGGGAGAAGCGGATGCCTGATGCTGCCAATCTTCTGCGTGTCATTTCCGGCGAGCCGGTGTTCGGCCTCGATGTGGATTCCCGCATCCGGCAGGCGTCGAACTGCATGTCCGCCCGGCTCGCTGATCGGCTTTGATGATGGCCGGTGGCAGGGCAAGGAGGTGGAGGATGAGAGTGAGCTACCCCCGATCCCGGAAGCGGCCTGCACGTTTTATCTCAAGCTGGAGTTCCGGAACGAGGATGCGGCCTATTATCAGTTTCCGTTGTTTCCGGCGATGGATGAACCGTTCCTCCCGGGCGGGGCGAGGAAACGGGAGGATCAATACCAGCACCTGCGGGTGGATCTGGCTCATCCGGACGATCTGCAGCTGTTCATCGAAGGGCTTCGATCCAATCCGCACCTGATCGCGGTGGAGGAGTCGTCGGAAACGGTTTTCTGGGCCGCGCCTTCGCATGCGGTTTGAGATTCGGAGCCACTTCGTTCCTGCAAAACCCCATATCCCGGATCCGCGAGGCTGTTCTATCCGATTGCCGCGACCTGACGACTTTCAGGATGCCTTGGGCCCCGCGCGGCATGACAAGCGGGCGCATGGATCTAACACGAAAAAAGCCCGCCGGATCGGGTCCGGCGGGCCTTGGGAGAGGATGGGGAAAACCCCGTCCGGTTTCTCAGCGTTTGTGGGCCGGCCGGATGCTGGGCTTGAGGGTGTTGGCCTCGGAAACGCTTTCCGGCGTAGAGGTGCCGCCCTTGCCGGTGGATTCCGGCTTGGAAGGCAACACGCCGTTGTTGGCGAAGTTCTGAATCTGCGGAGTGATTTTGTAGCGGGAATCCATGTCGGTTTGCACTTCGTTGAGGGAGTTGGAGCCCTTGACGATGGTGGGTTGCATGAAAACCATCAACTCACTGCGATCATTGGTGTCCGCATTCGATCCGAAGAGTGCGCCAACGTAGGGAATGTCGCTGAGCAGGGGAATGCCGCTCTTTTCCTTGCCGTTGCGACCGACGATCAGGCCGCCGAGCGCGATGGTGCCGTTATTGGGCACGGTGACCTTGGTGACGAGCTCGCGGGTGGCGATCTTGGGCACGGTGAGCGGATCTCCGTTGGAACCGGCACCGGCGATGGTCTGGGTGCCGTTCTGTTCGTCGTTGAGCAGTGCAATCTCCATGGTGATTTCACTGTCCGAATTGACCAACGGGATGACTTCCAGTTTCAAGACGACGTCCTGATACTCGATGTTGGTGCTGGAGTTTCCGGAGTTGCCGTAGTTGTTGGTGCTGGTGGGAATTGCGATCCGTTCACCGGAGGAAATGGATCCCTTCACGTTGTTGGACGTAAAGATGCTGGGTCTGGAGAGCACCGTGAAATCTGTCTTGCTTTGCAGGGCGCGCAGGAAGATGTCGAGATCATCGATGGTGCCATACATCCGGAGTCCGCCAGACAACAGGGCGCTGCGGGCGAGAGCTGGCAAGGCGTTGGTTGTTGAGCTGCCGGTGGTGGTGCCGGGGGTGAAGCCGGGGAACTCGATGCCGCCGCCGCCCTTCACGTCGCCACCGCGATAGAGATAGCTTACGCCCGTATCGAGTTTCTTATTGAGTGACATCTGTCCGATGACGGTGGAGATCATCACCTGATCCGGCTTCACATCGATCTGATCGAGCAAGCGTTCGATGATTTCAAGAGCAGGAGGTGGACCTTGGGCGACGACGGAGTTGGTGATGTTGTCCGCCACGAGGAGGGTGCGGCCGACGAGCATCGATTCCGGAGCGGAGTTTACGTTGGGATCGCTGAGGGCGCTACCACCACCGCCGCCGCCTCCGAAACTGGAGCCGCCGCCGCCACCTCCGAAGCCACCGGAGCTGCCGCCGAAGCCACCGGAGGAACTGCCGCCGAAGCCACTGGAGGATGATCCCCGGGAGGACATGCTGCCGCGGTTTGAGGAGCCGGTGTTGGAGCTTCGTCCGCCGCCTTGGGTGCGTCCGCCACTGGCGGATCCGCCACCGGCTGCGCCCGCTCCACCGGATGCACCGCCGTCGCCGGTGCCCGTGAAGGCGCGGGTGAGGGCGTCTCCGGCCACGGGGAGGAACTCGGAGACGGTGAGGAAATGGAGTTTGCGGCGCAGGAAGGTTCTTTCAGTCGTCTGGATGTCGAATTCGCGGACGAGGCCTTCGACGAACAGGATGTCCACCGGACGGCCCATGACGAAGATGCGGTTGGTGCGGGGTTCCGGCAGGATTTGGACGGGGGTGTCCTCGCCGCCGCCGGATGAAGCACCACCGCCACCGGCTTGGGCGGCGGGCGCGGGAGCGGCGCCGGGTTGGGGGGCGGGAGTGTTGCGCTGGACGCCGCTGGTGGACTGGGCGCTTTGCTGGGCGGTGAGCAGGTCGGTGAGCGTGGTGGCGATTTCCGTCACGTCGGCGTATTGCACCTTGATGAACTTGGAGGACTGGACGGAGCCGGGAACATCGATGGTTTTCTTCAGATCCACGAGGCTCTTGATGAGCGAGGCTTTTTCCGTGATGACCACGGCGGAGGCGTTCGGCACGGCGGCGATGGATCCGTATGCGCCGAACTGGCCGATGATCTGGGTGAAAATGTTGAGCGCCTGGTCCGGCTTGATGTGGCTGAGGGTCATCACGTAGCTGATGACGATATCGGTTTCCGGCAGCGGCGTGTTTTCGTTGTAAACGTCCACTGTGACGCCTGTGGGGCGGACGCCGCCGGTGGCGAGGGTGAGGATGTCGAGATCGGGATCCTGCGGGTGGGTGACGAAGGAGAAGTTCTCCAACTGGGCCGCGATGCGAAGCAACTCGGAGGCCTTGCTATAGGTCAGTGGTTTTTCCGGGGATGCCGGTTGGACGAAATGGAATTCGGCGGTGGCGGCGGCGGAGGTGACGATCACGTTGCGGCCGGTGTAGATCCGCCAGAGTCCGGCCAAGGATTCACCGCTGAGTTTGGGTTCATTGATGTCCTCGACGATCTTGGTTTCACCGAGGGGAACGACGGGTTTCGCGGCAGCAGCGGCGGCAGGATTCACAGCTCCACCGGGAAGCGGTCGGGCACCGGGGCCGATGCGTGGCGGCACTGGAACGGCGGGAGGTGCCGGAGTGGCGGCCGGAGCCTGATTCGCGGCGGGGGTTGCCGGAGTGGGAGCGGGCACGATGGGCTGCGCCTGGCCGGCGGTAGGAGTGGCGGGGACGGGCACGGCCGGAGGTGCTTCAGCTGCAGGGGCCGGGGTGTTTGCGGCGGGCGGCTGGGGTACCGGTTGTTGGGCGCTGGCGGATACCCAACCAACGAGAAGCAGAGCGAGGGAACGGTGGAGTGACATGAGAACTTCGTGAAAGAGACTGGGAAAACAGGGAATCAGCGGCCGCCGCGACGATCAGAGCGGCCTGCTCCGCCACCGGGGCGGCCTTGGGTGGCGGCGTTGTTTTGAGGGGATTGCGGCGTTGCGGCACCCGGAGTGGGCGGCGGCACCACGCGCGGGCGGATCTGCGGCACTGCACCGGGCTGGCCGGGCACGGGTTGCGGCTGTGGCTGTCCGGGCTGCACTTGCTGTCCGGGTTGCAAGGGTTGTCCGGGCCTGGCTCCGGCGGGCGCGGCCGGGGCGGCGGTCTTGAGGGTGAGTAGCTTTTCGTCAAACCCGACGGTGCCGGTGACGGAGCCGGACATCATGCGCACCACGGTGCCGAGCGGATCACCGGCCTTGCGGACGACTTCGACAATCTTGAAACCTTCCACGGTTTTCCCGGACTCCACGTAAATGCGCTCCTCGGGGCTCTTCTTGTTCATCATCGTGACGCGGTAGCCTTCGGAAATCGGCGCGATGCCGACGAGGGCGTAGTCGTCCAGGATGTTCGGGCCAGGGCCTTGATCGATGGTGGCCGGCTTGGTGGTGAACGGCGAGTCGGTCCACAGGCGCGAATACATGCTGACCGGTAATTTTCTCGGCATTTCGGCCATGGCCGCGCCGGTGAGGGCGAGGCTGGCGAGCAGGATGGCGCTGGTTTTCATGGAGAGGGAAGGGATGGTGGTTCAGGGTTCGGCGGCTTCCGTTTCCTCCGCCTCCACTTCCTCGCCGGTGGCGGGAATGAAGGCTTGGGCGACGGTGGCGACGCAGTCGATCTTGGTATCGTCCTGGGCATTCGGCGTGAGGCGGATGACGGAGGCGACGCGGAGTTGGTCCGGCATGTTGATGGCGTTGAACCAGCGGTAGAGGGATTCCTCATTGCCGCTGAGGGTGAACTGGAACAAGGCGCGCTGGAAATGCTGGCCTTCCTTGATCACTGCGGGCAGGGGTTTCTGGGACTTGATGGTGAGGCCGTTGTTGGTGGCCTCGCGCATGCCGAGTTGGTTGAGCTTGGTCTGGACTTCCTGTTCGGCGGTGGGATCGGGCATGTTTTGCTCGAGCCAGTCCATTTCATCGGCCACTTGGTCGCGGGATTTGCTGACTTGATTGGCGACATCGAGTTTGCGTTTGGCCGCGGTAAGGGCGGACTCAGCCTTGGCGTGCTTTTCCTTGAGGAATCCGATAAGCAGGAAATTGATCACGAGAAAGCCCGCTACGGCGAAGAAGATCAGGAGTTTTTGTTCGCGGGACGACATGGAGTGGTGGGCGGAAATCGGAGGTCGGTGGTGGGATTCCGGGTGTTTAACACCGGAAAAGCGTCAATTTGTCGGTCAAGGTTGGGTTTCTTGAACCGGCACTTCGCCAGAGAAGACAAAATCCCAGCCTCGGGTGGAGGAATTGGGCGGTGGAGTTTCCCACTGGAAGTTGGCGAGTTCGTTGTTTTTGGTGAGCTTGAGGCTGAAGGTGTTGACGGGCGGGAGTTGGGTAGCTTCGCCTTGGAGCTTGATCTCGGTGGCGCTGATGTCGGCGGACTTGAGGCGCAGGCCGCTGTTGGGCGGGATGCAATCGGCCACGCGCTTGAGGATGTCCACCGGGTTGTTCTTGAGCTGGATGATGTCCGCGAGCTCTTCCCACTTCGCGATGTGGGCGGTGTAGGCTTCGGCATCCGGCGCGGCTTCCTCGGCCTCGGCGATGATGCGGTTTGCCTGGGAATTGGTCTGCCAGATGCCGTAAACAAACCAACCGATCAGTCCGAAATAAACGAGCGCTGCCGCGGAAGCGATCAGGACGATATTGCGCTTCTGCTGGGCGGCCTTGCGGGCGGCGCGGACGTCTGCCGGGAGCAGCTTGCTGAGCGGTGAGGGCATCACCGGCGCGGGGCGGGCGGAAATTTCCACCGGAGCGGTGAAGGCGGACCGCAAGGCTTCCGGGTTGATGCCTTCCTTGCTGGTCCAGATGACGATTTGGGATGGCTCGACACTGAGGCCCTGCATGGCGAGCTGGATCAAGGCGAGGCGGATTTCACGGGCCACCGATTCATCCGGATGGAAGGAATCCGAGGCCGTGGTCTGGCAATACACCGGCTTGCCTTGATGAAACACGCCGAAGACCCAGCGCCCGAATTCTTTCCAGACGGCGAGCGTGTTGCCCGTCACAGGGAAGGCGCGCAACGAGATGTCGAAGCCTTTCGGCCCGCGCGGTGGAAGCTCGGCGTCCGAGGGGGTGCGTAGGAAAACCGCGAGCAGGGCCGTGTTTTCCGGTTCGCGTTCGATCACGAACACGTCGGTAAGCTGGCCGGCCATCGGATCGGGGCGCAGGCCGAGCCGTTCGGCGTGCAGCGCGGCGAGATCGGGAAACAAGGCGTCGTCATCGCTGGCCACCTTCATCGGCACGGCGGTGAGCGATTTCACGGCGAAGAACAGCGTCAGCTCACCGGACGGGATGTCCGTCAGCTCGCCGGCATCCACGGTTTCGGTGGCGCTTTGGAGTGTGAATCCGCCTTCGCCGTTGTTGGACCAGATTTCCCAGCCGGATTCGCCGGGCACGAGAAGCACGTTTTCGATGGTTTTGCTCACGGGATGATTTCTTCTGTGCGTTCTAAAAGCTGCACCGGGTTGCCGGTCCGGTTTCTGATGATGGCGATGATCTTGCGGGTGGCTCCTTCGGCGCGGCCGATGCTCTCGATTCGGGTGGTGCCCGCTCCCTGAGGGTTGGCGGTGAATCGGTTGCTGATGTCCGGGCGATCCCCGATTCCCAAGTCAGAAAGCGCGTCGGTGGCGTTTCCATAGGGAACGTCGTCCAACGTGTCACGCTCGCCATCTGTTCCGCGGACTTTTTCCGGGACGATGTCCGCCTGTTCGACCGGAATTTCCGCCGCCGCGGCGATCATCTCCGCAGGGGCCTCGTTCACATCAAGAGGACCTTCGCTCCAGATCGTGAACCACTCGCGCCAATCCGGCTTGAGCGCTTCCACCCGGTCCATGCCGCGGACGAAACGCATCTCGCTGAGATCGTAAAACGGACGGTTGAAGGGTTGGTTCACGCGGCCGGCTTTTTCGTAGTCTTCTTTTTCCGCGCCGTTGAGGGCCACGTTGTCGTCCTGGTCCACCCAATCCCCGAGGGCGTCCGCCACGGCCTGCGCTTCCTCGAGCTCCATGCCCCACTTCGAGAAAATCTCACGCAGCAGCGCCTTGTCCTCCTGGATGAGGATGTAGTTGATGTTGAAGCGTCCGCCTTCGGAAATGACGCGGACCTCGAAACCCTCGCCGCTGTCCGAGCTCATCTGGCGCAGGATGGGATCGGTGCGTTTCACCGCCGGATTGGAACCCACGGCGATGCCCATCTCGGCGATTTGCCGGGCGCGCGAGCCGTGGATCTTCGCCGAGGCCAGGTCCATGTCGAACTTGATCACGCGCAAAGCCGTCATCGTCGCCAGCCCGAGGATGGCGATGAGCCACAGCACGGCGATCAACGCGGCGCCGCGCTTGGCTTGGATGGATCTGGAAACCGTTAGGTGCATGGAAATTCTGAAAGTTTACCTGCCGCCGCGGCCGCCTCCTCCTCCGCCTTGTCCACGGCCACCGCCGCCTCCCGGTCTGCCACCGCCGCCAGGATTTCCAGCTCCACCCCCGGGAATATTTCCGCCGGGGATGTTGATGCCGCCTCCACCTGGGTTGTTGTTCCCGCCTGCGCCGCCCAGGTTTCGCATGGCGACTTCCGGGTTTTGTTTCGGAGGCAGCCAGAAGATCTGGCGGATCTCGTGGCCGGTGGCGCCGATGGCCATGGTGAGTTCCAATTGAAGGGGCAGGCGGCCCTGGATGTCCCAATCGTACTGCCACTCCATCGAGCGGCCGTCGAGCACGCGCCATTCGAAGTAGGCCACATCCTGCAAGAGCACGATCTCGGCGAAGGGCTTGGTGTCGGTGATGTTGCTGCCGAAGTTGGACTCGGAGCCCTCGAGGATCTCGTTCTCGTAATAGCGCAGGACGATGTCGAGGTATCCGCTGCGGCGCTTGACCGTGGAGATCTGCACCGCCTTGGCAACGCGGTCCTCTCCGCCCCATGTGAAGGTCATCGGCACGTTTTGAAGGGTGAGGTCGGAGATGTAGTGCGAGCCGGAGTCCTCCACCTTCAGGTCGAAGCGGGTGTTTCCCGGCAGCGCGGAGAAATGCTGCCCTAACAGGTCAATGAAGGCCTGGTGCTCCATTTCGGTATTCTGGGACTCCACGATGCGCTTGCCTAAGGCGAGCGAGGTGCTGGCGATTCCCATGACCATGCCGATGATCATCGCCATCAGGCCGACGGCGATCACGATCTCCAGCAGCGTGAAACCACGCCGCACGGGGCTATGTTTGTTGACCTTCACGGTTTGTACATTCGTCCGTAGCGCCAGGTGTCCACCTTGCGTTCGTGAGTTTCACGGTTTTCCACCCATGTGGCCCTTACAGTGATGTGATACATCTCCTGAAGCAGTTGGCCTTCTTCGTTCTCCATTTCCTCCAACAGCTCGACGCTTGTCACGAGCTTGATCGAATCATTGGGATTGTTGGGATTTTCGATCTCCGCCTCGGTTTCGCCCTCTTCCAGCACGGGCAGGGAGAGTGTTTCATCCAAGGCGCTGTCCATGAAACGGGTGATTCTCATCTCGCTTTGTGCGAGTGAGGCAAGCTTCGCCATCCGGTTCAGGGCCACCGCGAACCCCGTGATGGTCATGCTGAAAACCGCCAACGCGAGGATCATCTCCAAAAGGAGGAAACCCCGGTCTGTCGCATGGATGCTCCTCTTCATCTGGCTTCCACGGTAAGTGATTTGATGGCCGCAGTCAGGGGATTGAAAGTCATCTCACACCAGCTTTGCTCGATGGTGATGCGCAGGGAGAGCGGCTCACAGAGACCGTTCGGATCAAAGCGCCAAACGTGCATGGTTTTACCTCTGGTGGGTAGCCAGGCTTCGGAATTCCACCGTTGCACAAACCATGCGGCATTCGGATCAAGGATGTATTCCCGCCGTTCGCCCGGCTGTACCTGTTCGGTTTCTCCACCGATGCGGTGTCCTCCAACGGTCCGCGTCTCTTCCCTGCCGGCTTCCGCCAAGGGCATGAGCCGGACCACTCCCTCCCTGAACTCCAAAGCGTAGGGAGTCTGGTGGAGTACGGAGGCGATCCGGGCCCGCTTGGCCATCAGTTCGACCTCGCTGGTGGCATCCTTCAGAAACCGTTCATCCGAGGAAAACAGCATCAAGCCCACCGCTCCGCCCATGACGATGCTCGCAATGACGAGCACCATGACGATTTCCAGCAGGGTGAATCCCGAAGAGCGCTTAGAGCTTCTGACTGTTGATGTCATCCTCCGTGTTTTCCTGGCCGTCGTCACCCAAGCTGATGATTTCGGGTTCGTTTTTGTCGATCTTGCCGGGATAGCGGTAGATGTACTCGCGGCCCCAGGGATCCGGATTGATCTTGGTCATTGCCTTGGTCTGGACCAGCACCTTGAGGCCTTCTTGGGAGGACGGGTATCGGCCTTTGTTGATCTTGTACATGCTCAACGCGGACAGGAACGCATTCATGTCCGCCTTGGCCTGCGTCGGCTTGGCCTGACCGCTGATTCCGCGCATGGCGAAAATGGCGCCTCCCATGATCATCGCGATGATTCCGAGCACGATGACCATTTCAAGGAGGGTGAAACCTTGCGAACGGAGGTGATTGACGGGTGAGGGATTGGTTTTCATTTAGATTCAGGCGTTTGCGTCTGGCCGGAGCCTTTCACAGGAAGAAACGCCGATCCATGGAAAAGTTGTCGGCAAAATGTTGGATTTCCGGGCCGGATTCGCCGCTTGTGCCGGATCATCCCTTTCCCCAAGCTCCGGCCATGGAAAGTCATGAGTGGTTCGAGAAAACCGACGACGGCAAGGTGTTCTACCGCGCCAACTACCTCGGCAACCGCTGGACCATCATGACCACCATGCAGAAGCGCAATCCGGAGTGGACCGACATGAAACCGGTGCCCGAGGCCGTCTGGCGCGAGCTGCGTGAGATCGTCTTCAACAAATACCAACGCAAACGCCTGCCCTGGGAGCGCGTCGCCGAGATCGACCGCATCCTCGGCCAGGACCCGCCGGCGAAGCGGTGAGCCGGGAGTGGCGACCCTTCAAGTCGCCATGACGCTGGGGAGGGTGGTTTTCGAACCGCCCTCCACGATGTTTGGAGAGGATCAATTTGGCGAGTCCTTGAGTCGGACGAAGAGTTTGCCTTCTCTGGTGTTCAGGGGGTAGGTGACCGATCCCGCGGTGCTGGAGAAGTCCGGATTGGTGACGAGTGGTGGGGTCCAATCTACAAGTGACTTTCTACAAAGTGACAGACAAAATGTAGAGAATCCGCTTGCCAAGTGGTGGCGGGGCGGCAGGATGGGGGCATGAGGAGGGCGCGTTGGCTGGCACCATGGAAGGATTCGCGGGAGAAGCCGGCGATTTACCATTGCATTTCGCGGGTGGTGGACCGGCGATTTGTGTTTGGCGACGCGGAGCGCGAGCGGTTCCGGACGTTCATGCGCATGCAGGAGAATTTCTCGGGCTGCCGGGTGCTCTCATACTGCATCATGTCGAACCACTTCCACATCCTGTTGGAGGTGCCGCCGATGCCGGAGGGTGGGATCCCGGATGAGGAGCTTTTGAAACGATTGTCCGCGACGAATGCGGAAGCGTTTGTGGCGGAGGTGGCGAAGGAACTTGCAGAGGCGCGCGGCCAGGGGCGGGATGGCCGGGTTTCCGAGATCCACGCGCGATTCACCTACCGGATGCACAACCTGTCGGAGTTCATGAAGACGCTGTTGCAACGCTTCACCCGATGGTTCAACCGAACGCATGATCGCAGCGGGACCTTGTGGGAGGAACGCTACAAGAGCGTGATCGTGGAAAGCGGGATCGCGGCGCGGACGATGGCGGCGTACATCGACCTCAATCCTGTCAGGGCAGGCATGGTTTCCGATCCGGCGGAGTATCGCTGGAGCAGTTATGGCGAAGCCGTGGGCGGCGGGCCGAAGGGAAACGGGAAAAAATCGCGCGAGGGATTGGTTAGAGCCTGCATGAGTCATCATGGAGCGGGCTTCGAGGCGGAGAAATGGAAGGAAGTCTCGCGGATCTACCGGCGGGCGATGGGTCTTGCGCTGGGGAGGAGGAGCGGTCGGGCCGAAATAATGAAAAAAACCGTTAGCCCGGCATTGACCACGGCGGAGGCGATGGAAACGCGGGACAACGGGACGGCCCTTCCGGATTTGAAGATGGCGGCGATGCTGCGTTGCCGGGTGAGGTATTTCACGGACGGGGCGGTGATCGGCAGCAAGCCGTTCGTCAACGAAGCCTTTGCCGCGGCGCGCGAGCGGTTCACGGCGAAGCGCAGGGACGGCGCGCGGAGGATGACGGGTGCCGGTGCTCCGGCAGCGGGAGTGCTGTGGAGCTTGCGGGATCTGCGGGTGCGAAGGTGATGCTCCCCATGACTTAAAACGGATCTCCGCAGCTATGGACGAATCTGCACCGTGATCACCACTTTGTCCGTTCGGGGAATCCTGAACTCCAAGTTTTGGAAACCCTTGTTTTGGTTTTCCTCCGCAGTCGGTGGTTTCGAGTCGGAGACGGTCCAGGCACCTTCTGAAGAAATACGTTTCAATGAGACGCTTCTGCCCTTCTTGGTCAGCGTGACGTTTTCGCCCTCGATCTTCACCTCGGCGTCAGTGATGGCGCGCCAGACGATGTCGCCGGACGGTGCTTCGATCTCATCCTTGAGCAAAACCGATCCGGTCGTGACATCGAAACTGGCCGAGCGTCGCACCTTGCCCGCGCTGTCGGCGTAGGCGTCCGTGAGATCAAACTCCGCCGTCAGCGGATTTCCGGAAACCGATGAGGAAACCAGCGGGCAGGGTTTTGCCTTGGCGTTCTGGAGCTGGCCGCCGATTTCCAGCGTGCTGTGAGAGCGGTTCTGGAGCCGGTAGTAGGTCCAGCGTTTGCCGCCGAAATAACCAGGCAGGTTGTAGTTTTCCGATCCCAAATCGTGGATCCAGCGCTCGCCGTGGGCGTCGTAAACGAAGCTTCCCACGTCCATGTGCCCGTGGCTGGCGGCCGCGGTGCCGCCCTTGATCGCGAACCACGCGTCGTCTGGTTTCCAGCCACTGCGGAACAAGGCCATCGCCTGCTCGCCGTGAAACACCGCGCCGTTGGGTGCTTCGGTCCCGGATTTCACCTCGCCCGGCAGCCACAGGATCGAGAGCGGATCATAACGATCCCCCTGCACCTTCCGTTTGTCCTCGGCCAGAGCCCTGAGAAACAAACTCCGGACATGGCGGACCTGGGTGGCGTTCTTGAAATGACCCGCCAGCCAGCATTGCGCCGGACTCGGAGATTCCTTCGCTACCCCGCCGTCGGCGAAATTGTAGTTCATCCGCGTGGTGCTCGTCAGATGCATGATCGAATCCCCGGCCTTTTCCATGATGGGCGGGGCGTCGCAAGTCCGTTGCAGAGGCCCGCAAGCGGCCAGCATGAGAACGTGGAAATTCGTGCCGTAGTGCCAATAGGCCGGACCTTCCGGATACATACCATCCGGTTGGTAAAAGTGACTACACGCCTCCACCAGTTTCAATCCGCGCCCAAAAAGCTCCTCGGAAAACCCTTCGTCGTGACCCGCGATGGCGGCCGCGGACAGTGCGATGCCAGCCCCGCAGACCTGGGACCAGTTGTTTCCCGGCTTGGCCCACCAACCGCCCTTGTCGAACACCGCTTTTGCGGGTTTGAGGGCTTTTTCGATGATCGCCTTTTCGCACATCTCCCGCTGTTCCGGCGTGAGCGTCGGGTAGAGCCAGTCATAGCCGGTCGCCACGGCGGTCGCCATCTCGCCGACATCGAGGAAATGTTTTGGGTTCCAATCCTTCAGGGCGCAGGCGGCTTTCAGCTCCTCGATCACCCGCAGCCGGAAAATTTCGTCGCCCGTCGTCCGCCACGCCCAGCCGCAATTCATGATGGTTCTGAGCGCTTTTCTCGATTCACCCAGCAAGCGCAGTCCGTCCGGGATCTCATAGTGGCAGGTGCGCTCCTTGAGGGCGGACCGGGCTCTTTCCAAAGTCACCTTCTGCAACTCCGCCGCGAGCGGATCGTTTTTCAACAGCGCCTGCACCCGGGCTTCCTCGGATTTCGGAAACCAAAGTCTCGGGTGCGGTAGATCCGCCAGGTTTCCCGCTGAAAGTCCCACCGTTGCCGCCAGCCAGAGTCCACAGGTTTTCCACATGGTTCCGGATACGCGGCGTGTCCGGCCTGCTTGCAGGAAACCGCCGCGGGTGCTAGGCATGGAAACCATGAAGCGCCGCCACTTCCTCGCCCTCTCCGCCGCGGCCGCGACGGTTTCCCGATCCAAAGCCGCCGAAGCTGAAACGCCGCTCGTTTCCTTCGGTCTCACCACCGATGTGCAATACGCCGATGCCGATCCGCAGGGCGAGCGCCACTACCGCGAGTCCATCCCCAAGCTCAAGGCGGCCGTCGAGGACCTCGCGAAACAAAAACTCCCTTTCACGCTCCACCTCGGCGACATGATCGACCGCGACTTCGCCTCCTTCGCCAAAATACTCCCTCTCTTCGAACCGCTCGGCCATCCGGTATGGCATTTGTTAGGAAACCACGACTACACCATCGCCGACGAGCGCAAGATCTCCGTCGCCGCCACGCTCGGCATGCCCGCGGACCACTACGGCTTCACGGTTTCCGGCGTGCGTTTCCTGATGCTCGATACCAACGAGGTCTCCACCTACAAACATCCCGAAGGCAGCAAGGAGGACCTTGAGGCGGAAGCGGCGATGAAGGCCATGGGCAGCGCCAACAACGCGAAACCTTGGAACGGCGGCACCTCGCCCGCCCAGCTTCAGTGGCTGGAAAAGGAACTCGCCGCCGCCGATGCCGCGAAAACCCCGGTGCTCGTCTGCGGCCACCACCCGCTTCTATCAGAAGCCGGCCACCAGGCCTGGAACAACCGGGACATCATCAAGCTCATCGAGAGCCACAAGAGCGCCCGCGCCTACCTCTGCGGCCACAACCACGCCGGCGAACAGGTGGTTTCCAACGGCGTGCCCTACCTCAACTTCAAGTCCATCCTCCACGAACCCGGCGTCACCGCCTATGCCGTGGTCCGGCTCTATCAGAACCGCCTCGTCATCGAAGGCCGCGGCCGCGAGGCGTCGCGTGAGGTCCCGCTGCGGGAGTGGGAGTGAAGTGGCCTGATCAGCTCACATAGTGCACCAGCACCTGGATGCCCACGGCGAAAAGCACGTGCGCGCACAACTCGACGACGAGACGCGGCTGGGTCTTGATCAACGCTTTCATGACGATGTCCGGGTTCGGGTTTTTCGGGTGGGGACACCTCATTCTTGCTCCATCGCGGGCGGAAAATCACAAGCAGGCCGACGCGCGGAACGCGCTCGGGCGGATGCGGAATTTCGGGGGATGGACGTACGGGCTTGGGTGAATCGGGTTCTCAGCATGGGTGAAAAAGGGAATGGCAATTCTGCTAACGAAACGTCTTTCGGATTTCTTGCGAGAAAAATCTGTCACCACCCGCAGCGGCTGGCATTCTGAGGTCCATGAAACTCACCCGGATCTGCGTGGGGCTGGCGGTTTGGATTTTCATCATGGGGCCCTTCCTGATGCTCGGGAAACTGAGCCTCGATATCCGAGGGTATGATCTGCTAGGGACGTTCAAGAATGTGGACATGAAACTGCCGCTGCCATCGGAGGTGCTCTGGCGGTTCGGTCCGGTCGGATGGTGGGCGTATCTTACGCCGTTAGCCTTGGCGTCGGCGGTGGCCGCGGCGACGCGCCAACCATTGCCGTGGCCCTGGTTGGCCGGACTGCTCGTGGTGAGCTTCCTCCAGTTCGTCTCTTTGTTAGGCGGAGTCCTGATCTACTACAAGATGACCTCGGTAATGGGGACGCCCGAATACCCCATTCCCGTTTCCGCCGGAAACCTCTTCGCCAACATCGCCCTGCTCGGCACCTCCCTCGGCCTTGCCGCGTGGTCGGTGGCGAGGATGAGGAAGAGCGGTTAGGTCCTTACCGCCCCGCCAGCCAGAGGGCGGCGTGGATTTTGAAATCGATGATTTTGCCTTGTTGTTCCTGTTCCTTGAGCCAGCCGCGCAGGTTTGTTAGAAGAACGTGGTGGACGATGATGTCCTCCACCCCGGTGCCGCCGCCTTCGTGCTCGCGTGTAAGCTCGGTGGCGTGGAAGAAGTGGATCATTTCCGAGGTGAGTCCGGCGGAGGTGGGGGTCTCGATCAGTTTCTCGACTTTTCCGGCGCGGTAGCCGGTTTCTTCTAACAACTCCCGGGCGGCGGTGCCGGCCAGCGATTCGCCGAGGAACTCGGGTTCGTCGCCGACGATGCCGGCGGGCACTTCGATGACGCGTTTCTGGAGCGGGATGCGGAATTGCTCGACGAGGATGATCTCGTCCTCCGGGGTGATGGCGAGGATGCCGACGCAGGTGGGCGATTGCGGGCGGACGACGAAGTCCCAGTGGCCCATGCGGTGCATGCGGATCCAGCGGGTTTCAAACAGGGTCTCGAGCTCGGGCATGGTGATTTGGTTCCAAGAAACGGTGGCGCGGCGGCGTAATGCACGCTACCGATCCCGCGCGTTGATGTCCCGATACGATTTCCAAATTCCCGTCACCTTCAAGCACCGTGTGGTGTTCACCCGCGGCGCGTTCGGCGAGGGAGGGGCGGATCTTGCGGCGGTCTTGAGCGAGGGCGGCGGGCGCAGGGCGCTGGTTTTGATCGAGGAAACGGTGGCCGCGGCCTGGCCGGATTTGGCGCGGGAGATCGAGGGCTTTTTCGAAAAACACGAGGTGGTGCTGCGCGGCATCCAGGTGATGCCCGGCGGCGAGGCGGTGAAGGCGGACGACGCGTGGGTGCGTGAAACCTGGCGCTGGATCGACGAATCCCACCTCGACCGGCATTCGTATCTGTTAGCCATCGGCGGCGGGGCGTTTCTCGATGCGGTGGGCTTCGCCGCGGCGACGGCGCACCGCGGGGTGAGGCTTGTTAGAATGCCGACCACCACGCTGGCGCAGGACGACAGCGGGGTGGGGGTGAAGTGCGCGATCAACGCCTTCGGCAAGAAGAACTGGATCGGCGCCTTCGCGGTGCCCTTCGCGGTGATCAATGATTTCCGTTTCCTGCACAGCCAGCCGGAGGAGACTCGGCGTGCGGGCCTGATCGAGGCGGTGAAGGTGGCCTTGGTGAAGGACCGCGGGTTTTTCGAGTGGATCGAGGCGAACGTTTCCCGGCTCGCGGCGCTGGAGCCGGAAGCACTGGAAATCTGCGTGGAAAAATCCGCGCTGCTCCATGCGAACCACATCTGCGGTGGTGGTGATCCGTTTGAAACGGGATCGAGCCGGCCGCTGGATTTCGGCCACTGGGCGGCGCACAAGCTGGAGGCGCTGACGGGCTACCGGCTCGCCCACGCGCCGGCGGTGGCGATCGGGCTGGCCTTGGACACGCTCTATTCGACGCGTTCCGGAATGGCTCCGGCCTCGCTGGCGGAGCGGGTGTTTCCGGTGCTGGAGGCGCTGGGTTTGGAAACCCATCACCCGGCGCTCGATTGGCTGGATGAGGCTGGGAAACGCCGCGTGTTTGATGGTTTGGATGAGTTCCGCGAGCACCTCGGCGGTGATTTGACGGTGCTGATGTTGCGAGACATCGGCGAGGGGGTGGACGTGCACCGCCTCGATCAGGAGATCGCCGCGGCCTGCATCGACGAGCTGAGGGAGCGGCGCGGGGCGTCCGTTTGACTCCGCGAATCTCGCTTGCCTTTGGGTGGGGAATCCGCACTAGTCGGGATCATGCGCTCACGCTTTTTCTCCCGATTCCTTTTGATTTCAGCTCTCGCCGCTTCACCGCTTCATGCGGCGGTATCGCTGCCCGCGGACAATTCCGCAGCCCTTCCCGCGGAGGTGGAGGGCCCAGCCAAAGCGGCGATGGAGGCGTTTCAATCCGGACGCCACGCGAAGGCGATCGAGCTGGCCACGCCGCTCGCGCAGCAAGGGAACGCGGAGGCGCTCTATCTGTTAGGTTTCGCCTCTGAAACCGGCCAGGGCGTGGAGGCGTCCAAGGACAAGGCGCTGGAGTATTACCGCAAGGCTGCGGAGGCGAAACACAAGGATGCGATCTATCGGATGTCGTTCATCCTGCTCGCCTCGGAAAAGGAAGCGGAGCGCGATCAGGCGCGCGAGGCCTTGGAAAAAGCCGCGAAGGATGATCCTGCGGTGGCTGGCCGCATTCTCGGCGAGGCCTACCTGCGCGGATTGCTCACACCGACGGCCGATCCGGACAAGGCGCTCTATTGGTGGAAACAAGCCGCCGACGCGGGTGACGTGCTCTCCGTGTTGCTGGTGGCGCGGTTTTACGAAGGCCAGTTCGGTTTCCCGGAATTGAAGAATTTGAAAGAGTCCCTGGCCAACTACGCGAAGGCCGCGGGCCTTGGAAACGCGGGCGCGATGGCCGCTTTGGGTTCCCGTTTGCTCAGCGGCGATGAGAAGAACCGCGACGAAGCCAAGGGCCGCGAGTGGCTCAAGAAAGCCATCGCCGCGAAGGAATATTCCGCCTACCTCGCCCTCGGTGACTACGAGGAAAACGTGAAGAAGGACGACAAGGCCGCGCTCGCCGAATACGAACGCGGCAAGGACGCCGGCCAGGTGGACTGCATGCTGCGCGCCGCCGATTTCTATCTGGAAGGCAAGGGCGTGGAAAAGGATGAGGACCGCGGAAAAAACCTCCTGCTCAAAGCCGCCGAAGCTGGCAGCCCGGTTGCGAATCTCCGCGTGGCCGCCGCATTACTGTCCGGAGAGAAACCCGCGCCCGCTGATGTGATGTCCGGCTACGGCCACCTTCTCGCCGCCGCGAATGGCAACCTCGCCCAAGCCCAGAACGAACTAGGCCTGCTCT
>DAISZP010000564.1:0-3061 GCA_036824745.1 Luteolibacter sp.
TGGCCATGGAGTCAGCTCTCGCCGCGGCAGACTAGGAAGTCCGGGCACTCCGTCCAAGGCAAAAGTTCAGCCACGGAAAATGCCCGGATCAGGCGCCTTTCACTTCGGATTCTCCGGCTTGGATCAGGTTCTTCAGCCAGGTTTTCAACGCGGAGAAACCTCTCAGCACCGCGTGGTCGCGCACTCCGTCGAGTTTCAAGGCGCTCACGATCCGTTCCTCATGCCCCCGATGCCTCGGCAGGAATAGCAGCAGCTTGGTCTCGTCCGCGGTACCCGCCTGATGCACCAAGGATGGCGCTAACAGTCCTCGCTCGATGTGGAGGCGTCCTCCCGGCAGGCGGACGGTCCGATGATGGAGCACGCAGGCCCGGCGGTGGCGGAAGGCCAGCCCGCCGTCCTCCAGGACGATCAGCCTGCCTCCGGTCCGCGGTGGTAAACCGGCCATGCGCCCCAGAGTGAACACATGCGGCTCTTCCGGCGTCGGGTTTCTCCGTCCCCGCCACGGAAGCAGGATGTCCGCCGCGTAGCGGGTGCCGAAAATCATCAACCTCAGCGCCGCGGGAGCGAGCCAGAGCGCGATGCCGATGATTACCAGGCACAACAATGCCGCCAGCCACGGAGCGATCAGATAGAGAAGCCCCACCACTGCCAACAGGCCGGTCCGCATGAGTTTCAACGTGGCGTCGAGGATGGAAGAAGGCGACAGGATGATCAGCACGTTGATCGCGTGACTGCACACCCACACCGCCAGAAACGCCACCACCGCGGCGGGGATCATGATCCATGAAACGTCGATCATCGCCGCGCACGGCATCCCCAGGCTGTCGGTCGGCACCGCGATCCCGCGCTCTGCTTCGAGATGTTGCGCCATCTCACGCGCCACCAGCGGCACGAAGGCTCCGCTCGCGACCAGCGCGCTCAGTTTGTTTTCAAACAACTCCACCATATCCAGCGGTTTCTTGAGCAGTCCCGGCACCGCCGTGCCCAGCGAATCCTTGAGAAAACACAAGGACAGCAGCGCGAAGCCCGTGCCCCATGCCCATGGGCTGGCATACCAGGGAAGCCCGCTTCTCCGCTTCGATGGAGTGCTCCAATACCGCCACGCCCCCACGCCGCTCACACCTAACAACGGCGAAACCGCGACGCCGGTGATCTCCGTGACGCCCTGGCTCAATGCCACGCCGGGCAACAGCACTTCTTTCGGCTTCGGCTCCGGTCCGGCCTCCGCCGCGCACAAGGCCGCGGTGGTGAAGAAAAGCAACAAAAACGTCCGCAGGATTCCTGACATGAGGGAATCCTATCACAGGGACATCCGGAATGTCCATGTCCGGCAGGCGCTTGATGTTTCACCCGTCTGAAATACTCTTTCCATCGTCATGAAAACAAGTTCTTGCCCATTTCATTTCATCTCGCTATCAGAAATTCATGATGCGGATCAGTTGCATGTTGTGGGCCGCGGGCATGATCTGCCCGCTCGGTGCGGAGGAGGCCAAGCCCTTGTTTGACGGGAAATCCCTCAGCGGATGGATCTTTGATGTCATTGATCCAAAGGTGCAACCTCAGAACATCTGGTCGGTCTCCGAGGGTCTGCTGGTTTGCAAAGGCAAACCTCCGGGTGTCATCCGCACCGAGAAGAACGATTACTCGAACTACGAACTCACCGTCGAGTGGCGCTGGGCTCCCGGTGCGAAACCGGGCAACAGCGGCGTCCTGATCCATTGCTCGAAACCACGCGAAATGTTCGTCTGGCCGAAGTCGATCGAAGTCCAGCTCGGCACCGGAAACGCCGGCGATTTCTGGACGATCGGCGAGAAACTCGCGGTACCTAACAGCACGCCGATGGGCCGCCGCTGGCTGAAGCGCCAGGAGAGTGTGGAAAAACCGCCCGGCGAGTGGAACACGATGCGCGTCCGCTGCGAGGGCGACAAAGTCTCGGTATGGGTGAACGATACCCTGATGAACGAAGCGGAGGGGCTTTCTACCACCCAGGGCGCGATCTGCCTGCAAAGCGAGGGCGCGGAAATCCACTTCCGCAAGGTGGAGATTAAGCCGGTCGCGGCGAAGTGACGCTGATCTAACGGATGCCGAGATCCTTGCGGAAGGCGGCCACCATTTTCACGAATCGTTTGTCATTCTCGGTCGAGGACTCGTTGTCGAAATTCAGGCCGTAAGGCCAAAAGTGCATGCGGTCGGCGTGGAGTTCGGCTTTTTCTCCATCGAACTCGCGGAGCTGCTTTAGCGCGTGTTTTCCAGTCCACTTGCCGTCCTTGATGTTCTTCTGCCAGTCCGGATGGGTGCCGATGCCGAGCGTGTGGCCGATCTCGTGCAGGGCGACGCGGCGGTTGATCGAGCCGCCCCAGTTGATCCAGCCGTCGTAGTTCGCGTCCGCCGTCGGCGTGCCCGGGCTGTTGTTCGCAGTGACGTTTTTTTTGAAGTCGCCGTGTTCATTGAGAAACGTGATGGCGGCCTCCATGGCATCGACGATGCGTTTTTTCCGGTCCTCCGGCCATTTTTCCGAGCCGCCGGATAGCTGATAGGTGAGGGGACCTTTCAAGAGCTTGTCCTTTGCCGCGGCCTCCGCTTCCACCTTCTTTCCGGCTTCGTCCCTAGCCTTCTGCTCCTCGGCCATCCGGCCTGCGTAGAGCCAGTCCTCGTCGGACAGGCGGTTGAGCGGGATCAGCACGGATTCGCCGCCCGCCTTGCGCACGGTGACGCCGGATTTGTCCGCTTTGACAAATTCCGCCTCAAGCTGCTTGCCCTCCGCCGAGGTCCAGGTGCGCGTTTCTCCGAGAGCCCACAAGGCGGACGCGAGCAGGAAAACCACGGATTTTATCGGCATTTCCCATCGAAAATCCGCAGCCGTCCCCGCCTGTCAAACTCCATCCGCCCCGCTCCCCATTTCTGGGGGCGCGGGTTGCGGTGAAAATTCGCGTTGATTCCGCCCCCCATCGCCCGCGAGAGTCGCCGCGCCATGCTTGATATCCGCGTCATCCGCGACAACCCCGCCGCCGTTCAGGAACGCCTGAAACAGCGTGGCGGCTACCACTGGAAGCTCATCGAC
>DAISZP010000565.1:0-1281 GCA_036824745.1 Luteolibacter sp.
CGTCAGTTACCCGGCGGGAACATCACTCACCCCGGAAACCTTACCCAAGGTCCTCGCCGGGTTTGAGACGCGGGCAACACAAAGCCCGGCAACCCGCGTATTTTTGAATCCATGGATCCAAAAGCTTAGGAACTCGCAGGCCGCCGCCGCCACTCAGCGCGAGGAATTGTCGAAACTGCCCGACATCACCTTGGCCGATGGAACTCAACTCAGGCAATGCAGAGCCACCAAGCGCGACGACACCTCGGTGACGATACTCCATTCTGATGGAATCAAGAAAGTGCCCGTTGCGGAGTTGCGCAATTCTGATGACGTTGCGGGCAACATTCGTTTTGCATGCCGCATCAGCGTTTTGGTCGAGGCGATTCACGGTATTTTGATTCTCAATAATGTTATTTTTGAAGGTTTCCTGAATCCTTGATGGCACGCTTGTTTTTTGAAAAAATTGGAGACCGCAAGTGTTTTGGAGGATCGGGAATTGATCCACGCTACTACCGCATCGCAAATCACATTTGAAACAGGAAGATGAGCGTCGCGAATCGCTCTAGCGCTCATCATCAATCACCAAATACCATTGATCTCAAAAACCTCACCGTCGGCTCCAACCCGCACAGCCACAGCCGGTGGACCAGATCAGCACCGTTGCGCGGCAACACGGCTGAATACGGTCCCGGTTGCAGCAGGAGGGAGGCATTCCGGTAGGGGAAAAGTCCCGGAACTTCCCCGCCACTCTGAGCCAGAGTCGCCGCCAGTTCCCCACCCTCGCCCAGTTCCTCCATGGTGGGCATCCGGTGGATGAGGTGGAGGACGAACACCGATTCCCCGTACGGGGAAAATGGCACATCCACCAGCACCTCCGGCACCGAAACCGCCACCGCCTGCCCGGCCACCAGCTGCACCTCCCTCGCCCCGTAGCTGAGCCGGATCGCCCCGCTCGCGACAGCCAGCACCAATTGGTGCCTGGGAAAGTTCACCCGCAGTTCCTCGAATCCAGTGCCGGGCGGAATCCGCCACTCGGCACTGAAGTTCTGCCGCGAGTCCTCCCAAATCTGCCTCGCCCCCGCGGGATGTCGGCTGGCCAGCAGGCACGAGTTGCAGACCGGGCGAAGGGAAAACGGCAGGTTTCCGCTCCCATCGCCACAGCCATAATGCGCTCGGGTTTCAGGTTCATGTCGCGGGAAGCGCGGCTTCCTCACATGACTCCACCACCCGCAGCAGTTTCCCCTCCGTCACCACCAGCCCCAGTTCGATGGCCCTCTCCAGCACCGGTTGCAGCAGGTC
>DAISZP010000565.1:1291-3059 GCA_036824745.1 Luteolibacter sp.
GGATCGCGGATAGTTCCGGAACAGGGTCCGCATGGTGCAAGGACCGATCCGTTTGAGCTTCTGGATCATCCTCGTGGTCGGATTCGCCTTCGCCTCGGCAGGCGCGGGAACCATCGCATGTGGAATCCGGCGGCGGGAGGTCACCAGTTCGTTCACCTTCTCCTGATGCATCGCGGTGGATTCCAACAGGTGCATGGCGAGTGATATGGCCGTTTCCAGATCCTCCAACCCCACATGATGATCCTCACGGCCCCGCATCAGAGTGGCGCACAGGGCCAGCTTGGCCACCAGCGCCGGACCATATTCACGCCAGAGGATGGCCAGTGCTCCCTCATGTTCCTCTCCCAGCTTCAGGAGTTCCTTGCGCACCTTCTCAAACCGTTTGCCGGCCTCCGGGGTGAATTGATAGGTGCGTGGGTCTCCCTTCAACCTCCGTGCGAACAGACGGTCCACCAGATACGCCCAGCGATCCCCGGGATCAGGTATGGCGTGGTTGGAGGGTTTTGCCTCCGATGGAACACATACCAGCATCTCATCCAACAGGCCGGTGATGGAAATCATCCTGTCCGACCAAGCCTTGGTCAGTTCCTCCCCTCCTGCCAGCAGCACGGTCGATACCGTGGAGCGGCGGCGATACTCACCGTTGGCAAATTCCAGCCGGGAGGCCCAACCGGAACTCCGGCGGAAGGACGCCAGACGATGGAGCCAGCGATCCGGCATGAGGGCGAGGCGTCCGAGGTAACCCGGCGTGGCCACCACCTCCAGCAGGGAGTTATCGAAGGCATGGTCGGTGAAGGCACCGATCTCCTCCATGTTGAGCTCGCTGACCATCACCATGGGCCGCATGCGGAAGATCAATGCCGACAGCTTCTCCTCCAGGACATCCGACCGGGCATCCAACGCATCGAAGCGGGAAATGACCTGCTCGGCTTGTTTCTTCAGCGTGAGGTCCATCATCTTCTTCTCGTTGCCTACGATTTCGGCCAGTTGCTCCTGCTCCCGGCGGATCATGCGCAGTTCGGTTTCCAGCAGGGAGAGTTCCTGTTTCTGGGCTCTACGGGTGCTGAGGTGCTCGTAGCGGTTCAGCATGGAGAGGATGGTGGATTCGTAGCCAGAAAGCAGTCTCTGCATGCCACGACGAAGACCTGGGGCCTTGTCACGGTCCACGGCGATCTGGAGATCGGCCCCAAGCTCCCCCACCCTCGGCGCGTTGATCCTGACGCTGTTTCCGGCAACACCGCCGACGACCGTCAGGATCAACGCCCTTGCCGTGGCTTCATCGACTCCTACCGCGGCCCCCCAGACCTTCACCAGATCCTCCAGCAGATCGGATTCGGGCATCGGGGATGGCGGGACGGATGCGGCGGGTTCACGGTTCGTTTTCTCATGGTTTGGAACAGGCTGATTTACTTGCATATCTTACATCCTATTACACTCACATAATTCGCACAAGAAAAATCCACCGACGGCAGTGGTTTTGCTGACGTTTTTTCTTGTACCGCGTCACATCTTCGAATATGATTATTGGATGAGAATCAACTCAAAGAAAACTGTCAGAAACCAACCCGCCTCCACCCCTCGCTTCCGCGGTGTCCTGCACGCTGTAGACAATCTCCTGCCAAACCTGGATCCGGACACTCCGGAATACGCTGTTTTGAGCTTCCTCCGTAAACATGCTATCGGTCCAGCGAACGCGAAACATTGGAAGGAGATCCTTCCGCATCTGCGAAAGTGCGGCCACGGCAATTACAGGAAGGCGGACTTCCAA
>DAISZP010000566.1:0-3010 GCA_036824745.1 Luteolibacter sp.
AGGCCACGACCTCCTTGATGTGCGAGAAGAACCGCTTCCCGCCGGAAACGATCCAGCCATAGCCCTTCGCATCATGCCATTCGGTTAGCTGCCCGCTCGCGGCGCTTCCAGCGGATCCTTCCACAGCTTGAGACACACCGTTCATCGTTAGAAACACCTAACACCACCCGCGCGCCATGGCCAGTTCATATGATGGCCGGACAGGAACGGTCGAGGCTTGATGATCCCGCCCGCCCGATCTCCCCAAATCAAAATTGCCTCCGGCCATGCCAATCAGGACTTCGCCAGTTCCAGCCTCGCTATCGCTCCTGCCGCATTCCAAAATTCCCAATTATCTTTCGGAAATCCATCTTCACTTTCCCTCTCCCACTTCTTTGACTCAGCCCCGCCTCACAAGCCCTCGCCGTTTCCCTCGGCAATTCTCCCTGCTTCGCGCCCCCTTGGCGTCCTTTGCGCCTTGGCGGTTCCATCTCTTCCACTTCTCACTTCTCACTCTTCACCTCTTCTACCCATGCACCGCCGCTCCTTCCTCTCCCTCTCCGCGCTTTCCGCCGTGCCGGTCGTAGCCAAGGCCGCGGATGAGGCACCGGAGACAAAATGGTATAAAACCGTCGATTCCGACGTCCTCAAGTTCAAGGCCATCGCCGAGGACGGCAAGATCACCTTGCAGGTGGAACTCTTCAAACCCGCGGACGCCGACATCACGGAGGCGAAAGATTCCAACGGCGGCCATCACTATCTCTACAAGGGCAAGCCGCAGCCCTTCGGCTTCAATCCCGGCGTCAACCTGCTCAAACGCTTCGACCTCACCTGGGATGGCACGGCGATGCCCATCCCCGAGCGCTTCTGGACCGACTTGCCGGGCCTTTGCCTCCAAACCTCCACCCTCGATCCCGAAAAAGTCCCCACGACTCTCCACAGGCAAGCCACCCAATTCCTCGAATCCCTCTACCAACCCCGCCTCTCCCTCTCCGCCGAAGGCGGCACCGTCCTCATCTCTTGGGACCGCCCCGAGGAATGCGACTCCCGCTCCACCATCCGCTGGATCGTCAGCAAATCCGGCGTCGTCCTCAGGCACAGGCACTGCCCGCCGCATGAGTGTTGAGGCCGCTCAAATGGATTCTTACTCGGGCGACCGCCTCTTGCAACGCTTTCGTAATATCTCACTTCCTTTTAGAATTAATCTCTTCCACTACTCTACGGAGCTCGTTCATAAAGGAAAGCATTTGCCCATCATTCTTGAAAGGATTTCCCGGCCTAAATTCGTAGATTGAAATTCTCCCCTTCTCAACGCCTGACAGCTTCGAAATCTTCTCCACAAAATCCGCATCCGTGTCAGGCTTCCGGGAATATATGAGAACTTTCGCCTTCAAATCAGCCACTTCCTTGAGAAATCCCGCCAACCGGGCGCCATCATAATCCTCATGAAGCTCCGTATCAAATGTTGAACGGTGCAGTATTATAAGGTCCGGATCATGTTGCCGCACGAGATAAGCATCATTCGAGCGTTTGTCAGGATCTGACGACACAATCACTTCTATTCCTTGTGTAGGAGCATAAATAGACTTGTCCGAATGAATCTTTTCACAAATGAAATGTGAATTCTTGAATCCTTGCTTCACCAAATCGGGATCATAAACCTTCTTTGTGAGTGACGTGTCCATAACCACAATCACGAACTTTCTTTCGACGCCAGGTGCTGGATTGGTTGATTGCGGCGTCGACTCAGGCACAGTCGTTTCCTTACGGTCGTTTTCAATGGGCGTGAGCGTATCCTTGGGCTTAGGCGTGGGATCGTCTGACTTAAAATTACGAACGAACTCTATCACATGGTTGATTCCTTCCGCGAAACCACCAATGGCTATGTAAGCGTGGTCCATAGCGCCGTTGGATTTCGGTTGCAGTGGCGATATGGGACAAGTCAGTCAGGCGCCTTGCCTGACTTGCCTGTTATCAGGCCGCGGGATTCTTGGCGCGGAGCGTGCGTTCCAGCAGCCAGTTGTGCGGCGTGAGCGACTTGGCCTCCTGGGCTTTCATGGCGGGCAGGCGGGTCAGGACGTCTTCCAGATACTCGCGGGAGTTGATGCCCAGCCGGCGGCAGTTCTCGACGATGGTGTAGAGGATGGCGCACTTGCCGCCGGACTCCGCGTTTCCCAAAAACAACCAGTTCTTCGAACCGATCTTGGTCGGCCGGATCGAGTTTTCGACGAGGTTGTTGCATACCTCGACGCGGCCGTCTTCCAGATAAACTTCGAGCAGGGGCCACTGGCGCAGGGCGTAGTGGATGGCTTTGCCGAGTTTGCTCTTGGGCAGGATGCGGCGTTTGGCCAGCAGGGTGATGGCCTTGTGGAGGCGTTGGTGGATGGGGCGGCTCTCGCTGGTTCTAACGGCGAGGCGCAGGGCGGGACCGGCCTTGGCGTCGCGCAGCCCGCGCTCGATGTGATAGAGGTGGGCGATCTGGCGCAGGAGCCAGGCGACGAGGCGCGGGGATTGTTCGGCGGCTTCGAAGAACTTGCGGCGCATGTGGGCGTGGCAGCCCATGAGCTTGATCCAAGGTTTGTCCCTGGCCCACGCGGGGTAGGCACTGTAGCCGTCGCACTGGATGATGCGCTTGAAGTCCCGGGCGGCATGGTCTGATAGAGCGGGTTCCTGTTTTTCAAACAGGGCGTCGATGCCGGTGACGTCGCGGCCTTGGTGCCAGTGGAAAAACACGCTGCCGCCGGGGATGTTGGAGGTCCAGAGGTAGCCGGTTTGCGCCTTGCCGCTGCCGGGTTTGAGGTAGTCGATGGGGGTTTCGTCGATCTGGCGGTAGGGACATCGCCAGTGTTCGTATTGGATTTCGCGGTAAATGATGGCGAGCCAGTCGGAGGCTAACAGGGTCCAGTCGCAGAGGGTCTTGCGGTGGATGTTCACGCCGAGGCGGGCGAAGATTTCGGCCTGCCGGTAGTAGGGCAGATGGCAGACGAAGCGGTTGTCCACGACTTCGGCGATGAGGCCCGGGGTGGCGGTG
>DAISZP010000032.1:0-19585 GCA_036824745.1 Luteolibacter sp.
CTCCGGGTTTGATCCGTCCACCGCGCGGGCCAGCGAATAACAGGCCATGTCACGATCCAGCCCCGGCGGCAAGGCTTGCACCCACTGGACGTAGCCATCCTGCAGGCGTTCGTGATTGGTGAAACTGTGGCGGTTCCATGTATCCAGCCGGCCTACCCATTCCGCTTTCGTGTCCGTGGGGATCTGCTGGAGGAGTTCGAGAAACTTATCCGGCTCCACATCAGTGAAATGGCTGCGTGAAGTGAACAAGGCCTGCTCGCTTCGTTGTTCCGCCGGGAGTCCATCCAGCAAGATCATCGCCTCCGCAGGGTTCTCCTCGGCCAACTCCCTGAATACTTGGCTGCGCAGTTCATCCGGCGCTGTTTTCGCGAGTTCCGGAGTTCCCGCGTTCACCATCTCCAGGATTTCCTGCGCGCTCGCCTCGCCCTTGCGGAACGCGAAGGCCCAATCGCGCTGTTCGGCCAGCAGGCGGGTCACGTCATTGATAATCACCTGCCCGAGATTGCCACCATTCTGCAATCGAACTTCCAAAGGCACTTTTGGATCATGGGCCAGCCCCTGCCGGGCGACCGGGTCTTTCGATATCCGCCGACGGAAATCCTCGGGCAAACTCTCATCCGCCAGAAGCCCGGCGATGTAAACTCCCAGGTCGCCATGAAGGCGGCTGCCGACGGCAATCTGTGGTTCATCGCATGCCACGGCCAGTTTGACGAGTTCATCCAGCCTGTCGTTTGGCCAGAAGGAGCCGATGTTCCTCGAAAAGATACCCCAGAACCGTTTGTCGCTGCCGATGGCGCTCTTCACCTCAACCACGCCAGTCGCGTTTCCGGTTTTCGCAAGCATCAGAGCCAAATTGCCCAATAGTTGGGGCTTCATGCGCCCGGCATGATTCGCGATTTCGATCACTCCCTTGGCCCCCAATCGTTTGCTCAGTTCCGGGCTGAGGTCAACGATGCTGTTGAGGGTAAACTGGTGAGTCGCGTCCGCATTCATCCATGTGAAACACGCCGCCGGGTCTTTGGTCAACCAATGGAATACCAAGGCTGCGAGGTCATGATACACTTCATCGCTGAAATTCCCGTCTGTGTCTTTTTGAGCCAACAGTTCATTCAACTCCAATCCAAAGTCCGCGGGTATTTCGATGCTGTCAATTCGATCCACGATCCCTTTCCTGGTTTGCGGAATCTCATGGCTCGCTCTCGAATCATAGGACCCCGGCAAGTTGCGGAACGGATCCTCCTTCGATCCCTTCAACACCGCATCCAGAATCTCGCGTCCTGCCTTGGGATCCAACTCCGCCATCGCGGTTCGTTCCCTTGCTTTCGTCCGGCCGTTGGAAATGTGCGCCTCGGTATCTTCCCTCGGCTGGGATCCGCCTGCCTGATAGATCGCCCAGCCACCGGCGAAGGCGAGGATGTGGGTGAGGGCGGCAAGCGCAAGTCCGGCTGGTCGTCTCATGAAAGGGTTTTGGGTTTGCCCTGAGGGTTCAGGTTATCCCGAAGATGCACATCCCCAGCTTCACGCCAAGGATGGATTCATGTTTTTGCCCCTCCGCTCAACTCCAATCGATGAGCTCGAAGATCTCCCGCAGTTTAGCACCTTTTCCCGGATGGATGAAACCCACCCACGCCAGCCTGCCTGTTAGGTAGGCGGCGAAATCCGGGAGTTTTTCCCGATTCTGTGACGCCGGACCGTAACGCGCGCAGTTCGTCAGGATCGCCTTGAGACGGTCGAACTCGCGGCGGTCGATGTTCGGCGTTTCGTTGAGAACTAGGCCTGCGGCATGTTGTCTTTGGCTCTTCCGCAGAACTCGCGTCTTGCGATGGTTCGGAGAAAACCCTTCCTCGATGATGATCGCTCCCGCCGTCACTTCGAAGCGCCGTGCCTGCCGTGCGAAATCCGTACCTCCCGAGAAGAGCAAATCGTCGGCATAACGCGTGTATGCCGCGCCCGCCGCGTTTGCCAGAGCCGCGAGGCGGCAGTCGAGCCGGAAAGCGCTGAGATTCGCCAAGGCCGGCGAGGTCGGAGCGCCTTGCGGCAGATGCGGTGTCGCGAATCGGCGGCGTTCCGGCCATGTGAGATCCTTTTCCTCCAAAACCGGACGCGGCGCGGCATGGGTGGTCAATCGCGTTAGGGCGCGGGCGACGGACTCGGGATAACCTGCTGTTAGAAAAATCCGCAGCACCCTCGCGGCGGTGATCGAGGGGAAAAAGTCCTCCAAATCCAAACGGACCAAGAGTTCTTTTCCCGTGTGTGGTTCCACGAAATCCCGGACCGAGCATCCCGGGCGGAATCCTCTAGCAGCCTCATGCGGCGGGATGGCTCTGAGGATTTTCCGCAACACCTGCCGTTGGGCGAACTTGAGCAATACCTTCGGACTCTCGATCAAGCGGAAGCGCCCGCTCTTCGGTTTGACCTGCCAGCGATGACGATAATGCTCCACCTTGCCAGTGGAAACGAGCCAGCCGAGTTCATCCGCGTGCAGGCGCAGCGTGTCAGCCAGATCTCCCAAGGTCGTGATTTGCGGAATCTCCCACTTCTCAGGGGCACCTGCCGCCGGAGCCATTTGTGGTGTGGCGTGGCTGATGAAAATCCTGCCGTATCCCGCCGTCCATGCTTTGACGAATCCCTCATCCTCCCGGATCCGACCGGCGATCCTGAGCGCTGTAGGCCGCGGGGCCTCACCGAATTCAAGGCTCAGTTTTCTAACAAGAGGTTCCAGCCAATGCGCCTTTCTCAAATCACCCACCAAGGGTTTCGCCCGTGCCAGCATCGCCTCGCGATCCGCCATCGGCCCCGCTGTTAGAGCGATTGCCAGGCGGCGGATGTGATGGGCTTGCGAGGACATGGAATCAAACGAATGCGGAGAGGACCCGCGCCCCAACGCGTCCTGTCCGGCGCGGGCAGAGTCACGCGGAAGCGTGATTAGGCCCTCGCCTCGTAGTGCCTTGGTTTGTCGATTCCCCGGGGTAACCCCGGAGAGGCCGCATGATTTCCACACGACCGGCTTGGAGCGCGGACCTCCCCGCAATTCGCGGTCGGAGGCTGGCTTGCACCGGGCATGGCGTCAATAAGGGAGAAAAGCCCGGATTCCAGTAGTCGTTGTCTGCCGCCCGTTCAAAAGCCGAAAGTCCGTCTCAATTTCCCATAGGCCCGAACCGCCACCGCATCGGGTGGCGAGGAAAGGGCATGGCTGGCTCTTGCCGTGAGATCGTTGCAGTCCACTCTCGGATCATCCCATTCTTTTCCGTATTCATCGATCAGACGAATGACGATTTCCTTCGCCCGTTCCGGATTTTTCGAGGGGATTTTCTTCGGATCATTCATGTTCCCGAAAAACGCGCCGGGATGCGCGTTGCGAATGCCGTTGTAGTCGATTGGAAACGTGAGTTCGTGCTTTGTTCCGATGCGATCCACAATGAGAATCCCAACACTGCCTCCATCCATGTATCCGGTTCCATAGACTGCCTGCGGCGGCATGGTGATCGAGGGGAACGGCGCTTCTTCTTTCGACAGAACAAGAGGTTTCCCCGGTAATGAAAGAAACACCACCGCGCTTGCAAGCACCGCGATTGCTCCCGCACCCAAGATCATTTTCGATGTCTGCGGGAGTCTCATGGTGCGGTAATGATAGGGTTGCTATCCCAGCACGTTCTTCCACCTTGTGATTTCCGCTTTCACATTGGAAATCGAGGGCGCGCCGGGGTTGGTGCGCGATTGCAGGGCTCGTTCTAACGAAAAAACCTCCTTCGCATCCGGGCCGTAGGCGGGGTCGACGGCTGATAGATCGAGCTGGTCGAGCGGGGTCCTGGTGGCGATGGCTTGGGCGACGGCCTTGCCGACGAGTTCGTGGGCGTGGCGGAAGGGCACGCCTTGTTTCACGAGATAGTCGGCGAGGTCGGTGGCGAGCAGCATCGGATCGGAGGCGGCGGCGCGGCAGTTCTCCTCGCGCAGCTCCATGGCGGCGATCATCTCGGTGTTCACCGCGAGGATGAGCTTGAGTTGGTCCACCGAATCGAAGAGCGGGGGTTTGTCCTCCTGCAGATCGCGGTTGTAGGTGAGGGGCAGGCCCTTGATCGCGACTAACAGGTTCATGAGGTTGCCGACGAGGCGGCCGGTCTTGCCGCGGGTGAGTTCGCAGACGTCCGGGTTTTTCTTCTGCGGCATCAGCGAGGAGCCGGTGGTGTGCGCGTCGGATAGGGACGCGAAGGCGAACTCGGCGGTGCACCAGAGGATGAGGTCCTCGCTGAGGCGCGAGAGGTGCGCGCCACAGAGCGAGATGACGAACAACAGCTCGGCAATGTAGTCGCGATCGGCAATGGCGTCCATCGAGTTGTTAGTGACGCCGTCGAAGCCGAGTTCCGCGGCGATGGCGCGGCGGTCGAGGTTGATGGTGGAGCCGGCGAGCGCGCCGGAGCCGAGCGGAGAGACGTTGAGGCGCTTGCGGCAGTCGGCGAGGCGGGACTTGTCGCGCTCCAGCATCTCGACGTAGGCGAGGAAATGATGGCCGGCGGTGACCGGTTGGCCGCGTTGAAGGTGCGTGTAGCCGGGGATGACGGTGGCGGCGTATTTCTCCGCACGGCCTAACAAGGCAAGCTGGAGTCCCGTGATGTCGGCAACGAGTCCGTCGATCTCCGTGCGGCAATAAAGGCGCGTGTCCGTGGCCACCTGGTCGTTGCGCGAGCGGGCGGTGTGGAGTTTCGCGCCGGCCGGGCCGATGCGCTTGGTCAGCTCGGCCTCGATATTCATGTGAATGTCCTCGAGCGAGGTTTTGAACTCGAATTTTCCGGCTTCGATATTGCCGAGGATTTCCAGCAGCCCCTTTTCGATCTGCGAAAATTCCTCGGCGGTGAGCAATCCCGCCATCAACTGCGCGCGGGCATGGGCGATGGAGCCCGCGATGTCGTGCGGGAACAAGCGCCAGTCATAGGAGATGGATTCCCCGAACTGCTGGACGAGGGAGGAGGTGTCTTGAGCGAAGCGGCCTTTCCACATGGCGGGCGGATTGGAAACCGCGACAGCCCTCATGGAAACGAGAAAATCACCGCCATCCGGGATTGTTTCTTTCCCATTGCGCCGCTGGATGTGCCGCCTAACCTGCCGCCATGTCCAAATTCATCCCCATGATCAGCTCCGGCACGGCCGGTCCGCTCGGCGTCCTCCATCTTCCACGTCTGTGGCAAAAGGCCTCGCTCGATGCCGCTGGCAAAGGGCATCCGGACTACCCGGCGCTCAAGCCCGGCTATGACACGATGGTGCTCGATGCCCTCGGCATTTCCCACGAGGGGTTCCGTGCTTTCATCGCCACGGAAAAGCCGACCTACCCGCGCTGCGAGGCCTGGGTGCTCGAACAATGTGGCGGTTCCATCGATCCGCAAACGATCGCCGATCTCAACGCCTCCATCACCGGCTACCACCACAAGGACGAGATCCGCAAAACGATCCTCGAAGCCAATAGCCTGCCCGATGACGGCACGATCCTCGATGCGGTGAATTTGAACAACCTCGACGATTGGCTCGCCTTCCATCAGGAAGTCATCACGGCTTGATGGGTTCCATGAAACCATCGCGTTGCCGATTGTTCATTTCGCTGATCCTGGGGTCCGCTCTCATTGCTTCGCTCCCGGGATGCGCGAACTACAAGGCAAGATTCATCGCCAAACACGTCCTCGGCTACAGCGATGAGGAAGTGGATTTGGTGGGGCGAGCTAAACCCATTCCGTTCGAGGATCTGCACTTTGATGTCAAAAGCACCTCCAGGAAGCTGGAGGTTCGGATTTCCTCAGGGAAATGGGAGATTATCGGATTCGGCACTTACATCGGGAGCCTCCGTGGCCCATCAGGACAGGACGATCCCAACGTAACTGAGATAGGCTTGGATTTCATGGCCGGAATTCCCAATGCCGGTGGGGGCCATCAATCGTATGAAGAAATCAGAATTCCCGGGAGGAAATACGTGGTGACCTTCGAGGACTCAAAGGGAAAGCGAAGAGAAGTCTATCGTGATCGGTGAATGGGTCACGGTGCCACCGCAAGCCGCTCCGGAACGACGTCCTTCTCGAAGATGAAACCGTTTTCCTTGTAAGTCTTCAGACGGAAGTGGGTGGCGGTGGAGAGCACGCCTTCGAGCGTGCTGAGTTTCTCTGAAACGAAGCGTGCCACTTCGCGCAGGTCCGTTCCTTCAACCACGACCATCAGGTCATAACCGCCGCTTGCGAGGTAACATGACACCACTTGATCGAAGCGCGCGATGCGCATGGCGAGCCGGTCGAATCCACCGCCGCGCTCGGGCGTGACCTTCACCTCAATGAAGGCGGAAACCGAATCATCACCTGCCGCTTCCGGATCGATCACCGCCTGATAGCCGCGGATGGTGCCGTCGTTTTCCCAATCCGAAATGCGTTTCTCCACGGCGGCCTTGTCCATCGAGAGGAGGTCGGCGATTTCCTGATGGGAGAAGCGGGCCTTGGTGCGGAGCAGCGAGAGAAGCGGATCGGTGGACATGACGATGGGTGGAAGAATGTTAGGGAGCCGGCGGGTTCAGCTTGGATCGGGCACGGTGATCATTTCACGTGTCTTGTCCTTCACCGGAGCGCCTTGGGAGAGCCAGGCGTCGTAAACGGACCAGCCCTGGTTCAGCAATCCGCGGGCGCGGGTGAAACGATCCGGGTTGTTCAAAACGACGACGATCAGGCGGCGGGGCGTCACGCCCTTGCTTCCGTCCGGTTTGGTCCGGATGAGCGGCTCGCGGTCCATGCAGACCGAGACGCAAGGGCCGGCGGCTTCGGTGGTGCCGGTTTTCACGCCGAGCACGCCTTCTTCGCCAATGAGCTCGTTGGTATTGCGGATGTTGAAGCTGCGGCTGCCGCCCGCGCCGTTCACCTGGATTTGGCGGTTCGGCTGGCGGACGATGTAGTTGAAGGCGTTGCGGCGCATCGCGTGGATCGACAGCCGGGCGACATCCGCGGCGGTCGAGTAGGCCTTCGCTCCCTTGCGTTCCAGGCCGTGCGGGTTGGCGAAGCGCGTCTGCGTCATGCCGAGCGCCTTGGCGAGGCGGTTCATTTCGGCGACGAACTCGGCCACCGGTTCGCCTTCCTTGCCGCGGCGGCTGAGGATTTCCCGGCCCACGTGATCGGCAATGGTGAGGGCGGCGAGGTTGTCGGAGCCGAGGAGCGCCGAGTAGAGCGCGTCGCGCAGCGAAATGCGGTCGCCGGGCTGGAGGTTCATCGGGTTCGGCCCGCCGACGAGAGTGATCGTTTGCGGCACGGTCATTTGCACCTTCGCGATGTCATTACCCGTGGCGGTGGCCCAATCCACGGCGACGGCACCGGTGGCGATCTTCGTCAGGCTGGCGATCGGACGTTTCGCGGAGGCATTCGAGGCGACGAGCACTTTGCCGGAATAGGCCTCCATCACCATCACGCTTTCCTGCGAACGGGAAAGCGGTGCGAGGGCGAGGAGGATCGCGGAAACGACGGAGAAAATGAGAACGGCGGATTTGCTCATGGGCTGGAAACCGCGCGGAGCGTAGCCCGGGACCGCGGCAACTCAACTCCAAAGACCTCTTGCCCCGGAACCACCGGGAAACGCGTCACTTGCCCGCCGGATTCGCCGGGGCTGTGGGAGCCGCGCCTTTCGATTTCACCGCATCCAGCCACGATCCGCCGGTGTCCTTCTGGAAACGGATCGCCATGCCCGCGATGAAGGCCGCGGCCGCGAGAATGAGGAACAGCAGGATCATGCCGGCCCCTCCGCCGCCGCCGGAATCCGAACTGATCACGATCGGCCGCTGCGAGGCCATTTCCCTGCCCGGAGCCTCCGGTAAACGAGGAAGACCGGGGCCGTCACCACCGAGTTTCTCGATCGGAGAGGACTCCGCGGGCTTCTCTTGGGAAAGGGCATCCAGTTCCTCTTCCGAGAGCAGGAAATCGAAGTCCACGTCGCCAATTTTCACCGACATGCCGTTCTTGAGGCGGATCGCCTCGCGGCGTTCGTCATCATGCTTGATGCCGTTGGTCGATCCCACGTCCCGCAACTCATATCCACCGTCCACGCGCACCATTTCCGCGTGTTTCACCGAGACCGAGCCGCTGTCGATGGCGATGTCGTTCTCGCTGCCCCGGCCGAGTGTCACCAGACGGCGGTCGAGCTGGAAACGGTAAGGCTGGGGTGTTTTTTCCGGGACGGTGATCGTGACGCGCGGCATGGGCTTACAAACGGAGTTGTTGGGGCGTTTCTAGCGCCTTTTCCGGAAGATGGCAGGATAATTTTCGGGTCCAATGCCGGAGCCGCTGTCCTCGGGAATCACCTTGAACCACCAGGGCGAATGTGAGATGGAAAACCATGATTCGGAGGTTGATCTTGGGTGCTTGGTTGATGGCGGTTTCCAGTGGTGCTTCCGCGGAGATCGTGGCGTGGAAGGTGCCGCTTTCGAGATTCGCGATTCAAGGGACCGAGCTTGAGAGGCTCGACCGATTAATGGTTCCTCCCGATTCATCGCCGTTCTTTGGTGCCGGTGACGAGTTGTGGAATCTGCCGGAGGACAAGCGGCTTGTGATCGATCCTCCGCTCGAATGGGCGGTGTGGAATGCGACAACCTCGACGCTGGTGAGCAAGTCGGGTTGGAGCGGCATATGGCAGTTGAACGATCAATTGTCGCCTCTCGATCAGCCGATGCAATGCCGCGTGGCGATCGATGTGTTCCAAGTGCCGAAGGATGGCGGTGAACCATCGGACAAGGAGGAGCGGGCCGGATCGGTGTCGTTGGTGACTCGTTCCGGGCTTGAAGCGAAAGCGGAAACGCGGTTGGGCGCGAATTCGCTGCACGCCAAGGTGGAGACCTTGGCGGATGACTTCGCCGACCTTGTGGATCTGAAGCTGGAGTTTGCCTGTGGAATTCCGTCTCAAGCGGGATTGGATCTCGCGACCGAACTCACGCTGAGGGCGGGTCAGCCGGTTTGGGTGGCAAGGTACTTTGACGGCACGCGTGGACTGGACTTCAGGGTCTCCGTATCGTTCGAATTGGCGGATGGGACACCTTCTTCGGATGTGATTCGCATCCAAACCGGAAACGGCTGGAGAAACGTGATTCGCGGTCGACAGGATTTCGGCATTCATCGCGTGGGCTATGACGAATGGCTTGGCATCTCCCATGCCGTGAAGAACAGCATCACCAATTTGAAATTTGAGGATCCGTTTCAAGATCCCGCCAACTTGCCGCGCGAGGGGGAATTCGCACAACTCAATCTTCCTGAATCGGTGAAAACGAGGTTCGCCAATCCGGTCCGAGACCTGCGCGGTCAAATTGAGAAGGCTGGGGTTGGTATGGACCATGAGGAACTTGCCGGCTACGATCCTCTAACTGAAACGATCCTTTTCTTCGCTAAGTCGGCTGAAAAATTGGATCTTCTCGAAGAACGGTTCAACAAAGGTCGCCGACTTTCGCCAAGAATGGTGATTGCCACTTTCGATGGCCTCGGGCAGACCCGAATTGTTTCGCGCTCCCAAGGAAAAGCCACCTTGATTCGCTCTTCGGATGGCAAGGAGGTTGGAAAGATTGAGATTGCGCCCACGATTGGAGAAAAGAACGACAGGGTTGTGGATTTGTGTTATGCGGTTCATGATCGATTCAGCGTTGAAAAATCCCTGAACCTCGATTCCTCGATCACGCTGCGCGCGGGCAACTGGCAGGAGATTTCCGGAGCAAATGATGACGAGTCCGGAAAGCGGCGGGCAAAGGTGGAGGTGATCCAATTGGACTGAAATATGAGTAAGAAAACACATTCCGGTGTTGTGGTTTTTCCCCAGTGCGGGTTGGCCGGAATCGCGCTCCGGATTTTCGCGATCCTTTGTCTGTTGTTCCACTTGGTTTGCGAAGCCTCGGAAATCGTGGCGTGGAAGGTGCCTCTCAAATCAATCTGCCCTGATGGCTTGTCGTCAAAAGAGATCAGCCGTCGGGAAGATCAGCCGGAGAAGACCGTGTTCTTTGGGGAAAAAGATGAATTGTGGAACGTGCGGTTGAAAGATGATCCGAAGTGTCCGGGTGCGCTCGAAGGTCTGGACTGGCTGGTTTGGAATGAGACCAGCAAGATGTTCGTTGCGTGTGGCGGATGGGTAGGTCTTTCGGCATTGCATGGAGTCTTGGGTCCGAAGCGCTCTTCAAAGTTCTGCAAGCTGAAATTGGACCTTCAGTCGGTCAGGACGGGCGCTGCAGGCAGAGTGGAAACGCCCGTTCCCTCGCCTGATTTGCTGATAGAGTCCGGGCATCGGATTGAATCCAAGTGGAAGGAGAATGGAATTGAGGTGGAAATCGATGCTGATGCGGTGATAGGCGACCTTGGGGGGCTGGCTGATCTGCGATTGTTTTGCAGTGTAACGGTCCCAGGCCAGCCTTCCATTCAGCTCAATACATCGTTCGTAATTGTGGAAGGGAAGAGGATGTTGGTTGTTAGGGACGAAGATGGAGTCAAGGGTTTGGCATTGTGGGTCACAGGCACATGGGTGACCGCGGACGGTGGAACTCCGGCTGAGCAGGTGTTGATTGAATCCGGGGGAAATCCGTCACCGCTTTTTCCTCCGGCCGTGCGTCCATTGAAGATCGCGGAGGTGAAGGGGTTCGGGTGGCTGGCGTCGTCTGCCGGCACGAGTCCCGGTGACTTGCTCGCGTTCATGAAACGAAAAAATGGGGAGGTTGTTCCGGAAGTTGAGATCAATCCGTTCACTGAGAATCCCACTCAACTTGTGGTGCGTTTTCCAGGAGATGAATCAATCAAGCCGCCCGAATGCATTCGGCCATGGATGAAACACGAACTCGTTGATGCGAGGCAATTGATTCGTGAATTGGCCCTGCCGGTTCCCGTGCCGGAGTTCGCGGGTTATGATCCGATGGTGGGCAGGTTCTACTTCTTCGACAAGAACGTGGAGACCGTGAGAAATCATCGGATCAATTTGAGCGCCTTGGATTCCGATTGCGATCTGGTGCATCACTGCGGAATTTCAATCGAAGGGCGAGGATCAAGTTACCTGATCGCTCGCACGGGTCAGAAAGCATCTTTCTCGCGGAACCTTGGAGATGTCGTTCTTCGTGATTGCGAGTTGGAGCCGATGTATTCCGAGTCAGATGAAGCAACTGAACTGCGCATGGAGTGGAATGACCGGCACGCCGACGGAGACACCCACCTTAAAACATCGACCACGCTCAAGAACGGTAAATTTCACGAGGTAATCTCGGGGCTGGATGGCAAACCCGGGCTTCGGGTGAAATCGGAACTGATCTCACGATGAACGATGTCCGCCTCACCCGAGCAGTCCCATCTTCGGATAGTTCGCTCCGAGGATCGGCTTGAGGTCCGGGGCGCGCAGCCAGTCGGTGAGCAGCGAGCCGTAGATGCTGCGGAAATCGACGGTGTGCTGGATGTCTCCTTCGTGGAGATCAGAAAGACTCGGGTGTTTTCCAAACAGGCCGCCCTTGATGGCGGGGCCGGCGACAAACAAACACGAGGCCTTGCCGTGGTCGGTGCCGGCGCTGGCGTTTTCCGCCACACGGCGGCCGAACTCGGAGAAGGTCATGACCACCACGCGCTTGTCGTTTCCTTGTTGTTTCAGATCGGCGAAGAACGATTTCAGCGCGCCGTCAAGCTGTCCTAACAGACGATCGTGCGAGTTGACCTGTTGGTTGTGAGTGTCGAATCCGCCATGGCTCACGTAGTAAACCCGGGTGGGCATGCCTCCGGCGATCATGCGCGAAACGAGGTTGAGGTTCCGCGCGATCGGCGTGCCTTCGTAGCGCACGGTGGTCTTGTGTTTGGCGGCGAGTTCGAGGATTTTCGCGGAGGAAACGCGGGCGTCCAGGGCGACGCGTTCGAGGAAGGCGAGGTTGGTTTCGCCGCTGATGCCCCCGTGTTTGCCGCCCGCGGGCATGTCGATGGAGGCTCCGTCGACCGGGGCATCGTCATCGTGATCCGGTTGGTTGAGTTCCGCGAAGAACTCCTCGGCCTGCGCTTGTTCGCCGCCGCCGTGGATCCAGCGGTAGAGTTCCGGCGTGTTGAGGCAGACGCCCGGGTTTTTCACCGCGCCGAAGGCTTCCGGCTGGGTCTTGTTGAAACTGATGCCGACGGTGGGATCGGAGCCGGGGCAGGCGTTGTCGAAATAACGCCCGAGCCAGCCGGTGGCGGAGCGGTTGTTAGGATCCGCCGTTTCCCAGATCGAGGTGGAGACGAAGTGCGAGCGGTTCGGATTCGGATAACCGACACCCTGCACGATGCCGAGATCTCCTTCTTTAAACAGGGAGCCGAGGAAGGGCATCGAGGAATTCAGTCCGACGTAATCGCTAAGCTTGATGATTTCCCTCTCCTTCTTGGCCAGCCGCGGGCGGGACTTCTGATAGATGTCGTCGGCGTAGGGCACGAGCGTATTCAAGCCGTCATTGCCGCCGGCGAGCTGGAGCACGACGAGTATGGTGTCGTCCCTGCCGGTGACCGGCTGGATGGCGAGATCCTTGGCCTCGGCGTGCAACTGGCCGAAGGTGCGCTCCACGAACATCGGCACGGTCCACGCGGCGGAAGCGCCGAGCACGGTGGAGCGGAGGAATTCACGACGGGTTTTCACGGTGGTTGAGAGTTGATGGTTGAGAGTTGGGAGATTGGATCAGCAAAGCTGATAGTAGGGCGTGCTCAGCATCAGGTGGCAGAGCTCGGCGGTTTCCTTGTTGGTGAAAACGACGCCTTTTTTCGAGGTGGCGTATTCGATGAAGGATCCGCGCGCCTTGTCCGGAAGCGGGCCTTGGAAGAAGCGGAAGATCAGCGAGTCCACGAGTTCCTCCGGGTTTTTCCGGAGCTCGCGCGGGGCGATCTTCTCGTAATCCGGACCCTGCCAGCCGCGGCCCACGTTTTTCGGCGTGCGGCCCATGCCCTTGAGTTTCACGCGGTCGCCGCCCATCATGCTTTCGTCCTCGGCGCCTTTTGTCAGGAAACCCGCGAGGTTGTAGCGGGTGAGCAGCGTGTTGGTGTTGATCCACGCTTGGCCCCAGTCCCATCCGGCGACGTTCGGAGGCATGAATAGCACCTGGCCGAGCTCCTGCTGCGCCTTGATCGGAAAGCCGGTCGGCGGGACGTCGATCTCAAGTTCCTTCAGCAGTTGGATCGTGAACTGGATCGGTGACTTGATCTGCGAGCGGATCGCCGCTTCGGAGTAGAATTCATTTGAGAGGAAGATCTCACGCAACAGCGGCTCCATCTGATAGTTCGCATCCCGCAAGGTCTTTCCAAGCGCTTCGATGGCCGCCGGGGCCGGATTGTCATAAACAAAATACTCCCAGATCTTCCTCGCGATGAAGGTGGCGACACCGGGTTTATCGAAAATCAGGTTGATCACGTCCTTGCCGTCGTATTCTCCGGTTTTTCCGAAGATGGTTTTCGGCGTGCCGTCCCACTGCCTGCGGTTGTGGACGACGTTTCCGCTCATCCGGTTGAGCTGGTAGCCGGTGAACGCGCGCGCCGCCTGGCGGACGTCCTCCTCGGTGTAGTTGCCCTCGCCGAGCGTGAAGAGTTCCATCACCTCGCGGGCGAAGTTCTCGTTGGGCTTTCCCTTTTTCGAGCTTTCCGTGTCGAGGTAGAGCATCATCGCCGAATCTAACAAAATCGCCTGCGTGAGATCCTTGAAACTGCCGATGGCCTGGTTGCGGAACAACTCGTTCTGCATCACCATCAGCACCGGTTGTTTCACCTTCTGGATCGAGGTGGCGAAATGATCGTGCCAGAACAAGGTCATCTTCTCGCGCAGCGGGGCCTGAGTTTTCGTCATTCGGCGGAACCACCAACCCTGTCCTTCGAGCCCGCGTTGGCGGTTTTCCTGTTGAACCATCTTGAAGGCCTCGCGCCGCGCGTTTTCCGCCTGCTCGGGCGTCATGTCGCGGGTGGACTTCATGATCTCGCGGCGTTGTTTGATCCGGGCCTGCATGTCCGCGACCGCCTGTTCGCGCGTGGCCCATTTGGGGATTGGAAACGCGTCCGGCTCATCCTTTGAGGCGAGCAGCAGATCCACGGCCTTTTCACGACCTTTGGCGTGGAATGCCTTGATCTCGGCAGGGCTTCCTCCGAAGCCCGCGCGGTTCAGCAAATGCGCGGCTTCGTTGAGAGTCCAGGTGGCGTCGGCTTTCGGGAGCATGGCGATGAAACGTGGTTTCCATCCCGAAGTTGCAGAAGAATAAATTTCCGTCCTCACCGTTTGGAATTCCCTGCTATCCTTTATCGCGGACCCATGGTTGATTCCGCCCGTGACCGCTCCTGACACCACTCCGGAACTGCTTTCCCCCGCGGGAAACTGGGATTGCGCGCGCGCCGCCGTGGCCGCCGGGGCGGATGCGGTGTATTTCGGCCTGCCGAAATTCAACGCCCGTTTGCGCGCGGACAATTTCACGAATGACGATCTGCCGGAACTCATGCGTTTCCTCCATCGCCACGGCGTGAAGGGCTTCGTGACGATGAACACGCTCATCTTCACCGGTGAGATGGAGGCGGCGGAAGCACAGCTTCGCGCCATCGCGGATGCGGGTGTGGATGCGCTCATCATCCAGGACCTCGGCCTCGCCAAGCTCGCCCGCACGGTGGCTCCCGATGTGGAACTCCACGCATCCACGCAGATGACGATCACCTCGCCGGAAGGGCTTGCGTTTGTCGAAACGTTGTTTCCTCTCGAACGCGCGGTGCTTGCCCGCGAGTTGTCTGTTAGGGAGATCGAACGCTTCCACTCCGAACGCACTCCGCTGGAGGTGTTCGTGCATGGCGCGCTTTGCGTGGCCTATTCCGGCCAATGTCTGACCAGCGAATCGCTCGGCCAGCGCAGCGCGAACCGCGGCGAGTGCGCGCAGGCCTGCCGCATGCCGTATGAGATCGTCGTCGATGGTGAAACGCGCGAACTCGGCGAGGTGCGTTACCTGCTCAGCCCGCAGGATCTCGCCGCAGTCGATCTGATTCCGGATCTGGTCAGGGCCGGTGTGAAGTCGTTCAAGATCGAAGGACGTCTCAAGTCGCCGGAATACGTCACTGCCGTCACCCGTGTCTATCGGAAGGCCTTGGATGCCGTGATTTCCAAATCGGAATCAACGGTCACACCCGACGACCGCTACGCGCTGGAGATGACCTTCTCCCGCGGCCTGTCAAACGGCTGGCTCGGCGGAACGAACCATCCCTATCTCACCCACGGCCGTTTCGGAAAGAAGCGCGGACCTCTGTTAGGCGAGATCACAGAATGCGGAAACGGCTGGATCAAACTCGCAAACACCACCGGTGTTCCCATCGCCGCCGGTGACGGCGTGGTCTTCGACGCCGGAGAAAACCGCGACCTCGAACAAGGCGCGCGCATCTGGAAGATTGAGGGCGGGCGCATCGTCTTCCACCGCACCTACAGCGGCATCAACTTCGAGCGCATCAAGCCCGGCCACACAGTTTACAAGACCTCCGATCCCAAACTCGAATCCGAGCTGCGCCGCTTCTGGCAGAACGCGAGGTTGGAGGAAAAGAAAACGCCGCTTCATCTAACGGTTTCCGGAAAGCCTGGAGAACCGCTTGAAGTGCGTAGCGGCGAGCGAGGAGTGCGGAGTGAAATTCCGCTGCAGGCCGCGTCCAAGCGGCCGCTAGATACGGAGACACTCGCCGCCCAACTCGGACGTCTCGGTGACACCTCCTTCGAGCTCGCCTCGCTCGACAACCAACTCCAAGGCGATTGCCACTTCCCGCTTTCCGCGCTGAACCAACTCCGCCGCGATCTCGTCGAGAAGCTCGTTGAGGGAACTCCGTCCTTGGTTCGCAAAGCCCCCGTCACCACCACCTTCCGCGATCTCCTTCCCGGTATTCCGCGCTCCGAATTCCGCACTCCGGTTCTCTCCGTTCTCTGCCGGAACTTCGAGCAACTCAGTGCCGCCATCGAGTCCGGTGTGGAAACCATCTACTGCGACTTCGAGGACCCGCGCCGCTACAAGGACGCGGTTTCCCAACTGAGATTCTCCACCGCCAAATCCACCATCCACCTCGCCACGCCGCGCATTCTGAAACCCGGCGAGACCGGTTATCTCAAACTCATCGAAAAAGCCGCACCGGACGGCTTGCTGCTGCGCAACCTCGCCTCGCTCCAACATTACAAGGAACGCGGCGATCTCCGGAAAACCGGCGACTTCTCGTTGAATGTCGCCAACCCCATCACCGCGCGGCTCCTTGTGGAAAACGCGAACCTCGACCGGCTGACGGTTTCCTATGACCTGAACATCGGCCAGGTGATGGATTTGTTAGAGCACGCGCCGCCGGATTGGTTCGAGCTCACGCTTCACCAGCACATGCCGATGTTTCACATGGAGCACTGCGTGTTCTGCGTTTTCCTCAGCAATGGCTCCACCTACAAGGACTGCGGGAGGCCCTGTGAGAAACACGTCGTCCACCTGCGCGATCGCGTCGGCCAACTCCACCGGCTCCAGGCGGATGTCGGCTGCCGCAACACGCTCTTCAACGGTCGCGCCCAGACCGGGGCGAGGTTTTTCGAAAGCCTGCGTGCCACCGGCCTCTCGCGCTTCCGCATCGAGCTTCTCGACGAGGATCAGACCACCGCCCTGCGCACGATCCGCGCCTATCAGGACCTCGTTTCCGGCCGCCTCGACGCCCCGCGGCTGCTGGAAAAGGTCCACGCGCTGGAAAAACTCGGCGTCACCGAAGGAACCCTGTTGGAGAAATGATCGCGGCGTGCTAGGGCTGTGCGCGTTCCATCCGACACCATCCCGATCCCATGGCTTACCGCACATCTCCCGCCGACCTCGAAGGCATGCCGCCCGGCGTGCCGCACATCATCGGAAACGAGGCCGCCGAAAGGTTCTCGTTCTATGGCATGAAGGCGGTGCTCGCCGTGTTCATGGTGCAATACCTTCACCTGATGGACGGCCGCAGCGCCGGTGTGTTGAATCAGGCCGAGGCCACGGAATACGTCCATCTATTCAACAGCGCCGTCTATTTCACGCCGTTCCTCGGAGCGCTGCTCGCGGACATCCTGATCGGCAAGTATTACACCATCATCCTGCTCTCGCTGGTCTATTGCGGCGGCCATGCCGCGCTCGCCTGCATGGGCCTCTTCGGGAACTCACCGTGGTGGCTCTCCGCCGGTCTCGGCCTCATCGCCCTCGGTTCCGGCGGCATCAAACCCTGCGTCTCCGCCCACGTGGGCGACCAGTTCGGCGCGCGCAACGCCCATCTTCTAACTAAAATCTTCAACTGGTTCTACTTCTCGATCAACATCGGTGCCTTCGTTTCCATGCTGCTCACGCCGTGGCTGCTGGAGTGGCACGGACCGCACTGGGCCTTCGGCGTGCCCGGCGTGCTGATGGGCATCGCCACGCTGGTCTTCTGGATCGGCCGCCATCGGTTCATCCACGTCCCTCCGGGCGGCATTGGATTCGTGAAGGAAATGTTCACCGGCGGCGGGTGGATCGTGATGTTGAAACTGCTGCCGCTCTACCTGTTCGTGGCGATGTTCTGGGCGCTCTTCGACCAGACGAGTTCCACATGGATCTTCCAGTCACAGGACATGGACCGGAATTTCCTCGGCTTCGAGTGGCTGCCCTCGCAGATCCAGTCGCTCAACTCGGTCTTCGTGCTCACCTTCATCCCGATCTTCGCCTATCTGGTCTATCCGTTAGGCGACCGCGTGTGGAAACTCACCCCGCTGCGCAAGATCGGGCTCGGATTGTTCATCATGGTTTCCTCCTTCTCGCTGGTCGCAGTGATCCAGCAGTGGATCGATGCCGGGCAGAAACCCAGCATCGCCTGGCAGATCCTCGCCTTCGCCCTGCTCACCGTGGCCGAGGTGATGGTTTCCATCGTCGCGCTGGAATACGCCTACACCCAGGCGCCCAAGACGATGAAGTCCCTGCTCATGTGCTTCTACCTCGGTGCCGTGGCCATCGGAAACCTGTTCGTCGCCGGTGTGAACCACTTCATCCAGATCCCGGATGCGGTCTCCATCCAGCTTCCGGAAGCCATCGCGAAACTTCCGGCGGACTGGCAGAAATCACCGCGCACGGTCATGCTTCCCGGATACGACGGCATCACCGGAACGCAGGATGATCTCATCCAGCGCCTCAAGGATGGTGTTCCGGAGAAACTCGAAATCCCCGGCCAATCCACCTTCGACGAGGTTTCCGCCGTGATTGAGAAACTCGTCGCGCAGAACGGCGGAAAGTTTCCCGCGGAAGCGGATGCCGCGAAGGCGCTCGATGGTTTCCGCGATCCCTTCGGAAACCCCATCCGCTATCAGATTCTCAATTCCACCAAGGCGCGGCTCATGAGCGATGGCCCCGACCGCAAGGCGGGAACCATGTGGGACACCGGCATGATCATCGATCTGCCGCAGCCCGAAGCCGAAAAAAACGCATCATGGACCGACAAGTTGCATCCGGACAAACCATGGCTCGAGCGCCGGAAGGCCGAACTCGGCATCCAGGCGGAAGCCGCCGCGCAAGCAGCCAGTTCCGGTTTCCCCCGCACGGCGTTCTCCGGCGGCCAGACCCGCATGCATGGCGCGGCCTATTTCTGGTTCTTCACCTGGCTCATGTTAGGCACCGCCGTCGCCTTCATCCCCTACGCGCTGCTCTACAAGCCGAAGACGTATCTCCAGGATTGAGCGGCGCGAACTCCGCAATGGCGTTCCGTTCGCTGGAGTTCGAGCTTCAGCTTGTCTTCTAGCAGGCAGGCTTGAACTCCAAGTGGCGGCGCGAAGCGGCTGCTCCGGGCATCAGGAAAGCCGCTTCATCACCGCGGCTGATAGAAGTTTGCCGTCGGCGCGGCCGTCGGCGAGTTCCTGGCAGCGTTTCATCACCTTGCCCATGTCCGCCTTGCCGGTGGCTCCGGTCTCGGCCACGGCTTTTTCGACGATGGCGATCAACTCGGCCTCGCCGAGCGCGGCGGGCATGTAGCGCGAGAGGATCTCGATCTCGGCCTTCTCCGTGGCGGCGAGTTCCGTGCGGCCCGCCTTTTCAAACTGCTCCACGGAATCATGGCGCTGCTTGATCTGCTTGCGGATCACGGAAAGCACTTCGGATTCCTCCAGCACGGTGCCGAGCCCGCCTTTTTCGATCGAGGCGTTGGTCAACGCGCTTTTCAAGGCGCGCAGCGCGTTGAGGGACAGGCTGTCCTTGGCCTTCATGGCGGCCTTGATGTCTTCCTGGATCTGTGTGGGGATGTCGCTCATGCGGATGTGGTAGCATGGCGGCGCGGCGAGCCAAGGAAAACATCCGCCCGCTCACCCGTTCAACTTCGCGAGCGCCTTGGGAATGAACACGCCGTCCTTGCGGATCAGTTTGCCGTCGAACCAGATTTCTCCGCCGCCGTAGTCCTTGCGCTGGATGTTGACCATGTCCCAGTGGACTTGCGAGCGGTTGCCGTTGTCCGCGTCCTCGTAGGCCTGGCCGGGGGTGAAGTGGAAGGAACCGGCGATCTTCTCATCGAAGAGGATGTCGCGCATCGGCTCGCGGATGACGGAATTGAAACCAAGCGCGAACTCGCCGATGTAGCGCGCGCCGGGGTCGCTATCGAGAATCTCGTTCAACCGC
>DAISZP010000033.1:0-19577 GCA_036824745.1 Luteolibacter sp.
CCGCCAAGTCCTCCATCCCTAACATCCGCGCCGGCCTTCCCGCCGAAGTGCTCGCCCGCCGTCCGGATGTGCGCGCCGCCGAACAACAACTCCGCTCCGCCAACGCCCGCATCGGCGTGGCCGAAGCCGCCTTCTATCCGAACTTCGCCATCTCCGCCTCCGGCGGTTTCGAATCGCTCGAAGCCAAGGACTTCCTCAACTGGGAAAACCGCATCCTCCAACTCGGTGCCGGCGTCGCCGCCCCCATCTTCGACGGCGGAAGCAACCGCGCCAACTTCGACGCCGCCGTCGCCCAACGCGACGAAGCCCTCGCCCAATACAAAACCACCTTGCTAACCGCCCTGCGCGAGGTCGAAGACGCCATCACCGACCTCAAAGGCATCGCCCGCTCCCGCGCCGCCCTCCAACAAGCCCTCAACAGCTCCCGCGACACCCAACGCATCGCCCAGGAACGCTACGACAAAGGCCTCAGCAGCTACCTCGAAGTCGTCGAAGCCGGCAGGACCGTGCTGCGCGTGGAACTCGTGCTCGTGCAACAGGAGGCCCAGCACCGGATCACCTTGGCGGCGTTGGCGAAGGCGTTAGGTGGCGGGTGGAGTGGGAAGTGAGACGAAACCTCACCCCACCGCCTCATACACACTCTCACCACTTTCCGGATATTTCTCCAGCACGTGCTGGAACAGCACCCCGCACTTCTGTTCGAAAAGCTCTGTCGTGTATTTCTCCGGCAATCGTCCTTGAGCAGCCGGTTGATCTACACCTTCGTCGAGCAGGTCCGTAGCCACGGCAAGGACCCGTTCGCCTACTTCGAGTGGGTCTTCGACAAACTCATGCGCAACCCCGACCTTGGAGAACTGCCGGGCTTGCTGCCAAGCGCTTGGCTGGAAACCCAACGAGAGCCAGCTATCGAAGCTGTAGCATAGGAGCCATAGCTCTCGCATCTCTGACAAAAATGCGAGAGGTGCTCTGTTGAGCGCTTACGGCACTGTGGGATGGAAATCAGGAAAGGAGGAAGGCAGGAAATGGAGAGAGCTTCGCACGGTGCATTGGCACGACGGCCGTAGGCCGACGCTACAGGCGGTTCAGTCGCGTGCGCCCTCGGCGAGGGCGCGCCACCTTGGAGGGGGCTGCGGTATATGTACAGGGAGCGGGGATTCACTCCGTGTCGGCGGCGATGGGTTGAGGAGACCTCAACCCTCCTCACTGCGGTCTTTACAACATGGGTTGCGGTCTTTGCAACATGGCTTGGGGATGTTTCATTCGTCGTCGCTCGGACTGAAACCGAGGTCCTCGACGAAGGCGGCGGGGTTTTCCGGGGAGACGACGATGTTTCTGAGGCGGAACTTGAGGACAACGGTGTGGTTGAGATCCGTGACAAACGCGCGATAGAGGCCGAGTTGGCGGTTCCAATACCAGCCGGTGAACGAGAAACCGCCGCCGTTGCCGCAGGCGCGCAGGCTTTTGTTCATGACCTTGGGCGCGATCTCGGCGGAAACGAGGAGGCGTCGGTCTAAGCGGGTGTTCCAGAACAGGCGGCGGATGAGGATGGCGTCGTCCGTGATGGTGTAGGAGCGCACGACGAAGGGCAGCATGCCTAACAACAAGCCCGGCGGCAGCCAGCGGAGCAGATGGACGTGCCAACCCGCCTCGCCGGGAAGAACGAGCGGGGTGGCCACCGCCGCGCCGATGCAGAGGACGGCGACGATTGCGGAAACCATGATGAGGGGTTTCCCCCAGGGGGCCTTGTGGGTGTGCATGGCGTGGATCTAACGACCGGCTTTGGCGTTTTCCAACTCGGCGAGGATGCGGGAGCGCTTGGATTGGTAATCGGCCACGCCGTTTTTCAAGGAGCTGGATTTGTTCACGGAGGAGATCATTCCAAACACGGCGAAGCCCACAAACACGAGCCCGAAGAGCGGGAAGATTCCCGGCGCGCCCATCGACGCGGCGGTGACCATCCAGAAGATGCCGAAGATCACCGCGATCAGGCCGCCGATCATGGCTCCCACCGGCGAGGGCTCGGAAACCTCGCCGCGTTTGTTCGTGACCAGGAACTTCGCGCGCTCGGCAGACCACTCGCGGTCGAGTTGTTCCAGTTCGTTCTGCAGGCGGATGACCTTCAAGTCCCCCGCCATCTCGCCAGTGCGGCGCTCGATCTGGTCGAGCAGCTTGGAATGCGTGGTGGAGGCGTCGCGGATGATTTCCAGTCGCGCGCCGCAGTAGTTGCAGCTCACGAAGCGGATGGACTCATCCACTTCGAGATCCGCCCCGCAGCCCTGACAACAGAGTTTTCTCACGCTCATCGGGCCGTTTCATAAATCACAGCAGGGTGTTTCCTGAAGTCCAAAGTTTGGCGGGGATTCCAGCAGGGGGAATGAAAAACGTGATTGCGTGGCATGTAGCGGCGCTCTGTGAGCGTCGGTGTACATGGGCAGTGGAAGATCCTTTGCGGTTCATTTGCCCGACGGTCATAGACCGACGCTACAGGCGGTTTCGTTCACGTCCACGAATCGGGTTGGATGGAACCGGCGTAGGGCCACTCCTCCGCTTTCCTCACCAGCCCGGCCCTAACTGGATTCTCCCTGACATATTTCCACTTCTCCGCGTGTGATTCACTGGAGCGGATCAAATGATCGAAGAAGCCTTTCTGCCAGTGCGGCGCTTCGATCCCCTGCCCGCGCCAATGTTTGGACAGGGTGTTTTTCAACGATTTCATCCACATCGACAAACCCAGAGCCCCGGGAGGAATGCAGGCGAATAGGTGCAAATGATCCGGCATCAGAACATAACGACCCACCAACACTCCGCGGGATCTGGCCTCCGAACAAAAGCGGCTGAAAACCTCGTGGGTTCCCAGATCCGCGAGCAGTAGCGCGCGTTTTTCCGTGCAAGCCGTGATGAAATAGACCGGAGCATCAGTGAAAACGGTATCCAATCGCGTGAGACGACTCATTGAGCAAGTCATAGCAGACGGTTTTCGCGCAGCAAGCGGGTCGTTGATCGATGGAACGAGTATGCCACATGCGTGGCATGTAGCGGCGCTCTGTGAGCGTCGGCGTGCGTGGGAAGCGGAAGATCTTTTGCGGTACTTTCGCTCGACGGTCTTAAACCGACGCTACAGGCGGTTCATGGGCTAAAGGCGTTCCACATGCGTAGATTGTAGCGGCGCTCTGTGAGCGTCGGCGTGCGTGGGAAGCGGAAGATCTTTTGCGGTTCATTCGCCCGACGGTCATAGACCGACGCTACAGGCGGTTCATTCCATGGGGGGCGCGCCTACGGACTGTCTTTCACCTGCACACGGAAGTAGCCGCGCCCGGGGGCTCCGGGATCGGTAGTCTGCATGGTGGAGGGATCCACGGCGGTGCTGGTGTCCACAGAAGGGCCGAAGTTTTCCCAGTGGGTGAGATCGGTGGATTTCTGCCAGCGGTAGAAACGGCCTGGGATGGTGGGGAAATCCAATGTCCATCCCGAGGGAGAGCCGCGCTGGATGGACAGGCGCGGGACGCCTTCGGCATCGGCGAGGCGGGAGTTGAGGCCGAAGAGGTATTCATCGCGGTTGATCACGCCGTCTCCGTCCTCATCGCCGTCACGGCCGTTGCGGCCGGTGGGGCTGTTAGGATCCCAGCCCTGCTGCCGCTCCCACCAATCGGGCAGGCCGTCGCCATCGGAATCGGCGTTTCCGTTAGGCCGCATCTTGACGAGTTCGCTGTCGCCGAGAGTGAGGCCACCACGGCGGAACTCGGCGCGCACGGTATGGAGGAAGTCCGGGATGCCGTTGTAGAGGTTCGGAAAGGTGAACTCCACCGAGTGTTCGTTGGCGTTCACATTTCTCACAAGCCGGTAACCGGAGCGCGGCTGAAGCTCCGCACCATCGGCATCCCCGCTGCGGACGCTGGAGATGAGGATGGACATCTCGTTGAGAAAATCCGCGTCGCTCATGCCGTCCGGGATGAGTTCCTTGCGGAAATAGATTTTCATCACGTAGTTCCCGTCCACCAGCGTGCCGGGCAGGTTCGGATAGCCGATATTGAACTGGATGGAACTGCCGGTATTCACCTGGCGGACGAGCGTGGTGTAGTGGCCCGCTTCGTCGGTGAGCGCCATATCCTCGGCGGACGAGGCTTCCTTGAGCCGCACCACGATGTTCGCGATGCCGCTGGACGGGATGTTCTCGTAGGTGAAACGCCATTCCTTCTTGAAGGCGGTGCTGCCGAGATTGGTGGGCACGGCGACGGCGGAGGCTTTCACCCAGTTCAGGTGGCCGTTGCCTTTCACCGGGTCGTCGTTTCCGGGATCGAGGTCATCGATGTAATACCAGACTTCGCTGACGCCCGGATCCGTTAGAACGACGGCCCCGTAGTTCGATCCGCCGAGCGTGTTTCCTTCCTGCGGATAGGCGATGAGGCCCTGGCTGCGCTGCGCGTCGTAGTAGAAGACCTGCGTTTCCGTGCGGAAGATCGATGAACCATCGCCGCGGCCGACGAAGGCGCGGGTTTTCAGAACATGGAAACCCTCCTCAAGCCCCGTGGCCATGGCCGCATGGTCGTTGTGGACATGATACGGCGCCGTGGCCGCATTGAAGCCGGTGATCTCGAACATCGTCTCCATGCGCTCGCCGAGATCGATGTCGTCATCCGTGAAGGGGAACACCGAACCGGCGTTCAGACGCGTGGCGCCGATCTTGTAACGCAGCACCGTGCCCGCGGGAAACGAGGGCAGCGTGGCATGCCACCAGTCCGTCACGCCGGTGCCGTCGTTGTTGCCATTCGCATGAAACAAGGCCTCGGTCACCTGGGTGCTCCCCTTGCCCACGCCGGCGCTGCCTTCCGGATAGCTCGTGCCGTCGGTGGTGTAATAGACATACACCTTGTCCACGAGGAACGAGTAGCCGGTTTTCACGAAGAGACCAACGGGCACGTTCGCCGCAGCTTCCGGCGCGGGATCGAATTGGGGAAGCGCGGGCGTGAGTTGGTTGCCCGCGGCGGGATCATGATAGACCCACGAGGCGGTGCCGCGGTTGCTGTTCACGCCGCCGCCGTTGTTGACGGTGACTCCGGCGGTTCCGATCACGGCCTGATAGGTCTCCGCGCCGGGTGATCCGATGATGTTGCGGGAGGTATTGCGCGCGGCGAATTTTTCCGCGCCGCGGCGCACGAACTTCATCTGCTCGTAGCCGAGGTAGGTGTCCGTGGAGTTTTCCAGCACGCGGTCGGCGGGGTCGTTCGCGTTCACCATGTCCGCCGTTTCACCGGGCGGGAAATCGCGCAGCTCACCGTTTTGCGGGCCGAGGGCGAGGTGCGAGTTCACATCGATGCCGCCATCGAGCTTGAGGCGGATGTTCCGCGCGGAACCGTCGGCGCGGGCGATGAACGAGAGATTCGAGCCATCGGTCACGCGCGGGATGCGGACGCGGTAGGACTTGTTAGAACGATCGTCCTCGGGCACACCCCAGGGATTGAACGCGGCGTCGCCGTCCTTGCCATCGGTGCGCCAGTGGTCCATCTCCGGCGCGGGTTGGCCGTTCTGGAGGATCTCGATGGGCCGCACCTCCTGCTCGTGGCGGGCCGCCTGCCAGACGCGCGGCATGCGGGGATGGTGCCACGTGAAGGCGAACCATCCGCCCGCGGGAACGACCGGCGGGTTTCCCGCGCCATCGACGATCTGGCCGGCGTTGTTCACGTAGGCGCGGAAACGCCCGCCGTGCGACGATTGGTTTTCCAAGGTGGCACCCACGGGAAACGCGGTGTTCACCCAGCGCGCCTGACCGTTCGGCTGATAGGCGCGGGCCATCATGAACATCATCGTCGGCGCGTTCCATGCGCCGTTGTCCTTGCGCTCGCGGAAATCAATGCGTTCGAATGCGGCGAAGTTCTGGTCACTCCAGCGCGCGGTCTGGCCGCCACGGGCGAAGTCACGATGAACGGCCACGGCGGAAGTCACGCTCTTGTCATTGAACTGGCCGAGGAAGTTCACGCCGGAGGGTTTCGGGAAATAATCCGGCGCTCCGGCTTGGTTGTAGCCGTCCGTGTAAACAATCGGCAGGCCCTCGCGGGTGAGGATGTAGGCGTGTGCCTGCGGGCGGTCGCCACCCCAGAGCCAGGCGTTGTCATGGCTCATCACGTAGTTCACCGCCTGATCGACGGCTCCGTACGCGCCGTGGTTCACCTGATCGTATCCGCTGAGGTTGTTGCCGATGGTGTTGCGGATGTGGTTGAGCAGGTTGTCATTGGCGATGCGCATGCCGGCTGATAGATAACCACCTTCTCCGGGCGGACTGCCGAGATGCTCGCCGTAGAGCATGGCATCGTCCCGCACCTCGTTCTCGCCGCCGAAGAGCGTGTCGCGATGGTTGTCCCAATCGTTGAAACCGCGGCTGATATTGAACTGCTCCTGGATCTGGCCGTTGTATCCCCAGTTCGCCTTGTCCTTGTCCGCGCCGTCCTGTTTTCCGAAGAAGTAGGAGGGCACGTGTTTCACCGCATCGAGGCGGAAACCATCCGGCCTGGCCTCATCGATGAACCAGCGCACGGCGCGGTTGAGCATGCCGTTCACATCCTCGGCCACCGGATCTCCCATGTTGTAGATGCCGTCGCCATAACCCCACGAAACCGTGCGGCGCGAGGCCACGGTGGGATCCACTCCGGTGTCGGTGAAGGACTCGCTGGGCTCGCCGGCGTCGTGTTGTCCGTCCGCATCGAGGTCCTTGAAATCGAAACGCCGGTTTCCCGCGCCCACGGTGTTTCCGTTAGACGGATCGATGTAGCCGGTATCTTGAAACGGTTCCTTGTCCGCAAAGGGATGCAGGGCTCCGCCGGTGCCGTTGGTGCCGACCGTGAGATCGTTGTCGAGGTAACGCGAAGTCATGCCCGGATGACGGACGCCGCTCCACTTCGAATAGGTGTGGGCCTCCTGCGTTCCATTCGGATTGAAACTGACGTTCTGCCCGGACTCCAACGCGATGTCCCACGCGAAGGGGTTGCGGTTCAGGACCTGCCACTCGTCGTTCCAATCCGGCCAATCGGCGGGTTTGCGCCAGTTTCCGTTGTCCCGCACGATGTGGAAGTCCTCCGGCACGAATCCGGGGATGCCGGGAAAGAGGTTTCCGGGATCGGTGTTCTTGTCGAGCGGTCCGGCGTTGTGGGCCATCACGTTGTCGAAATACACGCGCATGCCGAAGCGGTGGGCGGTCCTCATCATGCGCAGCAGTTCCTCCTTGGTGCCGTAGCGCGTGCGGACGGAGCCGGACTGGTCGCGGTCGCCAAGGTCGAAGCGGTCGAAGGTGTCGAACCCGACCGAATAGGCACCGGCCCCGGCCTTGAACGGCGGCGGCAGCCACATGGCGTCGTATCCGCACTCCACGAGTTCGGGGATGCGGCGCTCGATCTCGTTCCACGAGGTGCCGAAGTATTGGAGCACGACCTCGGCCCGCGCGGGGACCGCGAATGCAAGCAACGAGGCTGCGGCGAGGGTTTGGGATTTCATCCGGACGTGGGTTTCCGCGCCCCGGAGATGGGTTTCAAGGGCGCATCCCAATGTATGTCACATTCCGGGATTGTGGTTTAAAACAACGAGATGAAACCCAGCGACTCGGATCGAATCAGCACCAATTTGAAGAGTGAACTTCAATCGTTCCCACCTGTTTGGGGAAACTGTGGTTTTGCGAACGGTCACTCCGATAGCGACCGGGCCATCCCCACGCGCGTGGGGAAATCAGTGGCACCACCTGCACGACGTCGCCCCGCGCCGGGCCATCCCCACGCGCGTGGGGAAATCTCGTCCAGAGCCTGATAGATCCGACCGAGCGCCGGGCCATCCCCACGCGCGTGGGGAAATCACCACCGCAAGGGCGGGCATCCTCGGGAACTACGGGCCATCCCCACGCGCGTGGGGAAATCGTTCGCGGGATAATAGTCGGGAGCTTTCGGTGCGGGCCATCCCCACGCGCGTGGGGAAATCTGTCAGAAAACGGTCCACGAGCGGCTCGTCCCCGGGCCATCCCCACGCGCGTGGGGAAATCAGACAGACACGCGCCAAGGTTTCCGAGGCTGGCGGGCCATCCCCACGCGCGTGGGGAAATCGATGGCCAGTTCGCGGATGCGTTCCGCCATTTCGGGCCATCCCCACGCGCGTGGGGAAATCTCCCCGCTCGGCGTGGACCGCTCGTTCCGCGGCGGGCCATCCCCACGCGCGTGGGGAAATCGCGATGACCTCCCCACCGTTACGGGAGGGGAACGGGCCATCCCCACGCGCGTGGGGAAATCACCGCCCTGTTCTGGGCGAGTCTGGCAATCCACGGGCCATCCCCACGCGCGTGGGGAAATCCGTTTACACGCCGGAGGATGCGCGGGAATCAACGGGCCATCCCCATCTCCCGGGTCCGGGGCAATCTCCGCGGGCCATCCCCACGCGCGTGGGGAAATCGTGAGAGGAGAGGGAGATGGGATGCGGGGTGGCGGGCCATCCCCACGCGCGTGGGGAAATCCTTCCGCTGATACTCGCGTTCGTCCTCAGCCTCGGGCCATCCCCACGCGCGTGGGGAAATCCTTGTGGGGGTCCGCCATCCATTCCGTCATTGCGGGCCATCCCCACGCGCGTGGGGAAATCCACCCGTCACCTGAAAGGCATACCCGACAAGGCGGGCCATCCCCACGCGCGTGGGGAAATCGCGCTTCCGGCCGCGGCGGCACGGCGACGGTTCGGGCCATCCCCACGCGCGTGGGGAAATCTTACCTCATCACCCCCACGGGCGGCCCTGTGGCGGGCCATCCCCACGCGCGTGGGGAAATCCGTCATTGGTTGGTTACTGGAGGCACGGAAGGCGGGCCATCCCCACGCGCGTGGGGAAATCGCCCAGAACAGTCCTGATCTGCCGCCGTAGGTCGGGCCATCCCCACGCGCGTGGGGAAATCGGATTCCGTGGCGTTTCATGATGCAGTGGTTTCGGGCCATCCCCACGCGCGTGGGGAAATCATCCTCCAGCGGATGGCGCATGCTATGGATGCCGGGCCATCCCCACGCGCGTGGGGAAATCTTGCCCGGATGCGGTAGTTTTTCGAGAATGGACGGGCCATCCCCACGCGCGTGGGGAAATCTAGAAATCCACTCCCCGTCCACACGCGGGAGACGGGCCATCCCCACGCGCGTGGGGAAATCTGGGCCAGAGCCGCGACCGGAGCCGCCGCACCCGGGCCATCCCCACGCGCGTGGGGAAATCCAGGTCTAGCGTGCCGTAGCCGTGTGACATGGCGGGCCATCCCCACGCGCGTGGGGAAATCCCGCGCATACAGCCGTGAAGAAATGCGGGATGCGGGCCATCCCCACGCGCGTGGGGAAATCGGATTGGCCACGAGGACCCGGTGGCCAAACGACGGGCCATCCCCACGCGCGTGGGGAAATCCGCTGGCACGAGCGATGCGGGATGCTGTATCACGGGCCATCCCCACGCGCGTGGGGAAATCGCCTCGCCTGCGTCCATGTCGCCAGCGCCTAGCGGGCCATCCCCACGCGCGTGGGGAAATCTGGCGGATTGCGTTGGCCGTTTTCTCCTCGTCCGGGCCATCCCCACGCGCGTGGGGAAATCGATTGATGGCAGGCTAATGATTTCTTCTGGTTCGGGCCATCCCCACGCGCGTGGGGAAATCCCTACGTCCGCGAGGTCGTTTCCGGGAAAATCCGGGCCATCCCCACGCGCGTGGGGAAATCCCGTGCGTTGTCGGCTAGCGCGGCGGTCTGCACGGGCCATCCCCACGCGCGTGGGGAAATCATCAAAACGCCCCGCCCGTTGCTCTCGACCGACGGGCCATCCCCACGCGCGTGGGGAAATCCTCGCGGGCGAGATTGGCCGAAACCACTGAGTCGGGCCATCCCCACGCGCGTGGGGAAATCCTCCGCGGCGTGAACCGGTGGGACCGGCAATGCGGGCCATCCCCACGCGCGTGGGGAAATCACCGGATCCCGCGAGAAAACGCACTGGGTGGCCGGGCCATCCCCACGCGCGTGGGGAAATCCGTCCCCCAGCAAAAACTCCACCGAGTCCTGCCGGGCCATCCCCACGCGCGTGGGGAAATCAGGTTCACGGTGCCGGCGGTGAAGGGCCTGAGCGGGCCATCCCCACGCGCGTGGGGAAATCGCGCGGCCGCCGTCCTCGTAGGCGCGCTGCAGCGGGCCATCCCCACGCGCGTGGGGAAATCTTCCATGCGCCGCCTTGTTCATCCTCTTACGAAGGGCCATCCCCACGCGCGTGGGGAAATCTTCACATCCCATCCGCCGCCTTCGCGCGGCACCGGGCCATCCCCACGCGCGTGGGGAAATCCCCCGCTTTTGTCCCATGTGCCACGTTCTCGCCGGGCCATCCCCACGCGCGTGGGGAAATCTTCGGTGCATTCAGGTTGACTCGCCAGATGGGCGGGCCATCCCCACGCGCGTGGGGAAATCCTTACCGCCTGATCCGTCATGACACTAACCCCCGGGCCATCCCCACGCGCGTGGGGAAATCCAGGACTCGCATACAATCATTTCACAGGACCGCGGGCCATCCCCACGCGCGTGGGGAAATCCTGTGCGAGCGCATCCTAGAAAACCTCGACGGCGGGCCATCCCCACGCGCGTGGGGAAATCGTGATTCCTAGTCCCGGGGCTAGCTTCGGGTGCGGGCCATCCCCACGCGCGTGGGGAAATCTGCCGATGGCGGCGCCTTGACCCGTGCGGGCGCGGGCCATCCCCACGCGCGTGGGGAAATCCCCATCTGCTGCGCGGCGTTTTGCCCTGTCACCGGGCCATCCCCACGCGCGTGGGGAAATCAACAAGTCGGCGCATCCGACCGCCACCAGCCTCGGGCCATCCCCACGCGCGTGGGGAAATCAAGTTGATTGAGGGTCGATGCTACGGAGAAGACGGGCCATCCCCACGCGCGTGGGGAAATCAACCGCAGAACCAGTCAGCGCAGCCAACGAGCCGGGCCATCCCCACGCGCGTGGGGAAATCACCGCCAGCACCGTGTATCCCGTCATCCCCGGCGGGCCATCCCCACGCGCGTGGGGAAATCCATCGTTGGCGGACTCCCAGCAGGCGAAGCGTGCGGGCCATCCCCACGCGCGTGGGGAAATCCCCGTTTCCATGGTGTCGATCAGTTCGCTCGTCGGGCCATCCCCACGCGCGTGGGGAAATCCAGTCACGGCGTCGATCTCTCCGATGCCAGAGCGGGCCATCCCCACGCGCGTGGGGAAATCCCCATCTGCTGCGCGGCGTTTTGCCCTGTCACCGGGCCATCCCCACGCGCGTGGGGAAATCATTGTCGGGTTCTGAAGCCACTGTGTGTATTGCGGGCCATCCCCACGCGCGTGGGGAAATCGGCCGCATTGTCGGGTTGACTTTTGCCCAATTCGGGCCATCCCCACGCGCGTGGGGAAATCTCTGCATTGCTCAGTGAGTTACGACGTTTCCCACGGCGGATGCCAGCCCAAAGATCCATGTGACAAATTGTCCCGATTGACCTTCAGAACGGCTGGTTTTCCGGGTCGATCCAGTTTTCCGCGATCAGCGGGATGCCGGAGAGTTCCACGGGTTTCCTGCCGCTGCTGCCGGTGGGGCCAATGCGCTCGATCTCGTATCCCTGGCAATTCGGCGCGGAGGTGATGACGAGCATGCCGAAGTCCTTGGGGGCGTTTCTGAGGACGTAGTCCCTCACCTTGCCAAAAGTCCGCACATTGAGGGTGCCTACGAAGACATTGGGAGCGGGTTCGATGAACCAGCGTTTCAAGTGGCCGCGGATGGCGGGTGGCACGTCGTTGCAGATGAGAACGGTCATGCCTCGCTGCGGGGTTGGAGTGGATGATTTTCCGGTGCGTCCTCGGGGGGCTCGCCCATGTCAGCGAAGAGCTTTTTCAGATCCTCCGGCATGCGGCGCAGCATGCGGGTCTCCTCGATTTTCTGTTTGAGGATTTTCCTCACGAGCGTGCCGTCGTCCTTGGGATCGATGGAGAGCGCCTCGAAGGCGGCGGGCCATGAGGTCTCGTGTTTGTAAAGATCCGCCGCGTCATAGATGAAGGGGAGCGTGCCGGCGGCGTGGACAAAGCCAAGCTGGGGGATGAAGCCCATGGAACAACAAACGGCGGCGGTGAGGGCGTAGAGCGAGGCGTTGGAGGCGGAGAGCGCGCGGTTGATGTCATCGGCGATCTGCCAATTGTCCGCCTTGTAGTCCCGGCCCTTCCAGGTGACGCCATATTTCAATCCGAGATCGGCATAGGTTTGTTTCACGCGTTTCCCCTCCATGCCGCGGAGTTGTTTGATGGTGACGCCATGCACGGAGGCCTCCGGGAAACGATGGAGGAACATGCGGCGCGCGATCTCATTTCGGGTGCGGGTGTTCGCCCAGGCACTGGCGTGGATGCGGGCCATGGAGTTGTCATGATTCGGCGTGATGCCGAAGGCATAGAAACGCAGTCCATCCTCGCCGAGCCACAGCAGCGGGCAATTGCACTGGGCGGCGGCTTTCACCGCGGCATGAGTGACGGAGGTGCCGGGGCCGAGGATGAGCGCGGATACCGTGGCGACGGGCAGACGCGTGATGAGCCCGTCCGAGCCGATCCACTTGATCGAGGCATCGTCCACCTCGATGCGGCCGTATTCCAGATAGATGGGCGTCCAACGGTCGCGGCCGGGCGCGAGGGTGTCGAGAGGCGGGCGTTCGAAGATTGGCATGACGGGATGGTAGTTAGATGTGACCAGTGAAAACTTCAGCGATCATTGTAATTATCCATTTCCAAAAACTCCATCAGTAATTCCAATGCTATGCAAAACCGCATTACCGCAACCCTATCGGAAGCCGACCGCCAGGCCGTGCTTGACGCATTCCAGACCATCCAAACCAAGCTGCCCTTCCTGGTAAGCCTCTCGCCCGAGGAACGGCGCGAGCTGCCGAAGATGGGAGACAAGTCCGTGGCATTCGTCCGCAAGTCCGTGGAAATGGCACAGGAGGGATCCGACTATCTGCCGGGAGCTTTCGACTCCGCGGAGTTCAAATCCGACCTCGCCATCTACGACGCCCTGCTGCCCGTAATCCAGAAAGCCACCAAGGTGCAGGAGATGATCGAGGACACCATGACCGTGATCGGCAGCGACCTGTTTGTGGCGGCGCTGGACCACTACGCCGCCGCCAAACGCAATGGCAGCACCGGAGGACTGGACGAGCTGATGTCCGTGCTGGGCAAACGTTTCTCCCGCCGCAGCACGCCACCCGCGCCTCCGGCATCCTGAATCCGGATTCCCCCTCTCCCACCCCGCGGTCCTGCCGGATCGCGGGGTTTTTCGTTTCCGAAGGCGGGGCTCCGGACGCGGGCGATCGGGCAACCTAACCCGGTGGATCGAGCCCCGGATGCCATCGACCGGGAACCGCAAGCGATCTCCCGGGCACGGAGGGCGATCCGCCGACCACGGAGCCGGACCAACCGAGCATCCACACCCCATCGCCCGCGCAAAACAGCCGGAAGATGGCGCTCCGAGCCCGATCTCCCGAGCGGAAAGCCCGAAAGACCGAGCCCAATGCCCGATCCGCCGGGCTCCGCACTCAATGCATCTCGCCGGGAGCGAGACGGCGGACGGGACGGGCGTGGAATGTCCGGGTCGCGAAAGAAACCGGCTGATCCAAAAGAACAAAATGCGCCTGAGACGGATCGTTCGTTTCCTGGCAGCGATCAAATCCCGTGAGGGTGGTTTCTTCCGGGTAGCCCGCCTTGATGGCCATGGATTTCCAAGCGATGTCGAAACTCGGATGGACTTCCGGAAGGATGGGAACGGAAGGGATGCAGGATTTCCGCCCGAGCCACAATCCCCAGGCGGGATCTTGGAACTCTGTGGCAATCTGTTTCAGTGCGGTCTCGTCTCCTTGGAGAAAGACAGCAAAGCGTGAATCCAGAAGGTAGTCGCGCCAGGATTGCACGGTGTCGAACACGCCGCCACCAGCCTTGCGGGGCTTGCGCAACGGATCGCGCTTATCATCAAAACCACCGCCGATGGTGTGATAGTCCGTGAGGCGGAGGGGACGGTGTGTTTGCAAGGAACCGTCCTTCGCAGCGCGGGGTTCGCCGCGCCAACCATAGACGAGACGGGGAAGCAGCACGGTGGTCAACTTGAGACTTGCGAGCGGGGCGAGCCGCTCACGCTCGTCCGGCGCGTGTTTGTCGATGCCCAGCGCACAGGCAAGCAATGCGACGACACCGCTCTTGGTGGGATGGGCACCGGTGCCGCGGCGGTTGAAGCGGGAGCTGTCGCCCCAGCTTTGCAACGGCGAGTCGAGCAAGAATGCCAGCGTGGGCGAGTCAGGAGACATGGGCGGTGAGGGTTTGGATGAACTGGTCGATCCCCACATCCGGAATTGCCGCGGAAAGGTCTGTCTTGAGGCCCCAGATTTTTTCGAGTTTCTCCAGCTCGCTCGTGCCGCATTCCGATCCATCCAGACGGGCGCGCGAAGGTTGGAGAAAACCGGAACCGTTCGGCCTCACCGGGTTTTCGAAGGCGTTGATCAATTGAACCGGCTGTCCTTTCTCGCGATAGGTGCCGAGCACATAGTAGGGGCGGACGTGGGCGTTCATCGAGTTCTGACGGGCGCTGGGGATGGCCTCGATGACGGAGCGCAGGAAGGCGTCGATGATGGGCTTGAGTTCAAGTCCGGGGAGATTCTTCCTGAGGAGATCGAGATTAATGGCGCAATAACGGTAGTAAGTGGCGGAGTTGAATTCGAGCGTGCCGATCATACCCGCTCCCGCGTTCTCGCTGTCCGCATCGGCGGCCTTTCGATCATCGACGGCGGAGAAGAAATCCAAATCCGTTTCCACCTTATGGGTGGATAGCGCATGGGAAAACATGGCTGCGGCCTCGACATTCAGCGAGGAGTCGTTGGCGATCATGCGTCCGAAAAGCGCGATGTCCGCGGCGTCCAGGCGTTTGGCGTCCTTGATGGCTTTCTTGATTTCCTTTCCTCCGGCGATGGCCGCGGCGATCTCTTTGATTTCACCGGGAGAGAGAAACACTGCGGTCGTCACTTCGTCGCCCGTCTTGTTCTTGGCATCAATCTTGGAGAGCTCGTTGGCGATGTCCGTGGCGACTTTGCGAGGATCCGGCACATCAAGTTCAGCGAGCGCCGCTTCAAACTGTGGCACGATGAGACGGGAGCGGATTCCTTCGAATTTCTTCAAGGCGGCAAAGTGTTCCTTGGCATGAGTTCTGGCGGCGCGCTTGAGGCATTGGCTGGAGATACGGGCGCGGTTCACGCCGCCGAATGTGGCGGATTTGGGAGAGCCCACGTCATCGCGATTGAGGCAAGAGACGGGGAATGATTGCAGGATGTGGAGTTCGATGAGTTTCATGGTCGTTGGAATCTGAGTTTGGGAATTTGAAATCTGAGATTTGAGATTTGAGATTTTCAGCCTCCTCCCAGCGGGCCGTTGCGTTGTTCCCAGAGGCGGCGTGCGGGATCGTTTGGAGCAAGTTTCGAGATGATTTCCCGCTCACGGGCGGAGAAGTCCTTCGCGCTTTGTCTGCGGGAGTTCTTCTTTTCCCAATCGGCTCGGGATTGATCGTTGAGATGCCGTGGGCCTTTGATGTCGGAGTTTTGCAGGGAATCCGCCCATGCGCGGATCTGCCGCGAGCAGCTTTCGGAAATCGATTTGAGATCTGAAATTTGAGATTTGAAATCCACCAGCGCCGGGCGGCGCTCGAAGTAACAAAGCATCGAGCGGGTCTCTCCGGCGGAACCGCGGGCGATGTAGAGAAAGGCGAGAAGCTCGTTCGTGCTGCCTCGCTCGAATCCTTCGGCGATGTTGTTGGAAACGGAGAGCGAGCAGCGGTCCAGTTGATCGCGTTTGGAATAGGTGATGCTGGCCTTGGCAGCGATCAGGAAGTCCTCGCAGCCTTCCGCCAGGCGAATAGCCTCCTGCCATACGGGCAGATCTTCGAAGCGTTGGTAGGTCATGGGAATTTGAGGTTTGAAATTTCAGATGAGACTCAGAGGGGTGAGAGGCAGAGCATGCCGAAACCGAAGGCCTTCGCGGAGCCGATGCCGCAGCAGAACGCGGCTCGGAGTTTCGCCGGATCGGTGACGGTGAGTGTTCCTTGGAAATCGACGGCATGAAGCATGCCGTGATGACGGGCTCCGTTGTGCTTGGTGAATGCCTGACAAGGCTTGGTGATGGTGCGGAGGGATGTTTCGTCGATCAAGAAACCCGCCGCCTCGCCGTGCTCCTTCATCCAGGAAACAAGGCCTCGTTGCATGCGGCCAGTGACGGGATCGGCGCGGTCCTCGCGATGGGTGACGGGAACGCGGCGGCCGTTCTTGAGGATGTTCCCGTTTCTATCGGAACGCACCTTGCGCGTGGGATTGGCGAGCAGTGAGAACTGATAGCGGGGAGCGGCAAGGAACTCCGCATCCACGTTCTTGGACTGCCATTGATCCACCGGGCACCAATCCGGGCGCGTGGGAACGTCGGGGGAAAGGATGAGAAGCTGGAGATGCTCGTCCTTCGGATCGATGCGGGTCAGGAAATCACGGTCGGCGTCTTTCGCGGCATTCGGGAAGCATTCCCAGGCGCGTTGGTGCCAGGCGTAGGGATCCGCGAAGCCCGGGCGGCCGTTCGAGGTCCACTTGGCCGCGAGTTCGTAGGGAATGAGGGCGCGAGTGAGGATAAGGCTCATGTCAGGCGGCCGAAGTGTCTCCGGCGGGTTCAGTGGTTTGGAAATAGGATTTCGCCCAGCGCTCAAGCACGGCATCCGGCTCAAAACGGAACTTCTGGAGATCCCGATGCAACGCATGATAGTCGATGGCAACATCCGCGGATTTCGCGATCCGCCCGATGGAGAGGATGACGGGCAGGAGATCATCCAGCGTTCGTGCGGCAAGCAGGCGGCGGAACTGTCGATCAAACGGAGAATCACCGGGGACGCTGGGTTTCTCTCCGCCCTTCCGGCGCGTGGCGAGGTCCCTGCAAGTAGTGCCGAAGTTCCGAGCCTTGTCCGGGCTGTGTGGATGGAGGGCGAAAACGGCGGTGAGCGTAAGGGCGGAGGGATCGCTGGCCCATGAGGTGAAGCCGATGCTTCCAAGGGCGAAGAGTCCCTGATGCCGCGTGTTTTCAGAACGAAGTTTGCGGAGATCCGCAATCAGGCCGCGGGCGGCGAAGGACGGTCTTCCCTCGGGAGTGAGGCAGTGGCGGTAGAGCAAGCCCACGAGCGTGGGTTGGGCGGGTTCAGCGGGAGTGTTCATGCGGCGGTGGATTTGAATGAAGTTTCATAGATTCAGCGACTTTAAGCCAAAGACATAAGCCTCCACTTGACGGGGAGAATCAGATGCAACGTGTTGCCTGTATGCGCTTTTAGCCGCCTCTCGTAGCGCAGCGTGCCAATCTGATTTGGCCCACGGATCGGCAAGATCCTCTGGATACTCTCCGGTTCGGAATATTTCAAAAAGCCTCGGCAGTGAACACTCAGCGATGTTCCAATAATCCGCTTTCGCAACTCGTCGGCTCCTCTCCAACAATCTGCCATCCTTTTCCGTGAGTTTCAAACTGCCCATCCCCTTCGCCCCGTTTGCCAGAGCTACAAGACGCTCGCGCTTCTTAGCATCGGAAAGGAATACAGCTGCAATGCAGATCGCCCTATCCAAACGCTTTTCCCAGTCGTCTGCGGCTTTCATGGCGGCCCGGTAGTCCAGTCTCATATCCGGGTCTGCGAGCACCCCCGCTTCAACCCAGACCGAATCGACATCATCGTCATACGTGTTGTTTTCACTGCTCGACTTTCCCGTGACGATTCCCCCGATCCAGACACATGCTGATTTACGGGTGCGCGTAATAGTAGCGGGTGCCCCATCCTCATGAGGGTTACCACCAAGAAATGCAGGTAAGTCGCGCCACACCTTACGGGATGGAACCAGTTCAATCTGTTGGTAGGGATATTGATCGCCCTTTGGTTTGGAAATCTTCCTAACCGCAGTTGAGAACTCCCGCACTGTGCCGAGGTGCCGAAACTTGATGGAGTTGTCCAAGACAAGTGCCCCGCTACGTGGGAGCAGCCAAATTGCCCGAGAGACAGGAGTAAGGCGAGGAAGGAACGCACCATCGATTTCCGCTAAATCTACCTTCGCGCAAAAGGCCTGCCAATCAGTGATTCCAGATGCCAATTCCCAAACCGGGCGGCAATCGGGATTAACGAATCCGAGGCGGAGAATCGCATCTTTCGAAATGCAATTGAGTTCGATCCATTCCTTCAAATTTTCACCAACTGCAAATACATGTCCGGCGTTGCCGTTGATGCATGGCGCCCGACCAGGGTATGCACCATTTGTGAGACAGGAAAAGTTGAGAAAAGTCAGGAGCGATAGCGCGATTTCTTCCATGTGAATACTTTGAATTTCCTCACCTTCATGATCCCAAATCGTAGGATTGTTACCGGAAGCCCTTCTGATCGACAGCTTGGCCAACGATTGAGGCGAAAATTCACCGGCTTCCACCTCGCCAAGTCGCGCCGTCTTGAATTGCAGGAAGCGAACTCCGTCTCCCAACAACTCGAATCCCTCCCTGATTCCCGGTTTCGAGAGATAAGCCACGGATGACGGAATCAGGTTGGTCGTGAACACCTTCCACTCGGGCGAGTCGTCACGTTGTGGCACGACTTGCGAGGCTTGGGCGATGCAGATCAGCAGGCGGAGCAAAGAGATGCGTTCAGCAGGCCCACATGCAAGATCACGGATTTCATCGGCGTCCGAGAAAGCTTCATGCAGTGAAACGAGGCGGGTTTTGCCGTTGGCGTTCATTACTGGAATCCATGGGCGTTCGACGAGGTTGAAGGAGGTTTCAGAGAGGCCAGTCATCTTCGTAAGTTAAGTCATGGTTTTCTTTTGCCAGGCTGGGGACAAGCTCCTTTTCGAAAAGCAAGCCCCGACCTCGCTCGTAGCGAAAAGGAAGGATCTTCCGCGTCCCCGTTTCATACAAGTGGTCCTGTTTCTCATCCGCATGGATGGAATCGCCAAGGTATCCAGACAGAACCGCCCCATGAGAATGCGTTTCCAGCCATTCAGGCGGCCGCATTTCCGGCAATTGATAGGAAGGGACGCGAACCGTACTGAGGAACACGGCACGCGCGATTTTGAAAGTCCATGGCTGTCCTGGATGCCATAGCAAGGTTTCGCCGGAGTGGAAATGAAGCACCACTCCCCCACCCGGCTGGACGGCGGGAGCGGACTTCAGCAGGACCAGATCCGTGGTGGGAAAATCCCGCAAGCGGGTGGGGGCGCGGAATTCATCGTCATCCAGAGGCGAGAGATACGGGTCCGCGGAAATCAGGCCACCCATGGCGCTGCGTTTCTCGATTTCCGTGCGCTGGGAGTCGCGAAGTTCTGCCCAAGCGGCGGGTTCACCTTTGGGCGGCTCCTCATAGGCGGCCTCAAGGAAGGAACGGATACCGGAAGGAACGGATAGAATCCCGGGAAGCTCATGGAGTGTCCGCAAGAGGATGTAGGTAGAGTAGAGGGCGGAATGAGGCTTCAAGGCCCGCTGGATGGCATCCGCATCCCCATCGCCCGGAATATCAGG